>JALHJR010000034.1:0-25504 GCA_022840405.1 Tepidanaerobacter acetatoxydans
GTCGCGGATGGCTCACCATTTGTGGCCCCGTGGTCAAGTGGTTAAGACATCGCCCTTTCACGGCGGTATCAGGGGTTCGAATCCCCTCGGGGTCACCATTTTATTTATACCACAAAAGTAAAATACTAAATGGAGTAATGCAAAACTATTTTTTATGTAGTTTTGTTTTTTTATGATATTTCTTAAAAATGATTCACAACAAGTTGATTTCGACCTATTTAAGTTAAATATTAAATCAGCTTTAAAGCCACGGATTGACAAAACCTAATAGCAGCTTTATAATAGTACTCAGTGGGCGGAAATAGCTCAGTGGTAGAGCATCGGCTTCCCAAGCCGAGGGCCGCGGGTTCAAATCCCGTTTTCCGCTCCAATCAAGATACATCGAGGTTTTGGGAAATCGATATTTTCTCAAAACCTCTTATTTTGTCCATAGGCCGAGTATCTGATTAATACTTTAGCATTTATTAAAAGGCTTTCACTTTTTAAGTGGAAGCCTTTTTGGCTAAATTTTCAAGTCTATCAGATGCTAATTTTATCGGCAATCGCTTTGAATCAGAATAAAACATCAAAAGAGTAAATAAATTAACTAATGAGCAGTAATGCAATAAATCTATATGGTTTATTAAAGCACAGGAAGGGGAAGTGAAGTGTGAAAAAGAGAAAGTTTGCAATTAGGATTGGATTTATACTGGTTATAATAGGCTTAAGCCTTTTGCTTTTTCAGAAAGGCCACCAAAAGGAAATACAAAAGATAACCGAAGAAATTATGATAAACTGCCCTCGGTATGAAATGGATGTGACCTTTTATCCTGAAGAAAAAAGGATTGCTGTCATTGAAAAGGTTGCGATAACCAATGACAAAGCAAAAGCATTTCAGGAACTTTATTTCCATCTGTATCCAAACACATTCAAATCCCTTGATGATGCTCCCTTCCCAAAGGAAGAAATACAGCAGGCATATCCTGACGGTTTTGAGCCGGGATACTTATATGTTAAAAAAATTTCTGATGAATATTCCAAAGTAAATTTTGAAATTGAAAATACGATATTGAAGGTAATGCCCAGCAAACCATTAGAGCCGCAGGATAAATTGGTTCTTACAATAGAGTTTGATGTCAAAATTCCTCCAGCTCTCGGACGGTTTGGATATGGGCAAAACACTTTTAATTTAGCAAATTGGTATCCCATTCTTGCCGTCTATGATGAAAAAGGCTGGCATAAAGATCCGTATTACTGCGTAGGCGATCCTTTCTACAGTGAAATGGGCCTTTATGATGTAAGCATAAGAGCACCTAAAGCTTATAAGATAGCGGCAAGCGGCAGCTTACAAGAAAAAATCGAGGAAGCAGGAAACAATGTAATTTGGAATTTTAAGACTGAGCTCGTAAGAGATTTTGCTTGGATTGGCAGCAATAAATTTGCAGTAGAATCAGCCACTGTTGACAATACCCAACTAATGTCATATTATTTTGAAGGGGAAAATAAGAAATATGGTTTAAAAGCCCTTGAATATGCAAAAAATGCCTTAGGGTTTTTTAATGAGTATTTTGGCAAATATCCATATTCACATTACTCGGTTGTTGCCTCAGATTTTTACATAGGTGGTATGGAGTTTCCAAATTTAGTAATGATAGGCAATGAATTTTACGGTTCAAGCGGATTCTTTGAGTATGTAGTGGTGCATGAAACAGCTCATCAATGGTGGTATGGTCTTGTAGGCAATAACCAGGTAGAGGAAGCTTGGCTGGATGAGGCATTGGCTGAGTATTCTACGCTTTTGTATTATGATTACTTTTACGGCAGAAAGAATGGGCAAAAAGTTTATGAACAAGCCATCTTAAACCCGTATAAGCTGTATGAAGCGGCCCACACGCCAGGACCAATATTAAGACCGCTGTCGGAATTTGCAGACTGGAAAGATTATAGTGCTGCGGTGTATCACAAGGGCACTATAATGGTTAAGGATTTAGAAGGGCGAATAGGTAAAGGCAAACTTCAGCAAGCACTGAGGTACTACTTTGAACAAAACCTTTATAAAAATGCCACAACCGCTGATTTTATAAAGGCCTTGAATCATGTAACAGGCGTGGATTGGACCGACTATATAAATGATTGCCTTAGCAGCACAGATATATTAGATAAGGCCTCATAGGTATATTTATGGAAATATTGGAAATCATTATCTTATAGGGACATTACAGAGAGGTATCATCCAACTTAAATTTATGATGATGGCTATAAAATTTGTAATTAACTTTTATATGCTTTTAATTGTTGAATAAAAACTCATACAATATCGCTTAATCAATGCTTAGAGGAAATTGGAAACTTTTACTGTAGAAAAAATAAGAAAAAATTCAAATCAGAAGAAGGAAAATCATAATTTGCATAGAATATAATAGTGGTGTGTTAAATTACAAATATGTTACGCAAATATTAAATATTTATTACAAGATGTAAGCTGAGGTTGTGCTATATTTCAGGAATGCCTTTGCTACATGTGTTAGGGGAAAGTAAAGTGGGTTTATTGTACTTTCCGCCATATGCAAAAGAAAGGAGTGGGTGAATGGAAACGCCTAGTTTTAAAAACCTTAAAGGGCTTTACCTGAAGGCAAAGACCGATAAAAAGACAAAAACTTTATTGCTTGCCGGATGTTGTGTCATCGTTACTTTCGCTGTTTTAATAGCACTTCTTAGTCGTTCTGTGCTTGAAGTAAGTGTTGGCGGCGAAAAAATAGGAAATGTAAAAAACCACCAGAAATTAGCTGAAATCAAAACTGAATTACAAAAAAAATATGAAAATAAGCTTGGTGCGGATATAGAATTTGTTCAAGATATAAAAGTTTCACCGGTAAGAGCTTTAGGGAAAAAGCTTGACTCAGAAGAGGAAATGATTGAAAAACTGGAATCGGCCTTGACGTATAAACTAAAAGCGGTAGCCATTGAAGTAGACGGGAAAGAAGTTGCTATAGTAAAAGATAAGGCTACTGCAGAAACGGTCTTGGATGGAGTGAAAAACTATTATATAAGCCAAGTACCTGGAGAATTAATTAAAGTAGAGGTAGCCGAAAAAGTCAAGTTGATCGAAAGGTATGTATACCCTAAAGAAACCTTAAGTGCAGAAGAAGCAAAAAATCTTATACTGAAGGGAGCCTTAGAAACCAAGACATATGAGGTAGTTGAGGGCGATAGTCTTTGGTCTATTTCACAGGAAACGAATATGTCTTTGGATGATTTGATAAAGGCAAACCCTCAATTAAAGTCTGAAAATGAATTAGCCTTAGGAGAAAAAATAAATCTAACGGAAATAAAACCACTTCTAAATGTTACAGTAGTAAAGAAGATTACATATAATGAGGAAATACCTTATGAAACCGAAGTAGTTAAAGATAACTCCTTGTGGACATGGGATCAGAAGGTAAAGCAGGCAGGAGAGAAAGGTTCTAAGGAAATTGCTGCAGAAGCGGTATTTAAAAATGGTATTAAAGTATCTCAGACTGTTATCGATGAAAAGGTGGTCAAAGAGCCCGTAACTCGCATCGTTGCAAGGGGTACAAAAGCTGAAGTTGCCTTCCGCGGCAATGGGAGATTTTCCTGGCCTACAGTTGGACAAATTAGTTCACCCTTTGGAAAAAGAGGCGGTGAATTTCATACCGGAATCGATATTGCTCAGAGCAAAGGTGCTCCAGTCCGCGCATCTAACAGCGGCACAGTAACTTTTGCAGGATGGAGGGGCGGATATGGGAATCTGGTTATAATAAATCACGGTGGCGGCATAGAAACCTATTATGCCCATAATAGTTCTATTACCGTGTCGGTAGGTCAGCAGGTAGAAAAAGGCCAGCAAATTGCAACAGTAGGATCTACAGGCAGAGCGTCCGGAAACCATGTGCATTTTGAAGTCCGCGTCAATGGAAGTGCGGTAAATCCATTGAATTACTTAAACAAATAACTGCATGGAAAATCAAATATCATGTGATTTAAATATTTCTACATAATTAATATAAAAGTGCTGCTGCACGATTATTCCGATGTGCAGCAGCACTTTTTATACTCCTTAAAAAGCCATTACAACTTACAAAGAACATTTTATATACTTCGAGCTTGCTAAGTATGCCGAAAACAAATATATCGATTACTGAAATTTTTCAAGAACGGTTTTAAGGTCCGGCTGGCCGATTTCCTGAAGCTCATACCTTACTCTTACCACAGGTTTATTGGGATTTATAATCCGCGTTATGTCTATTGGAGTGCCGGATAATACCACATCACAATCACTATTATTTATTGTTGCTTCAAGCTCTTTCATTTGCTGATCACCGTAGCCCATTGCCGGCAGTATCACATTTAGGTGAGGATATTTTTCATAAGTTCCCATTATACTTCCTACAGCATATGGTTTAGCATCTACAATTTCCTTGGCTCCAAATTTCTTTGCTGAAACAAAACCTGCTCCAAATTTCATGCCTCCATGAGTAAGGGTAGGACCGTCTTCAATTACAAGCACACGCTTACCTTTTATCATCTCCGGTTGTTCTATGCTTATAGGTGAAGCTGCTTCTATAACTAAGGAATTCGGATTGGCCTTTTCGATATTTTCTCTGACGACGTTTACATCACTGGCATTAGCCGAGTCAATCTTATTAATGATAATTACATCGGCCATCTTTATATTGGTTTCTCCCGGATGGTAGAGTATTTCATGGCTCGGCCTTAAAGGATCTGCTAGAACAATATGCAGGTCAGCGTGGTAGAACGGAAAATCATTATTACCGCCATCCCAGATAATGATGTCAGCCTCTTTTTCAGCCTCTCTCAAGATTACTTCATAATCAACACCTGCATAGACGATGATGCCGTTGTCGATATGTGGTTCATATTCTTCCCGTTCCTCGATGGTGCATTTATGAAAGTTCAAGTCCTCGTAGGAGGCAAAACGTTGACATATTTGCTGGCTTAAATCGCCATAGGGCATAGGATGACGAATTGCCACCACTTTTTTGCCCATCTGCTGTAAGATTTTACATACAGCACGCGTGGTTTGACTTTTACCGACTCCTGTTCTTACAGCACATATGGAAATAACGGGTTTTGATGATTTTATTGAAGTGTTTTGAGGTCCCATCAGGCGAAAATCAGCCCCTGCGGCAAGGACCGTCGAAGCCTTGTGCATAATATCTACATGTGCAATATCGCTATAAGCAAAAATCACCTGCCTTACATCATGCTCCTTGATTAAAGACTGAAGTGCTTCTTCAGGATAAATGGGAATTCCGTCGGGATACAATTTGCCCGCTAAAACCGAAGGATATTTCCGCCCTTCAATGTTGGGGATTTGCGTAGCGGTAAAGGCTACCACATCATACATATCGTTATCTCTAAAATACGTGTTAAATACGTGGAAATCCCTGCCTGCTGCCCCCATGATAATAGTTTTAATCTTCATTTATAAAACCCCCTAAATTATAATTAAATTAAAATCAACGCTTTAAACACTTTAGAAGAATAGCTCTGATTAAAATGAAATATATAATATTATACACCTATATTATAAAAATGCAAGATATATGCATAAATATTCATAAAAAATCCGATTATACAACCTGCGATGGGCAAACACAGCAAATAATCGCAGAAAAAGGTCAGTTTTGTAAAACTCATAATTATATTTACGGGAGTGCGAATGGTATTGATTGAGAGAACTATTCATATAATTCAGTCCTAAGAGAAGGAATTTTTAAAAAACATTTTTGTGTAACTGACATTGAATTCCTGCTAAAAAATCTAAAAAATGCAAAACTGACATGCATAAAAAAACGCCTGTACCATAAAAGGTAATTTCAATCTAAAATAAAGCTGCCATTGTCGATAAAACCAGTAATTTGTAACATGATTGTAATATAAATGAAATAATTCCTTAATAATAATCATTTATAATAAGAATTAAGCAGTCAGCAACAACAAAACGATCCCCCCTTTTTAAAATGCGGCAAATAGCCGCTTTTTTCTTATGCCTCAGATTTTACTTGTCTAACATAACGCATAAATACTTTATTTTTTTATGAATATAATCTGGTAAATAACAGTGGCAGTGAATATGATTTCCAGTGAAATTTTTGTCGAACTCTAATATAATGATAGGGGGGGAGGGGAAGACAATGCTGAGAAAAAAGCTTACTGCAATTGTGCTCCTATGTGTTATAATTATTATAGGAGTTTATTATTTTTATGCGCCAATATCTGTTGCTGCATTTAAATTAAAGGGTTTTGATTCTGTAGCAACATCACATTTTATTATACTTTTTAAGCCTGAAAGCAAGGATAGCATACCGGCTGTTGTAAATGCAGCTGAGAAAGCCTATGACCTTGTGGGGAAAGACTTTGATTTTTATCCAAAAAATAAGCTGCCCATTGTGGTCTTCCCGGACGGCTTAAGCCTTCAATCCGCTTTCAATTGGCCAAAAGATGAAAATACTCAAGGGGTTTACTATAGAGGTGTTATCTATGTTCAGTCGCCGGATGGGTGGATTGAAGAAACTCAGGATATAAAGAAGGTATTCTTTGATAAAGGCCCCATGGTTCATGAATACACTCATTTTGTGGTAGATACTATGACTAAAGGCAACTGTCCCCGCTGGTTTACAGAGGGAGTGGCCCAGTATGAAGAAAAGCGAGTAACAGGTTATACCCTTGAAGAAGATTTCGAAATTGATGAGAGCTTTGACTATGCTTATGAGGATATCATGTATAGTTTTGATAAACTCTCAAATGTACCTAAGGCATACTTGGGAGCACTTGAAATGACTGAATTTCTTTCGGGCAGCGGTGGCATTGATGAGCTTAAAAGAATAATGCTGTACCTTAAAAGCGGTGATTCGGCAGAGGGTATTTTCCTTCGAAAGGTTGCTCAAATTGATACGGGAGGAAAATAACGAATTATGGCGAATGTAGTTAGTAATGGGGGTGCTGTGTTTGAATGAGAAGATTTTAGTGGTTGATGATGAAAAACCCATTGTAGACATTTTAAGATACAACCTTTCTAAAGAGGGGTATAATGTTTTGGCGGCTTATGATGGTGATGAGGCTATAAACATTGCCCTAAAAGAAGATCCAGACTTAATACTATTGGACATTATGCTGCCTAAGCAGGACGGTTTTTCAGTATGCAAGAAACTTAGGGAAAAAATTACTAGCCCGATAATCATGCTGACAGCCAGAGGTGAGGAAGTAGACAAGGTCTTAGGCTTAGAGCTTGGTGCAGATGATTATATTACAAAACCCTTCAGCATGAGAGAGCTTATGGCTCGAGTAAAAGCCAATTTGAGAAGGATTGCTCTTTCTGAGCCCGGCGGCGAAGAAGAAATTATACGACTGGGAGATTTGGAGCTTGATTTAAAAAGTTATGTAGTAAGAAAAAGGGGGAAACCGCTTGATCTTACTTTTCGCGAGTATGAATTAATTAAATATCTTTCTACTCAGGCAGGACAGGTTTTTACCCGCGAAAAACTTTTAGAGGAAGTGTGGGGTTATGAGTATTATGGGGATATACGCACTGTAGATGTAACAGTGCGGCGACTTCGGGAAAAGGTAGAAGACGATCCTGCCAACCCTACATATATTATTACTAAACGAGGTGTGGGCTACTACTTTAGGAAGCAATAGGTGGTGCTGAATGTTCAAGAGCATCCAGTGGAAACTGGTCGTTATATACATTATGCTGATACTACTGGCCATGGAGGTAGTTGGAATTTTCATGGTTCAGTCTTTGGAGAAATATCATATAGATACCCTTGCCAATACCTTAGATGGCAAAGCACAGCTAATTTCCGGTTATATTGAAAGGCACTTGACTCCAGTTCCTCAGCCGCAAGATATAAGCGATGTTATTAAAGGGTTTGGCCAAGAGATGGGTATTGCTATTCTTGACGGCTCTGCAAGTATCATAACATCTACTGATGATACGAGATTTCAAAAGAATACCAGACTCCTGACTCCTGAAATAACACAGGCTTCTTTCGGAACTCCGTCAAAGGATATGCGAGTTGATCCAAAAAGTAAAATCCCTTATATGTACTGTGCGTATCCGGTAAAAAACGGCGATACGGTAGTAGGTATTATTTATCTTACATCATCGATGAAGAGCATATATGATACTATTGCCAGCACAAAAACCATATTGCTTACGGCTACTCTTATAAGTCTTGTAGTAACAGGATTAGTTGGATTTGCTCTGTCAAAGACCATAACAGGCCCAATTCAGGAAGTTACTAAGAGAGCTGCATCACTGGCCCAGGGAGATTTTGACCAGCATATAAAGGTCAAATCCGACGATGAAATAGGAAAGCTGACGAACATGTTTAACTTCCTTACTACTCGTCTTAAGGAAACCATGGAAGAGATATCTGACGAAAAAGAAAAGATGGAGGCAATCCTTATAAATATGGCCGATGGCGTTATTGCCTTAAATGATGAGGGGCAAGTCATACATATAAACCCTGTTGCGAGGCAGATGCTGTCACTGGATGAAAGTATCAACGGTCAAAATTTTTCTTTGGAACTGAGCAGGTTATTAAATATTGACATGAAGCAGCTTTTGAATAATGATTTTGACAATAGTGAAACTCTTATCAAAACCAAGGATGCCATATTAAAATCCATCTATGCTCCTTTAAGACGAGAAAACCGAATTGTAGGGCATGTCTTTGTGTTTCAAGATATAACAAAACAGCATCGACTTGAAGCCATGCGCAAGGAATTTGTGGCTAATGTATCACATGAGCTTAGAACTCCTCTTACTACTATTAAGAGCTATGCTGAAACCCTTCTTGATGGAGCATTGGAAGAAGCTGAGATATCGCGGCAGTTTATGAGTGTTATAAATGATGAAGCCGATCGGATGACGCGATTAGTAAGCGATTTATTAGAGCTTTCACGCCTTGACAATAAGGAAACAAAATGGGATATGAAACCGATAGATGTCGGAACCATATTGAAAAATGTTATAACAAAAATGGATGTAAGTATCAAAAGAAAAAGCCAGATGATAAAGGCTAATATACCGGAAGAATTGCCGGAAGTTTTTGCAGATAATGATAAAATTGAGCAAGTCTTTCAAAATATCTTAAGTAATGCTTATAAATATACCCCGGAAGGTGGTAAAATATATATTGATATAGAGTATGCTTGGAAAATGGTAAAAATAACCTTTAAAGATACGGGTGTTGGCATACCAAAAGAAGACCTTCCCCGAATTTTCGAAAGGTTTTATAGAGTAGATAAGACCAGATCCAGGGAAATGGGTGGAACAGGCTTGGGCCTTTCAATTGCAAGAGAGATAGTACAAGCACATGGCGGTGAAATTAGCATAAGTAGCGAGCTTGGTAAAGGCACAAGTGTAACTATACAAATTCCGGCCATATCAGGCCAATTAGTAAGCACAAATTAAGTAAATGTAACTTATTTTTAATAGGTCTGTAATAATTCTGTAATGTTGGTCATTTAAACTATAAGAAGATAGATAGATTAGGGAAAGCAAGACCGGTATATTTTTGTTTTTTTATTCAAGAAAGGGAGATTGGCATGAAAAAAACCGCAACAGTATTGGCAATGCTTTTAGTTATCTTAATACTTTTCTCTCCCTCGGCTAAAGCCGATGAAGCTAAAAATTTTATAAAATTAAGTGAACCCAAGGATAACTATATGACTTCCGCAGACAAAGTTTTAATTTCCGGTGAAACCGTGCCAAATTCCAAGGTCAGTGTGCTCATAAACGGGCGTAAGGAGGAAAAGGAACTTTCGGTAGGGGCTGCAGGTGTTTTTGTAACACAAGCACCTATTTCTTCCAAAGAAAATATTATTACCGTAAAAGCCTTATTCCCATCAGGAGAAACCGAAACGGTTTCGCGCAAGGTATATCAACTTGAAAGCGGATCAGAATTACCGGAACTTGGGTCCCTAATACAGACTCTCAAGTCATTTCTCATCCTTAAATAAAAGGCGGTGTTGCCATTGTCAAAGGATTTTATCCTGGGCTGGACTCTTATCCTGCTAGTGGCCATCAGCCTTTTTCTTTCATTTAACATCTGGTCTGGGGTTCCCGGGCATCTGGGAACCGCAAGAACGGTGCAGTATGAAAAAAACATAGACCCGATTAGCGCCGTCAGTCCTGAAAAAATCTTGGTTTATTTAGGCAATTCTTTTAACACCATTTTAAAACCTTCATCGCCCTTGTATGATAAGACCTGGGCTATTTCTAAAAAACTTTTGGCTTCGCAGTGGACGATAAGTCCGGAGCCAATGACTAATATAAAGCAAGAGTATTTTACGCATAAAAAAGGCTTGGAGGTTTTCTTTCCTACGCCTTTACCGCCGTCCTTCATAAAGCAACTTTTTGATATTAGTGCGGGTGATACATCGATAATAGACGGGAAGTTAATCCGTTCATTTATACTGGTTAGCGATGGCGAGCTTTTATGTTATTTGACGGACAGTGACGGAAGCTATTATAAAGTAGGCAAAGGTGACAGTGATGCTGAACTTACCGGCCTTATCAAGGAAATAAATGATTCGAGTCCTCCCATGTTTGCCAGCCTTACGGCAGATGTAAATCTCAAGGTAAATGGTGATGTATATGTTTCGCTGTTGCCGTATGAGCTTCCTATGTATTCTTTAAAAAAGGAAACGATTTTGGAAGAACAAGTGGCGTCTGAATTTTTCATGGACTTTTCTGTGACACGTAGAATTGAAGAAAGAGACGGCACTATAATATATACTGATGGTCAGCAGGGCCTTAGGATTTATGATGATGGATCAATTGAATATAATTTTCCTGTTACTCAAGAACAGCGTAAAACTCAAAATCTTTATGAGGCTTTCAAAACAGCAATAGATTTTGTGGCTTCACACGGCGGATGGCCAGAAGGTGGTTACCTAGCTTCATATGAAGCTAAAAGCGAATCACAGGGTTCAACGACGTATATTTTTAGATTCAAAATCAGAGTTAATGGCTTTAGGATTGTAAATTCAGATGATTATATTGTAATAGCTGTTGAAGGAAACCAGGTAAAAAATTATTATAGAGATGTAGCTTGGTCCATAAAGCAAGAAGGAATAAGGGATCTTATGACGCCTGTGGAAGCATTAAATGCTGCAGTATCCACTAAAAATATAAAGACTGTAAATGATATATACCCCGGATACATGATTGAGGGAGAAAAGCTAAAACCTGTATGGGTTATTAAAACAGCAGATATGGAAGTAATCATACAGGACCTTTCGGAGTGATATTTTTGGAATGGAAAAAAGCGATTGCTATTCTTGTTGCATCATTTATAATACTTAACGTATTTTTGGTATTTAACTTATGGTTTAAAGAAAAGCCCATGGCTGAATTTAAACTTACTTCAGGCCAACAGTTCGAAATCAAACAGTATTTAATGGAAAGAGGCGTTATATTAAAGGTAGATGATTTAAAAGAGGGAAGGCCTCAGTCTTTGCTAGAAGTGAGTTTTCAAAAGGTAGATGAAAAAAAGGCTTTAGAAAGTTTTTTTGGAAAAAAAGCACTGCCGCAAATTAACAAGACTCAAGACGGGAGAATCTATACTTTTGAAAAGCAGCAACTTATAATTACGGATAACGGATTTATTACTTATTTCAATAATGAGGACCAAATAATATGGCCAAATCTTACAAAAGAACAAGCAGAAAACGAAGCGGCAAATTTTATTAAAAATCATGGTAGTATGCCGGCAGATGCGGTACTAGACAAGGTTACCTATGACGAGAAAAGCCAAGGTTACTTATTAGAGTATGTCCGCTACTACGACAATTTTTTCATAGATAACAGCTATGTAACAATGCTTGTTACGCCTTCCGGAATTAAAACCTATTATCAGTGCTGGCTCAAGCCTTTAGGCTATATAGGTAAAAAACGAGGTGTTATTTCACCTCTCACAGCTATTATGAGGGTTATTAATGAGGTTCAGGCTGAAAATCAAATATCAATAACTCGAGTTCAGCAGGGATATTATTCTAAACTTTATGATGCCAATCGCTGGCAGGTGGCTCCGGTGTGGAAAATAGAGCTAAATGACGGTGATATTTATTATGTAAATGCTTATACAGGTGAAATGGAACAATGAGCAACATGATGAAGGTATCGGTCTAATTAGCCGTTACCATAGAGAACCCGGCTTCTCCAAAAAAGCAGCTTAGCTGCTTTTTTGATGTACTCTTTTTACTTGATGCAATATATCTGACGAATTATTGCCCGGGAAATAGAAAATACTAACATAATGTCGATAAAATGCATAAAGAAGGATTGGAGGATTTTTTGTGGAATTATTAATAATGCTTACCCAGTAATCGAAACTAATAGCAGGATAGATTTTTAGCAATCGGCTAAAGCGATTTAAAAAATCCTAACTCTAATCAACTTACATATTAAGATTGATTTTTTGTTAAAAATATATAATTTCAAGCAGGAGGTTTACAATGACAAAAAAAATTTATTTTGCAAATGCTAGGGTAAAGAGCTACGATTTTAAGTACAGTTTTGTGGCAAAGTTTGAGCAGATACTTAATCTGATTGATTTTAAAGAATTTATCAATGAAAAAGATTATGTTGCTGTTAAGACTCACTTCGGCTCTTATGGAGCACATCGCATCGTACGCCCGATTTTTTTGAAAAAAGTCGTGGACAAGGTAAAGGAAGTAGGCGGCAAGCCGTTTGTTACCGATACTGTAAGAATTCCGGGGCTGGAGTATTTGGATGTGGCCAATATGGAAGGTATAAACCATCTGTCTGTAGGAGCGCCGGTTATTTTAGCAGATGGCATCTTCGGCCAAGACCAGGTAAAGGTTAAAAGCGGTCCGATTCTAAAAGAGATAGGAGTTGCCTCGGCTATATACCATGCACCGGCAATGATAGTAGTATCTCATTGTAAGGGGCATGTGCAATCGGGATTTGGCGGTGCCATTAAAAATCTGGGGATGGGCGGCATAAGCTGTAAGGACAATTGCGGTGAAGCTGAAAGAGGACGGATACATTTTGAAGAAAACAAACATCTCATTTGGCTTGATGATAAGTGTATACGCTGCAGACAATGTGTGGATGTCTGTCCGCACGGTGCCATTAAGCTGATGAATGACTGTATAGTTATAGATAAATCCATATGTGTAAAATGCGGCCGCTGCTCTCGAGTATGTGAAGCAAAGGCACTGATTGCCCCAATTACCGAAGAGGGCTTTCAAGCAGGCTTAGCTGAGTCGGCACATGCTGTAGTATCGACATTTGAAAAAGGCAGAATCCTATACATAAATTTTATCACAGAAGTTCAGCCCGAATGTGATTGTATGCCCATGGCTGATACTCCACTGGTGCAGGATCAGGGTGTTTTACTGTCTTTCGACCCGGTGGCTATCGACCAAGCTGCCATAGACATGATAAACAGTGCAGCACCACTTGCCCAATCAAAAGCTGCGGATAAAAATGTTAAAAAGGGGGATAATATATTAAAGGCCGTGACCGGTAAAAATGCCCAGCTTCACATTGATGCTGCATGCAAGCTTGGTATGGGTACTAAGGAATATGAGTTGATTACCATTACGGAAAAAGATGTAAGCGAGGGCGAAGGAGAATAGCATAACCGGTCAGGGCCTAATCCATAGAAAGCAGGTGTGTTTCATGGGAAAGCACAATAGCAGGTGGTCCCGACCGGATATTAAGAAGATACTGGCAGTAGCTGTCTTGAGCGCCCTTGTTGGAGCACTGGCAGCTACTTTTATTACTACATCTATCATTTATGGCAATCATCAGTCAAGACATGAACAAAAATCGGAAACTTCTGAAATTGTCCAGGTCCAAGAAGCAGCCATTCCGGTCATAGCACGAGAAGTGACACCCGCCGTAGTAGGTATATCCACAGTTCGTGTAGAGTATGACTTTTTTTACAGGCCGGTGGAAACGGAAGCGGTAGGCTCCGGTATCATAGTAAATGAGTCGGGCTATATAATTACTAATGACCATGTAGTGGGCAATGCCGACCAAATCACGGTGTTTCTTTCAGATGGTAGAAAGTACAAAGCCCGCAGGCTCTATAGCGACTTTGCACTTGACCTTTCTTTAATAAAAATAAATGCACCTGATTTGACAGTTGCCAAACTGGGAGATTCTGACAAGGTTGTGGTAGGGGATTTGGCGGTAGCCATTGGGAACCCTCTGGGACTTGCCCTTCAGAGGACTGTTACGGCAGGCATCATAAGTGCTTTAAACCGTACGGTTGTAGTTAGAGATAGCAGAGGTGAGGTATTGATGCAAGACTTAATTCAAACAGATGCCTCGATAAATCCGGGCAATAGCGGTGGCCCTTTAGTAAATAATTATGGGGAAATAATTGGTATAAATACCGTTAAAGCTTCTCAAGCTGAAGCCATAGGGTTTTCCATACCCATCAATATGGCACGGCCTATAGTTAACAGCATAATAGAAAAAGGCAGGTTTGATAAACCTTATCTAGGTATTGAAGGTATCGATCGTGAGATAGCTCGAGCTATGAATGTAAAAGTGACGGTAGATAGCGGTATATATGTAACGGGGGTAAATGAGGGCAGTCCTGCCGATGTGGCTGGTATTAAAAAAGGTGATGTTATTACAAAGCTTGCCGGCAAAAAAGTAGGTTCAATGGCAAAACTTCGGCAAGTAATATACGGTTTGGATGTTGGGGAACAAGTAGATATAGAGATAATGCGAGATAAAAGTGTAATAACAAAAACAATTGTGCCATCAAAAATAACTACGTAAAATGAAAAATGGTTGACAAAAGTATTTTTACACTTTATCATATTAGAGTAGTAAAGCAAAGGCCTTGCTCGAAAATAAAAAATATGGCCAAGGGAAAGGGGAAGCAAAATGAGAAAAAGCTTGAAAACAGCAGTTATTTTGATGCTTGTTTTAGTTTTGAGTATGATTAGCTTAGTAGGTTGTTCAAACGAGACAGCTAAGCAAGAAACTTTAGAGGAAGAAACATCTCAGCAAGAATCTACTGCACAGGAGGACTCCTTTGAAAAGATAAAAGCGAAGGGTAAAGTTGTCATGGGTCTTGACGATACATTTGCACCCATGGGCTTTAGAGATGAAAACAATAAAATCGTGGGTTTTGATGTGGATTTGGCCCAGGAAGTTTTCAAGCGGAATGATTTAGAATTGGTTCTCCAGCCTATAGACTGGACAATGAAAGAAGCGGAATTAAACGCGGGAAATATAGACATGATTTGGAATGCATATACAATTACCGAGGAAAGAAAAGAGAAGGTTGCCTTTACAAAGCCATACCTTGATAATAGGCAGGTAATTGTCACCCTTGAAGGCTCTGGCATTAAAAGTAAAAGCGATCTTGCCGGCAAAAAGGTAGCGGCACAGACTGGTTCCAGTGCTGTAGATGCTATGAATACCGAACCGGAGTTAGTGAAGTCCTTTGACGGTGGTGAGCCGGTATTATTTGATACGAACAATGAAGCCTTTATGGATTTGGAGGCTAAAAGGGTTGATGCCGTTGTAGCCGATGAGGTTTTAGCCCGCTACTATATCAAGCAAAAAGGTGCAGATAAGTATACAATTCTCGATGAAGATTTTGGTGACGAGGAATACGGCATAGGTTTTAGGAAGCAGGATAAAAAGCTGCTGGAAATGGTTGATAAAACTTTAGACGAGATGAGAAAAGATGGAAGCTATGATTTAATATATCAAAAATGGTTTGGCAAGTAATGGATTTGCTCTGTAATTCAGAGAACCCTCTAGAAAAGTGCAAATATCTTTACAGACCAGATCCAAAATGATGTAATCATCGGTAATAATTGCCTGCTGCAATGGTATAAAATGTAATATGTAAAGGGAAATCATTATGTTTGAATATATTTTAAGACTCTTGCCTGCTTTGCTATCAGGGCTCGAGGTAACCTTAAAAGTGTTTTTCTTAACGCTTGTAATATCTATACCTTTGGGAATCCTTGTAGCCCTAGGCAGGCTGTCAAAAATCAAGCCACTGGTATTTCTGGTGGAGCTTTATATTTGGGTCATGCGAGGAACGCCGCTGCTGCTGCAAATAGTAGTTATATTTTTTGGATTACCCATTGTGGGAATAACCTTTGACAGGTTTCCTGCCGCCATACTGGCGTTTGTGCTAAATTATGCGGCGTATTTCGGAGAAATCTTCAGAGGCGGCATTGAATCCATCGATAAAGGTCAATACGATGCGGCAAAGGTGCTGGGTTTTACTCCTGCAAAGACATTTACAAGAATTATTCTGCCGCAAATGATAAAGATAGTACTGCCGTCAGTGGCCAATGAGGTAATAACCCTTGTAAAAGACACATCACTGGTATATGTAGTGGGTCTGGGAGAGCTTTTGCGGGCGGGGAAAATAGCCTCCAATCGCGATGCCTCCCTGGTGCCGCTGATCGTAGTGGGAGTCTTTTATTTGGCCTTAACAGCGGTTTTAACGGCGATTTTCCAAAAACTAGAAGATAGATATTCATATTTTCAATAAGGGGAAAGAATTATGATACTCAGCGTAGAGGGCTTGTATAAAAGCTTTAAGGGAAAACCTGTATTAAATAATATAAACTTTCAATTGGGACAAAATGAGATATTGGCAATAATAGGCCGGTCCGGCGTTGGTAAAACTACCCTTTTAAGGTGTATAAACAATCTGGTCAAATGCGACCGTGGAACAATCATCGTAGACAAAATGTATCTGTGCAAAGATGACAACGGGAGCACTACTTATGCCAAACCGGCACAAATGCTGCAGATAAGAAAAAAGCTGGGCTTAGTTTTTCAAAACTTTAATCTTTTCCCGCATATGTCGGTTTTAGGGAACATCATAGAAGCACCGATAAATGTTTTCGGTGCTTCTAAAAGCGAGGCTGAAAACAAGGCTATGGAGCTTTTAAAGATGCTGGATCTCGGCGATAAGGCAAATGCCTATCCTTTTGAACTTTCAGGAGGGCAAAGGCAGAGGGCAGCAATTGCGCGAGCATGTGCCTTAAACCCAAAGATTATGTGCCTGGATGAACCTACTTCGGCTCTGGACCCGGAGCTTAGGGAAGGCATTGCATTGATAATAGAAAAATTGGCCCGGGACGGAATGGGCATTTTAATAATAACCCATGATATGAATTTTGCAAAACGAGTTGCACATCGAATCATATTCATGGATGAAGGTCGGATTATAAAGGAGTCGAGTAAAGAAGAATTCTTTAATAATATTGAAAATGAAAGAATAAAAAGTTTTGTTATGATGGACTAAAAAATTCTTGGGCAATTCTCACCGATTCCTGAGCATCCCTTCCATAATAGTCAGCACCGATGCTTTTTGCAAATTCGGCATTGACAACTGCACCGCCTACCATTATCTTACATCTAAGGCCCTCTTCCCTTATTGCCTTTATTGTTTGTGCCATGTTCTGAGCAGTGGTTGTCATTAAAGCACTTAAGCCTACAAGGCTTACATTGTCCTGCTTTATCCTTTGGATAATCTCGTCTTCCGGTACATCTTTTCCCAAATCAATAACCTCAAACCCATAATTTTCTAATAAAATTTTTATGATATTTTTACCTATATCATGAATATCTCCCCGTACAGTAGCAAGGATGATTTTCCCCTTGCTAAATTCAGCTTTCCTGCCATTTGTTTCAATGATATGATGCTTTATAGCCTCAAAAGCCCTTTTAGCAGTTTCAGCGGATTGTATGAGCTGTGGAAGGAAAATCTCACCCGCTTCGTATTTGCGCCCTACTACATCAAGTGAAGGCACCAGATGTTCATCTATTATCTGTGTGGGGCTCATTGTTTTGAGCAGAGCTCTTACCTTTGATGCAGCTTCTTCCTTTAAGCCGTTTATGATTATATCCTCAATATCTGCCACATCCGCAGCGGAGAAAGCTTTGACAGCATGTTTTTTATCCTTAGGCACATATGCAGCAATATAATTGTTGGCATACTTATCATAGCCCCAAAGCACGTTAAATGCATTTATAGTCCCCATCACTTCTTCATCAGTAGGGTCAATAATCGGTGCATCCAGTCCGGCTTCTAACGCAAGAGCCAAGAATGTGCGATTCAGCAGGGGTCTATTGGGCAAACCAAAGGAGATATTGCTAACACCCAGAATAGTTTTTACTCCAAGCCTTTCTTTTACCAATCTGGTGGCCTTTATAATTTCCCTTACTTCATCCTGCTGGGCGGAAACTGCAATAACGAGGCAATCAATAATCAAATCTTCTTTTGCTATACCATATTTGGAGGCGGTCTTAACTATATTTTCGGCTATTTTAAATCTGTCTTTTGCCTTTGCCGGTATTCCATTTTCATCTAATGTTAGGCCAACAACACAGGCTCCGTATTTTTTGGCTATAGGGAATATCTCCTCCATAACCTTTAGCTTTCCATTTACTGAATTAATAATGGGCTTACCATTGTATATTCGCACGGCGGCTTCGATTACATCACTATCGGTACTGTCAATCTGAAGGGGGACACTTACTGTACTTTGCAGCTCACGGATGATATTTATCATTACAGCCTTTTCATCTATTTCCGGCAGCCCTGCATTTACATTGAGAATATGTGCTCCTGCATCCTGCTGCGCAAGAGCCTGACGCAAGACATATTCCATATCATTGCT
Source organism: Tepidanaerobacter acetatoxydans (assembly GCA_022840405.1). Taxonomy (GTDB): domain Bacteria; phylum Bacillota; class Thermosediminibacteria; order Thermosediminibacterales; family Tepidanaerobacteraceae; genus Tepidanaerobacter; species Tepidanaerobacter acetatoxydans_A. Next base: position 18,685 of record JALHJR010000034.1, read on the forward strand.
TTTCAATGCCTCTTTAAGGTGCTTCCTGCCGGTAGGATTGAGCTTTTCGCCTATAACGGTTATGCCTTCACCGATAATTACCGTCTTTGAAAATGAACTTGCAGCCGTTATCGGTTCAACTTGCCGCTTTACAGGCTCAAGACCTGCAAGCACATGACTTAATGCCCTTATATGTTCCGGATTTGTGCCGCAGCAGCCCCCAAGAATCGTAACACCCTTTTCGGCCATGATTTTTGCATATCTGGCAAATTCATCGGGTTCTACATTAAATACGGTTTTTCCGTCTATAATCTTCGGCATGCCGGCATTGGGCTGTGCTATAACCGGGATTTTGGAGTATGACAGCACTTCTTCAATTAGCGGCAGAATCTCTTTGGGCCCTAAAGAGCAATTAATGCCTAAAGCATTTACTCCAAGCCCGCAAATTACATTTACCATAGTCAGAGGGTCAGTTCCCGTCAAAGTCCTTTTGTCCTGCTGGAAAGTCATAGTAGCTGCAACAGGAAGATTGCAGTTTTCTTTTGCTGCAAGAATAGCTGCCTTCATTTCATAAATATCTGACATGGTTTCTATTAAAATCAAATCTGCACCTGCATCTGCACCGGCAATTACCTGCTCCTTGAAAAGCTCGTATGCCTCGCTAAAAGATAAAGTTCCATATGGTTTCATGAGCTGACCGATAGGTCCAATATCCAATGCAACAAGCCTTTTCCCGGCAGCTTTTAAGGCTATTTTAACGCCGCTTTTAACGATTTCGCCGACATCATATCCATATTTACTAAGCTTAATGCGGTTTGCCCCAAATGTATTCGTAGTAATCACATCTGCACCAGCATCCAGGTATGCGCCGTGAATTTTTTCAATAATCTCTGGGTGCAAAATATTATAACTTTCCGGGAGTTCTCCTGCCTTAAGGCCGTATGTTTGAAGCATGGTACCCATTGCACCGTCAAAAACTATAAAATTTGAAAAGTCAATCTGCTTACTCAAAAAAGTTTTCACCCTTTCTATACTGACAATTTACAGAAGAACAAAGCTTGCACTTATTGCCGCATCCTCTTTTATCAGGTAATACTTGCTGCACACCTATAATCGCTATTACGGATTTTCGGGGAGCAAGCAGAAAGTCTTTGGTAACGGCAAGCCCGATTTTTCTATAGGCATCCAATGCCGCAGCTATATCGCCTTGAAGGCAAAGGGGCAAATCGCCGTAACCCGGGCTGTATCTGGAGGTAATATAAAGGCCTTCACTTGCAGCTTTTAACCGGATTTTGCCCTCCACTTCATCACATAATGCCTCAACTGCAGCCGATGCACAGGCATCAAGGATTAGGCCTTTTGTAGGATGAATTCTTAAATACAATGAAATTCTTTTATCGACTTCAAGACCCAAGGTAACAGCCATTAGGGCTGTCTTTGATGAATATTTTAAGTGATGTGCTATGTCATAACCGTAAAGCGTCACATTGCTTTGCTTAAGTAATATTTTTCCATCTTTGTGTTCGATATCGAATATATCATAAACGTACTGCTTTTGTGCAATACCTTTAATTTCGCTGATACATTCTGTTATAAGTTCCCTGGTATTTTCATAAGGACGGTGATTATTATGATAACCGAGATAATGCAATACTTCATCATAATTAATATTCATAATAAACTCCTTGAGATTAGGTTAAACTTGACCTAAAATCATATTGAAAATATTTTTTAACTTATGTTTGCATCTTTTTTGATGCAACATTATTTAATGCTATGGCCTTGTAAGCGTAATGTTTCCCCAGATGCCCAATTTATCCTGTATAATAATAACAACTCCTTCTATCCCCGGAATTGATTTTGCAAAATTAATACCCTGCTCTATATCATCGGCAGTCTTTACCCTGTTGCCCACAGCGGTAGCGGTCGCATCGGCCAAGAGGGTGTCATGAGAAATCACTACTGCAGCATCGGCCTTACCGAAACTCAGTGAATGACCAACGGTGCCGCTGGATGTGCACACTCCAATAGAGTCGCCATTTCCGGGAATCAGTAGGGCTATTTTATTGGAAAGCGGTGATTTACCTGCATATATAAGCACATGCCTGTCATGCTTGCTTTTTATATAGATATCGCCGCCGTTTTCAATGATTAGCTCATCGGTATATTTTTCAAGGGCCTTGCCGACATATTCACTTATAGCACCTGCGACGGCGGCCGTAGGGCCCACATTGGCGGCTTTTGAAGCCGAGCACATATGTTTTACTATGACAGGGGCGTCATCTGAAGGATTTATGGGAGCAAGGCTTGTCATGAATTCAGGATAGAGGCTGATGTAATTAGTGATTTCATTTCTATATTTTTTTAGCTGAGATAAGGCCTCATTTTTTAAATCGGATTTAGAAACAATCTCTAAATCCGATTCATATTCAGTGACATTAAATTTTACAAGGCCATGTGCCTTAGTATAATCTCGATAGAATCGCTTTTGATACATAATACCTCCTGTGTAAGAGCCTTATAAAGCTGCCGCAACTGCAGACGGCAAATCTTCAATATCGCTTTTTATGGCTCTTGAAGGGCATGCACTTACACACAGCATACAGCCCTGGCATTTTTGAACATTATATATAAGTTTCCATGTGGCTTTATCAAGACGTAGAGCCTTTGCACCGCAAACCGCCGTACAAGCACCACATTCTACGCATTTTTCGGCTTTAATGTATATTCGCTGTTTATATACTTTTTTACTCATTATCAATCTCTCCTTCGCCTATTTCTTCTAGTGTATTAAGCTTTGCGACCTTATCAAAATGCTTGAAAGGTTCCTGCAGCGTAAATTTATCTGTTAGTATCCACCTTTTCAGTTCTTGAGCGATTGCACGAGCTTTACTTAGACTGGATAAGGGCGTAGTGGGTATTTGCTTGCCCTCAAGTGTGACCGTGCCGCTTCTTAACTGTGCATAATTTACCTTGCCCAGGCTGGGCTTGGAGCGCCGTCCAACGCTATAATCCACTATATGTGTATATATATCTTTATTTTCAACGGCTAAGTTCATTAACATATCTTTATCCAATACCGGTATCGGGATACCTATGCCGACAAACATAGATGTGCCGTATTTTTCAAAAACCGCCGGCTGAATGTAGTCACAGCTCATCTGCTTTAGGTCGCCGATAACAGCCAATGTGGCTGCAGATGTAGTCGGAACGCCGTTATTTCCTCGCTCTACTTCGGTTATAAACTGAGTCCCCTGCCAGGCTACGTAACCGGGAGCGCCGGCAAGAAAGATTTTGGTTCCCATTCCTATCGTTCGAAGATATGGATCATTGAGCAGCGGGCTCAGCTCGCCGGATGTGGAGTAGTTAATGTTTGCCATATTCGGCTGCAGGACTCCCATATATGTGTATAAAGTCCTGTCAGAAGTATTTATAGCCGCATCATAATTCTGATAGCAATTTCTCGGGTTGAACAAATACGCCTCGTTAATGGAATCCTTTGTAATATAAGTGTCGATTTCTTTTCTGGGGTAGCAGTCAGTGCCAGGAGATGTCGCCTGTAAGTGTATCTTCCTGCCTGCTATCAAATCGCATATTACGTGAGCACCGCCGTATTCTATATCCCTGTCAAAAGAAGTTTCAGTAGCACCTATATATGCATCAACTGCTGCAAGACCAGCATGTGCGGGCACATTGTTCAGCAGTACCTTGGTCATTCGGATGGGAGGGTCTGCATGGCCGAAGTTTAGAAATGCACCTGAGGAGCACATCGGGCTAAAAGTTGCAGTTGTTACAACATCCACATGACTTGCTGCCTCATCTAACCCCTTCTCCTTTACTATATCGATTATTTCCTCTGCAGTAACAACAACCGCAGTCCCATTTTTGATTTTTTCATTAATTTCCTCAAAAGATTTTTTAACTTCCATTGCCAAATCTGCCTCCTTGGCTCATAAAATATTTTACAAAAATAAAAGCTGCTTTTCGATAAGAAAAGCAGCTTGTTGCTTCTTTAAAAGAAATATAAACAAACTGTTAATCTTATCTTCCAGGATAAAGTTAATCATCCTGCAGGAATTGACACCGATGCATTCTAATGGAAAATGCCGGTTGTCGAGCGTCATAGGGCCCGTCCCTCAGCTACTCTGGATAAGATTTTATTTTTCATTTTATTTATTGCATATTAGTTTATAACATATTATATAATTTGTCAAATGCAATTTCAAATTTTTGCATTCTACCGCTAAATGCAAGTTAAATTAATTTCATAAAGGTTTTAATAACAAAAAGCCATGCAGGTTTTTAGAAATCAGAGCAAAAGTTTTAGACAAATCTTAAAAATCGTAGTAAAATTAAATTATTATATGGAGCAACACGAAAAAATATACAAAACCAATTTTTTTATTAAAACTAAAATACAAGAGCAGATGCAGCCTAAAAAATTCATATCTTTTAAATGCAAAATCAAGCTTAAGGCAGAATTATCATTAACAGCATCAGCTAGGTGCAGCAGCATATTTAGCGGTGGGGATCTTGTGCTTTGAGCAGATGGTGGTAAAAACGGGGTTATGTCATGTCACAAGTGGGAGGTGGTTTATAAGAATGGGATAGAGCAACTTTTTGCTTGCAGTGTAACATAACTTAGGAGCGTATATTGGCAGGTAAAGGAAACTGCAGCATTTTATTACTGTGCTCTAAAACCTATATGCTTATTGTGCAAATGTAGTTTCAAAAACACTATTACCGCAATTTACGGATTGGAGGGCAAAATTATATGGAATACATGAAAAAATCTAAAATAGCAATTATAGCTATGTCAATTTTGTTTATTACTTTAGGTATCATCCTTATTGCGAGGCCTGAGTTTTCAGTCCTAGCTATTTGCAGACTGTTTGGTGCGATTATACTGATTCCGGGTATCATTAAAATAATCGGCTTTTTTAGGAAAGCTGCCTACGAGGATATGCTTGGCTTTGATTTAGTTTATGGACTATTTTTCATTTTGCTTGGGATTTTTATGTTAATTGCTCCCAAAGCAGTAGTTTCTGCATTTCCCATGATGCTTGGCATTGTTATTATTATCGATAGCATTTTAAGATTGCAGGTTTCTATTAACTTGAAAAGACTGCAGCATGAAAAATGGTGGGTACATCTTTGCTTTGCTCTGATAACAGCGGTATTAGGGATATTATTGGTTTTTAATCCCTTTACAGGAAGCGTTATTATGACAAGACTTATTGGTATTGCCTTGACTATAAGTGGTGCTGTAAATTTGCTGGGTATAATTTATATTTCAAGAGCTTTGAAGTGATAGTATGGAGTAAGCGAGTGCGGTTTTTTTGCTTCAAAAGATATGAACCTTCCCAAACTGACGAACTCACATAAATAAACATATCCCAAAATAAGTTTATAGACTAAAAAAGTTGACTGTATTGTTATATTTTTATTATACTTATTAGCGTATGGTTGCGTAAAACAGAAAAGAGAAAATAGGAAGGTTGCAATGATTGAAGATGCATACGAAGGATGATTTTTACAAAGGATTAAAGCATGGAATACCAATAGCCTTAGGATATATACCGGTTTCATTTACTTTTGGCCTTATGGCGGTAAAGGGCGGCATACCGGCACTGGCCGCTATCTTAATCTCTATGACAAATTTAACATCGGCAGGGCAATTTGCAGGTATGAATTTAATTATAGAGGGTGCATCACTTATAGAAATTGCATTGACGACCTTTATAGTCAATCTGCGCTATATGCTCATGTCAATATCCTTGTCCCAGAAACTATCAGACAAGATACCCGACTTTAAAAAATACATTTTAGCTTTTGGAATAACAGATGAAATCTTTGCAATATCTGCTGTGCAGCCCGGCGAGCTTACATCATCTTACATGGCAGGCCTTATCACAACTCCATACATCGGTTGGGCTTTTGGCACGGTTATGGGAGCTTTAACATCTTCACTGCTGCCGCCTGCGCTGCAAAGTGCCATGGGCATAGCACTTTACTGCATGTTTATTGCCATAGTAGTCCCTGCGGCAAAAGAGTCTAAAGCAGCACTGGCAGTTGCTTTGACGGCAATAACTATAAGTTCGGCTTTTACATGGATTCCTTATATAAATTCGCTCTCTACAGGGTGGGTTATCATTATTGCAACTGTTGTAGCATCGTCAATTGGTGCTGTCATATTCCCTAGAGAGGAAGATGAATATGAGTAATGTCTATCCTGCATTAATAGTCATGGCTCTTGTGACCTATATGATAAGAGTCCTTCCAATAATACTAATTAAAGGAAAACTAAAATCCAAATTTGTCAAATCATTTTTATACTACATGCCTTATGCAGTGTTGGGAGCGATGACATTTCCCGGCATACTATATTCCACGGGAACTATCCTAGCATCAGTAGTAGGCGGTGCTTTTGCCCTGTTTTTGGCATATCATAATCAAGAGATGATAAAAGTTGCCATCGGCGGCATCTTGGCAGCTTACATTTGCCAGCTTTTACTGTGAAATTCAGCAAGACCTAAATTACAAAAACTTAAATTTTAGAACTATGACATCCAAAAACTTCAAAGGATGGGCTACTTTTTGCAGACTGAAACAGGCAATTTCTTAAAACTATGTACCCAAAAACCTACAAAAAATCCCGGGGTTCTGTCATTTTGAATTAGCTTGAGTGGGTGGAACTTACAAGTGGCATTTCTGTTACTCTAAATGAGCTTAAACAATTTCTCTGTCATTGTTATGAATATATACCTAAACAAAGACGCACTTAACTAAGGGTGGTTGATTAATCACCCTTCGACCAGCTCAAAGAGCAATACCCAAAAAA
>JALHJR010000003.1:0-113906 GCA_022840405.1 Tepidanaerobacter acetatoxydans
TTGACCTAATAAAAACCTTTTTTGAGCGTATTAAATGGAGAAAATATAGCTGTAAAATTATGGTTGAGAGTAAAAAAGGTCACAAAGCAAAAAGCTCGTAAAAAAAAAGATTGACAAAAAGTTATATTTGAGATATTCTATATAAAATTTATATTCTAAACCGTTGAGGCGGAGATAACGATGATCATGCTCTTACAGAGAGCTCGCGGCGCTGGGAAGCGAGTAGAAAACAAGTCATCAAATGGACCGCTGAGGGTGCAGTCAAAGGCGAAAGCTGAGTATTCTGCAACGTGTGGGCATACGTAAGTTGCCGGGGATATGTTAGTATCCTGCTGAGTGCACGGTTGTAATATGCCGTGAATCAAGGTGGCACCACGAGTATAAAGCCCGTCCTTGACTTAAATGTCAGGGATGGGTTTTTTGCTTGTCCCTGATTCGGAACTTAAACTATTTAAAGAAAGGTGTGTTCATAACATGTTACGGCCGAGCTTCTCAGAAGCGCAAAAAATTGCTGAAACAGGAGTCTATAAAGTAATCCCTGTCAGCTGTGAATTCTGCTTTGATGGCAGCAGTCCGGTTGAGGTATTGCGCAGGCTAAAAAATGTCAGTAAACGCTGCTATATACTGGAGTCTGCTGAGGGTAGTCAGAAATTAGGTAGATATACGTTTCTTGGATTTGACCCCGTGCTGGAATTAACCTGCACTGATAAAAAAGTGACAATTCATACAGGTTCTTTTGTTATGTCAGAGTCAACAGTACATCCAGCGCAGGTTATTCGCAAGATACTGGAAGATAATCACAGCCCGCGTTTCGATTATCTTCCTCCTTTTACCGGGGGGTTTGTAGGCTACTTTTCTTATGATTACATCAAATATATCGAACCATCTCTTGTTTTAAATGCCAAAGACGAGGAGCACTTCAGAGACGTTGACCTGATGCTTTTTGATAAGGTGATTGTTTTTGATAATTTCCGGCGATGATGTTGAGATTGTCGGTGCTTCGCCGGAAACACTTGTAACATTAGAAAACGGTGCTTTACACACTTTTCCACTTGCCGGAACCCGTCCGCGCGGCAAAACGGATAGAGCGGATAAACAACTTGAAGCCGAACTTTTGGCAGATGAAAAAGAACGTGCCGAACACAACATGCTGGTCGACCTTGGACGGAATGACATTGGAAAAATAAGTGAGTTTGGAAGCGTAAAGGTTAAAAAATATATGAGAATAGAACGTTTTTCTCATGTTATGCATATAGGTTCCGATATTTGCGGAATTATTAGAAAAGATCGAGATGCAATAGATGCGATTGAAGCGGTGCTTCCTGCCGGAACACTTTGCGGTACTCCAAAAATCAATGCATGCAAAATTATTAATGAATTGGAAAATATTAAACGCGGTATATACGGTGGTGCCATTGGGTATATAGATTTTACAGGTAACATGGATGTCTGCATTGCGATTCGTATTGCCGTTAAAAAAAATGATAAAGTATTCATTCAATCAGGTGCGGGTATTGTAGCAGACAGCATACCGGAAAACGAATACCAAGAATGTATCAATAAGGCCAGAGCGGTTGTGGAGGCACTTGAAACCGCACAGGAGGGAATCAGTTTATGATATTAATAATTGATAACCACGACAGTTTTTCTTATAACCTTTATCAATTGGTTGGAGTGGTAAACAAAGCGGCTAGAGTCGTCTGCAAGGATGAGTTAACCATTGAGGAGATTAAAAGCTTGCGACCCTCACATATTATTATCTCATCAGGACCAGGCTGCCCAAAAGATTTATGTATATGCAAGGATGTTGTGGCAGAACTCGGAAGAGAAATCCCGCTATTAGGAGTAGGTCTCGGGCATCAGATTATCTGCAGGGTATTTGGTGCAACGATTTCTCGTGCGAAACGGCTGATGCATGGCAAACAGTCTGAAGTAGTCATAGATAATACTTGCTTACTCTTTCAAGATGTGCCATATCGAATTAAAGTAGCTCTATATAATTCTCTTACAGTAGTGAAAGACAACTTTCCGGAGAGCCTAAAAGTTATATCCGAAACCGATGATGACGAAATCATGGCTGTTAAGCACGATAAATATCCCATTTATGGTGTCCAATTTCATCCGGAATCTATTTTGACACCGGACGGGAAACACATCATTCAAAATTTTCTTAGTATGACGAAGGGAGCCTTGCTATGATTAAGGAAGCAACAGTAAAATTAATTGATAATGAAAACCTGACTTATGAAGAAGCTATGGCTGTCATGGGAGAAATCATGAACGGCGAGACTTCCCAGATCCAGATGGCAGCATTTCTTGCGGCTCTGTCCGCTAAGGGGGAGACAATTGAAGAAATTACTGCATGTGCTGCAGGAATGCGTGCATATGCCATGCCGGTTTCATGCGATTTTGATTTGCTTGATATTGTTGGAACTGGAGGTGATGATGCTAAATCCTTCAATATTTCGACAACGGCATCCATTGTCATAGCATCAGGTGATGTGAAGGTGGCTAAACATGGCAATCGTGCGGCATCTTCAAAAAGTGGAGCGGCAGACTGCCTTGAAGCACTGGGCGTAAAAATCTGCCTTTCACCTGAAAAATGTGTGGAGCTGTTGGAAACTATTGGTATTTGTTTCTTTTTTGCACAGAGTTACCATACTTCTATGAAATATGTGGGACCGGTAAGAAAAGAGCTGGGTATACGCACTATATTCAATATTCTTGGACCGCTTACAAACCCTGCTTCAGCTAATATGCAGGTAATTGGTGTGTATAATGAATCACTGGTTGAACCACTTGCTCATGTGCTGTCAAACCTTGGTGTAAAGCGAGGTATGGTAGTTTATGGTCAAGATAAGCTAGATGAAATTTCTATATCGGCACCGACAACTGTCTGTGAATTTACCGAAAAAAATTTTAACAAATATGTTATCGAACCAGAGGATTTTGGTTTTAAACGTAGCAATAAGAATGAGTTGACAGGTGGAACGCCGAGAGAAAACGCTAAAATCACACTTGAAATTTTAAGTGGTGCCAAAGGACCCAAACGGGAAGCAGTGCTTTTAAATGCCGGCGCGGGCCTATATATTGCAGGGAAAACGGATTCACATGCAAAAGGCGTAATTCTTGCTGAAGAACTTATCGAAAGCGGAAAGGCAAAGGCAAAGCTTGATCAATTTATTGAACAATCAAATAGATAGGAGTGTCGACGTGATTTTAGATGAGCTTGCAGCGTATGCAAAAAAACGAGTGAAGCGAGCAAAAGAAACAGTCTGTTTAGAGGAAATGCGCGAAAAAGCGATGAGCTTACCAAGAGGGGACTTTTACTTTCGGCATGTTTTGGAAAGTCCAGGCATGTCTTTTATTTGTGAAATAAAAAAAGCATCTCCTAGTAAAGGAATCATTTCGGAGGATTTTCCTTACCGCAAGATTGTCAAGGAATACGAGGCTGCAGGTGCGGATTGTATTTCCTGTCTTACAGAACCAAAATGGTTTATGGGCTCGGACGAAGTATTTCGCCAGATACGTTCTGATACTTACCTCCCTATGCTTCGCAAAGACTTTACCATAGATGAGTATCAACTATATGAGGCAAAGTGTATGGGTGCTGATGCGATTCTCCTAATTTGTGCACTGCTGGACACAGCAGTGATGGTGAATTTTCTTGATATATGCGATGAAATGGGAATTTGTGCCCTGGTGGAAGCACATGATGAGAAGGAAATTGAGTCAGCAGTTTTGGCAGATGCTCATTTGATTGGTGTTAATAATAGAAATCTGAAAGATTTTACTGTGGATTTGAATAATGCTGCAAGACTGCGAGATAAAGTACCGCCTGGGGCTATATTTGTTGCAGAGTCTGGTGTATGTTCATCTGCAGATATAACATTCCTTAAAGCAATAGGTGCTGATGCGGTGCTGATTGGCGAGTCTTTGATGAAAGCCAGCGATAAGAAGTCAGTGCTTGAGTCTTTTAGGAGAGCGGCACAATGAGTGACACAAAGATTAAGATATGCGGTCTTTTTCGGTTGTGTGATGCAGAGTATGTCAACTGTGCTATGCCTGATTATGCAGGGTTTGTGTTTTACCCTCAAAGCCGCAGAAATATATCGTTAAAACTGGCATTGGAGCTGCGCAAGGCATTGCACCCGGCAATAGCTACTGTTGGGGTATTTGTAAATGTATCTTACACAGAGATTGTTGAATTATGCTGCCAAAATATTATAAATGTAGTTCAACTGCATGGCAGCGAAAGTAATGGATTTATATCCGGCCTTCGATGCATTCTTCCGAAAAATAAGATTTGGAAGACATACACAATTCGCTCAGCAAAGGACTTGGAGGTTGCTAAAACAAGTGCGGCAGATATGGTGCTTTTGGATAACGGACATGGTTCCGGAGAATGTTTTGACTGGTCATTAATAAGGGATTTTTGTCGTCCGTTTATTCTGGCAGGAGGTCTGACACCGGAAAATATTCCGGATGCAATTAAACAATTTAATCCCTACGCACTGGATATTAGTTCAGGAGTAGAATCGAATGGCGTAAAAGATAAAACAAAAATTTATGCGGCAGTTGCTGCGGCTAGGAGAGGTTAAGAATATGACATTAAATAGCATATGATGTATCGGTTACCGGCAGATTATCTATCTTATATCATAAACTGTAATTAATTAATAAAACATTTATTAAAACAAGGAGGAAACTATGTCTAAAGGTAGATTTGGAAGTCATGGCGGGCAGTATATACCGGAAACATTAATGAATGCCGTAATTGAACTGGAAGAAGCATATAACTACTATAAAGATGATTCGCAATTTAATGCCGAACTGGCGGATTTATTTAAAGACTATGCCGGAAGGCCATCCCTGCTTTATTTTGCTGGGAAGATGACGGAGGACTTAGGTGGTGCAAAAGTCTATTTTAAGCGTGAAGACTTGAATCACACCGGTGCGCATAAAATAAATAATGTGTTGGGTCAGGCGCTTTTAGCAAAAAAAATGGGAAAGACTCGTGTGATTGCTGAAACCGGAGCTGGCCAACATGGAGTTGCAACTGCTACAGCAGCAGCGCTTATGGGTATGGAATGTGAAATTTTTATGGGGAAAGAAGATACTGAGCGCCAAGCACTAAACGTCTACAAGATGAGACTTCTCGGTGCGAAGGTACATCCGGTTACCTCAGGTACCGCTACGTTAAAGGACGCAGTGTCGGAAACAATGCGTGAATGGACGAACCGCATTGCCGATACACATTATATCTTAGGTTCAGTTATGGGTCCTCATCCGTTTCCAACTATTGTTAGGGATTTCCAATCAGTAATATCAAAAGAGATTAAAGAACAGTTGTTGGAAAAAGAAGGCCGTCTTCCGGACGCGGTTCTTGCATGTGTAGGCGGCGGTTCTAGTGCAATTGGTGCATTCTATCATTTTATTAATGACAAATCGGTAGAGCTGATCGGCTGTGAGGCAGCCGGCAGAGGTGTTGATACTTTTGAAACAGCAGCAACCATTGCCACTGGAAAACCGGGAATCTTTCATGGCATGAAATCATACTTTTGTCAAGACCAATATGGGCAAATTGCACCGGTTTACTCTATTTCCGCCGGTCTTGATTATCCTGGAATCGGGCCAGAGCATGCTTATCTACATGATTCCGACAGGGCACATTATGTAGCAATAACTGATGAGGAGGCTGTTGATGCCTTTGAATATCTTTCACGCACAGAAGGCATTATTCCGGCGATTGAGAGTGCTCATGCCGTGGCATATGGTATGAAGCTGGCACCTAAGATGGGTAAAGACAAAATTATAGTAATTAACATCTCCGGACGGGGCGACAAAGACTGTGCTGCCATTGCCCGCTACAGAGGGGAGAATTTATCAGAATGAGTAATATAAAAAGTGCATTTGACCACGGGAAGGCATTTGTTGCATTTTTAACCTGCGGTGATCCGGATTTAGATACCACAGAAAAGCTAGTAAGAGCCATTGCCGATGCCGGCGCGGATCTTATTGAACTTGGGATTCCATTTTCCGATCCAACGGCCGAAGGACCAATCATTCAAGCTGCAAACCTGCGAGCGCTTACCGGTGGCGTAACGACAGATGATATATTTGAGATGGTTTATAAAGTCAGAAAAACTGTTAAAATCCCTATGGTGTTTATGACATATGCCAATGTGGTATTTTCATATGGAACGGAGCGCTTTATGAGAACGGCTGCCGAGGCTGGTATGGACGGATTGATACTTCCCGATGTGCCCTTCGAGGAGAAAGAGGATTTTGCACCTGCCTGTAGAATGTATGGATTAGAGCTTATTTCCCTTATCGCACCTACGTCAAACCAACGCATTTTGATGATTGCAAAAGAAGCAGAAGGCTTTGTTTACTGTGTATCTTCTTTGGGAGTTACAGGAATAAGAAATGAGATTAATTCTGATGTAGGTAATATGGTAAAACTTGTCCGAGAGTCCACTAATATCCCTACAGCAATTGGGTTCGGAATCTCAACTCCTGCTCAAGCAACGAAAATGGCTCAAATAGCTGATGGTATAATTGTAGGTTCAGCTATTGTCAAGCTTATAGGAGAGTATGGGAGGAATGCCGTAATCCCAGTTTCGGATTATGTAAAGGCAATGAAAGAAGCGATAAGCTGATTCGAATATTAATTGATCAGAATTTGCAGGTATGACATTTGTATTCATGAACACAACATACTTGATTAGTATGTTAGGGTAAAATGTAATAAATGAGGTTTGCCTAAAAAGCCCTTTACAAATTTAAAGATTAGAGGTGAACTGTTTGGACCAACGTACTTTTACAGCATTAATAATTTCTATTGCAGCTGGTATGTCAACATTATTAGGGGCGATTTTAATATTTTTTACAAAATCTAAAAGTAAAAAGATAGTATCGTGTTCATTAGGATTTGCGGCGGGAGTGATGATATCAGTATCATTTTCCGATTTACTGCCGCAAGCTCAGCAGGCTATCGGGACTTATACAGGAGAAAGCCGAGCAATAATCTTTTCAGTTATATTTATGGCATTAGGCCTATCAGCGGCTTTGGTAATTGATTATTTTGTGCCACATGAAGAATTTGATACTGAAAAAAATGATAAGCCACATCAAAATCTTTATCGAGTTGGTTTTGTATCAATGCTGGCAATGATGCTGCATAATTTCCCCGAGGGAATTGCAACTTTTATGGCTGGCTATAATGATCCGACTTTGGGAGCATCAATAGGTTTTGCAATTGCCTTTCACAATATACCTGAGGGCATCTCGGTAGCTATGCCTATATATTTTGCAACACAGAGTAAAATAACAGCTTTAAAATACACCTTTTTATCAGGTGTTGCCGAGCCTATTGGCGCAATTTTAGCCTTTCTTGTGTTAAGACCGTTTATTAATGAGTTTTTGCTAGGAGCAATATTTGCGGCAGTAGCAGGTATCATGATTTATATAAGTTTCGAGGAGCTTATTCCAACATCTCGGCAGTATGGCTATAGCAGACTGGCTCTTTTATCATCTTTTGCAGGTATTTGCATAATGCCCTTAAGTGGTGCCATTTTTATATAAAATTAACTTTGATTTTAGCACAAAAACCGGAAACAACAATCCTCTTGAAATCTTTTAAAATATGTGCTAAGATAATAAGCACATGCAAGCCGAAGTGGTGGAACTGGCAGACGCGCTGGACTCAAAATCCAGTGGTAGCAATACCATGCGGGTTCGATTCCCGCCTTCGGCACCAGATATGACAATGATTACAGAGTTTTGGAATGAAAATCCAAAGCTCTGTTTTTTTAGTTTTGACCATCAAAAACATATTATATATAAAAACCCGGATATCATTTTTCGATATATTATCCAATATTTTTGCTGCTATAGTATCTGTATATTTAGTTATTTATTAATAAATGTTATGCTCTCTATGAAGGCTGTTTTTCATAAAAAACTTCTTGATTTTTGTATTAAACGATGGTACTCTATATATCATAGACATGCATTCGCAAGGTGCGTACAAGAGGGGAGGTTAGATTAGCTGTAAAACGGTATTCCTTACTTTAATATGATGTTATTATAAAGGGGGAAAAGTAATTGAGGTTAAAACGAATAAGGAAACTATTTGTTGTGTCTGTAATTCTTTTGTTAACAATGTCACTTGTGTTGTCGGGCTGTGGCAGTAAACCTGCTGAAACGGAAAAGAAAGCTGAGGATGCTGAACAAAAAGCCGCAGACGAAGATGTTATCAGAATCGGTGTTTATGAACCAATGACAGGGGCTAGTGCTGCCGGTGGCCAGATGACGGTAGAAGGCATTGAATTGGCAAGGGAAATGTATCCGGAAGTACTCGGTAAAGAAATCAAGCTGTTTATTGTAGATAACAAGACAGATAAAACTGAATCTGCCAATGCCGTTGCGCGCTTGATCGAAAAAGATAAAGTCTGTGTAATAATTGGTTCCTACGGCAGTTCAAATTCAATGGCTGGAGGACAAGTTGCTAAAGAGAAAAAAGTCCCGGCAATTGGATGTTCACCAACAAATCCTCTCGTTACCCTTGACAATGACTATTATTTTAGGGTGTGTTTTATAGATCCATTTCAGGGTAAAGTAATGGCAAAATACGCATTTAATACACTGAAAGCTAAAAAAGCTGCCATAATAATGGACATGGCCAATGATTATTCGGTAGGTCTTTCTAATTTCTTCAGAGAGGCTTTTATAGAGCTAACCGGAGATAAAGACGCCATTGTTGCTGAAACGAAATATAAGACAAATGACCAGGATTTCTCGGCACAGCTGACTGCAATAAAAGATTTAAAACCTGATGTAATTTTTGCTCCTGGCAATTATGGTGAATCCGCTTTGCTTATAAAACAGGCAAGAGACTTGGGAATTACTGCACCATTCCTTGGCGGAGATACCTATGAAGCACCGGAATTTATAGATATAGGCGGCAAAGAAGTTGAGGGAGTATCGTTTAGCACCCACTATACAGCCGAAGCTCCAGTTACCGAGGTTTCAAAAGAATTTTTAGATGCCTTTGAGAAAAAATATGGTCAACCTCCCAGTGCTTTTGCAGCTTTAGGTTTTGATGCCTATCTCGTAGCCAGAGAAGCAATTGAAAAGGCCGGTTCTGCAGATCCGCAGGCTATAAGGGATGAAATTGCTAAAATTCAAAACTTTGAAGGTGCAACCGGCATAATTTCCCTTGATGAAAATGGAGATGCCAATAAAAGCGCAGTGATAAAACAGGTAAAAGATGGTAAGTTTGTTTACATTGAAACAGTTCAGCCCGATTAAATGTAAGATTTTTCAAAATCAAACTCGGCAAACCTTTATACAATAAAATAAAATAGCTCTGCCCGGGATATCCCGGGCAGATTCATGAAACTGGAGGTTTTTCATATGACAGTGGGACTTTTTTTCCAGCATCTTGTCAATGGTATTTCTCTTGGGAGCCTCTACGCCCTTATCGCCATAGGATATACTATGGTATATGGAATTGTAAGACTTATAAACTTCGCTCATGGTGATATAATCATGCTGGCGGCATATTTTGTATTTTTTGGCGTAGGGATGTTTTCACTTCCGTGGTGGCTGGCAGTCATAGTTTCTATTGCACTTACAGTATTGGTCGGCATAGTCATAGAAAAGGCCGCGTATAAGCCGTTAAGAGAGGCACCGAGAATCTCTGTATTAATTTCAGCTATTGGGGTTTCGTTTTTTTTAGAAAACATGGGTTTGGTAGTGTTTGGAGGACGCGCAAAAGCATTTTATGTGCCACCTATTTTTAAAGGTGTTATCAACATATCAGGTGTTTCAATCACAAATCTTGGCATAATTATACCGATAATTTCTGCAATCTTATTGTTCGGTATGGTGTATATTGTCAACCATACCGTAACTGGAATGGCAATGAGAGCATGTTCCAAAGACATGGATACTGCCAAGCTCATGGGCATAGATGTGGATGCAATAATATCATTCACGTTTGGAATCGGTTCTGCCTTGGCAGCGGTAGGCGGCATCATGTGGGCACTAAAATATCCTCAGATTCATCCACTCATAGGTATTATGCCCGGACTTAAGTGCTTTATTGCTGCAGTTGTAGGCGGTATCGGAAATATTCCAGGAGCTATGCTTGGGGGATTCCTTTTGGGTCTTGGAGAAATCTTGCTTGTAGCTTTTTTGCCTGGTCTTTCGGGATATAGAGATGCATTTGCATTCATTATTTTGATAGTAATTCTGCTGTTTAAGCCCACCGGTATCTTGGGTGAGAAAGTGGCAGAGAAGGTGTAGGTGAAAAATATGGCTAAAAAATATCGAAATGCTATTTTAACCACTGTTCTGATAGCAGCTTTTTTTATTTTTTTATCTTGGACTAAAACTCATTTAGATGCCTATGTAATGAGAATATTTAATCTTTGTGCGATAAATACCATTCTTGCGCTGAGTTTAAATTTAACCAATGGATTTACAGGTCTTTTCTCTTTAGGTACAGCCGGATTTATGGCTATTGGGGCATATACCAGCGCTCTTTTGACAATGCCTCCGGGTATAAAAACCATGAATTTTTTCATGCAGCCAATAAACCCAATGCTGTTAAATATCAATGTCCACTTTTTCTTTGCACTGCTCATAGCCGGTATTTTGTCGGCCTTACTTGGATTTCTGATTGGTGCACCGGTATTAAAGCTGAAGGGTGATTATCTGGCTATTGCGACATTGGGTTTTGGAGAAATAATCTCAGTTGTATTTACAAATACTCAGACGATTACTAATGGTGCCCTGGGTCTAAAAGGGATACCTCAATATACCGACCAATATTGGAGTTGGGGTGTAGCTATTGTAATTATTTTAGGATTAAAATCATTAGTAAACTCCAGCTATGGCAGAGCCTTCAAAGCCATACGAGAAGATGAAATAGCTGCACAGGCTATGGGTATTAATCTTTTTAATCATAAGACACTATCATTTACTATAAGTGCATTTATAGCAGGCATTGGCGGCGCTCTCCTTGCAAATTTGAATTCAACAATAGATCCTACCATGTTTAGATTTTTCTTCACATATCAGATTTTATTGATGGTTGTGCTTGGCGGTATGGGGAGTATTACGGGATCAGTTATTTCGGCATGCATAATAACGGTTCTGATGGAATTGCTTCGAGTAGTAGAATCGCCCATGGATTTAGGATTTATAAGCTTACCTGGAATTTCTGGAATGAGAATGGTGGTTTTTGCTATTCTTTTGATTCTGGTAGTATTGTTTCTGAGGCATGGAATCATGGGAGAGAATGAAATATCATGGGATATGCTGCTGGGAAAGGAGAGCGGTCATCGTGGCAATTTTGGAAGTCAATAAAATAACCATTAAATTCGGAGGTTTAACCGCAGTTTCTGATTTTTCATTAAATCTAAAAGAGGGTGAAATAGTAGGCCTAATTGGTCCAAACGGTGCAGGCAAGACTACCGCCTTCAACGCCATAACCGGAATATATGTTCCTACATCCGGAAGTATAATGTTTCAAGGCAACGATATCACTAGACTTTTACCGGATAAAATAACAAGACTTGGAGTGGCAAGGACGTTTCAAAATATACGACTTTTTGAAAATATGTCTGTTTTTGAAAATGTTCTGGTAGGTCATCATCTTAGAATAGAATCGAGTTTTATTGATGCAACCTTGCGAACACCTAAATATAATAGAGAAGAAAAAATGATGAGAGATCAGACATTCGAACTACTTGAAAAAGTAAATCTCACGGCATACCTTAATGAAAAGGCAAGTTCGTTGCCATATGGTCAACAAAGACATTTGGAAATAGCACGGGCTCTTGCAACACGCCCCAAACTTCTTTTGCTGGATGAACCAGCTGCCGGAATGAATCCCAAGGAATCGGAAGAGTTAATGGAGTTTTTGAAACAAATCCGGGATAAATTTAACTTGACAATTTTGCTTATTGAACATCATATGCAAGTAGTTATGGGGATTTGTGAAAGAATTCTAGTACTTGATCATGGCATAACCATAGCTGAAGGCACGCCTGATGAAGTTCAAAACAATCAAAGAGTTATAGAAGCATATCTGGGGGTGGAGTTGGATGCTTGAAGTAAAAAATCTGAATGTAAGATACGGTGGTATTCATGCGGTAAGAGGCATCGATTTTAATGTTCCTGAAGGAAGTATCGTAACACTTATAGGTGCAAATGGTGCCGGTAAGAGCTCCTCTCTTAGAGCAATATGCAATCTGGTTAAGAAAACCGGCCATGTAGCATTTATGGGTCAAGACATTTCCAAAGTAACTACAAAAGATATTGTAAAGATGGGAATAACCATGGTTCCCGAAGGCAGAAGGGTATTTAGTGATTTGACAATATATGAAAATCTGATTTTGGGTGCTTATACAAGAAAAGATAAAGAAAACGTAAAAAAAGACATGGAGTGGGTCTATTCAATTTTCCCTCGGCTTAAAGAAAGGGAAACTCAGATGGCAGGTACACTTTCAGGCGGTGAGCAGCAGATGCTGGCATTGGGCAGGGCTTTAATGTCAAGGCCAAAGCTTTTAATGTTGGATGAACCGTCATTGGGGCTTGCACCAATGCTTGTAAGGGATGTTTTTTCAGTAGTAAAAAAGATTCATGACGATGGGGTAACCATTCTTTTAATCGAACAAAATGCCCGTATGGCTTTAAAAATAGCAGATTATGCTTATGTCCTTGAAACTGGGACAATAACACTTACCGGAACCGGAGAAGAACTTCTTCAAAATGACAAGGTATTGAAGGCTTACTTGGGTGGAATTTAATTGCCAAAAAATTCAAGACTTACCTGAATCGAGAGATTATGAAGAATTCTAAATAATTTTCTTGTAAACTATGACAATATAAATTCCTTGAAGGAATTTTAAATACTGGAGTCGAATATCTAGAAGAATAAAGTGAGGGGAGGGCATATTACAAATTGAGTGCAGAAAAAGACCTCGTACGCCGGGCTAAGAGAGGCGATATTTCAGCATTTGAAGACCTAATTTCCGGGTATGAGAAGAAGGTATACAATACTGCTTATCGATTTTTTAATAACGCAGAAGATGCTATGGATGTAAGTCAGGAGATTTTCATAAAAGTATTTACCTCCCTTCGTAGATTCAGGGAAGATTCAAGTTTCTCAACATGGCTATATCGTATTGCGGTAAATACGTGCATAGATTTTTTAAGGAAAAAGAGAGAGGATGTTTTTCCTATAAAAGAGGAAATAGCCATGGATGATAAAACAAAGTTAGGATTTCAAACTGAATTGCCGGAAGAATTTGTGGAAAAGCAAGAAACTAAGCAAGCCATTATGAAAGCAATAAGCACCTTACCGGAAGAACAGCGAATATGTATTATATTAAGGGATATCCAAGGCTACAGCTATACTGAAATCAGCGATATACTATCATGCTCCCTCGGTACAGTAAAATCAAGATTATTCAGGGGCCGCCGGGCTTTAAAAGAAAACCTTAAAGATCCGGAACTTTTTTTTAGCAAATGACGTCTAAATTTTATAAAAAGGGGGGAAGCAACGTGGCATGCAAAATTTATGAAGATTTGATTGATAAATATGTAGAAGGCCTGGTAACTGCTGAAGAAAAGAATATTTTAGAAGAACATATAAAAGTCTGCTCTGATTGCCGGCAAGAAGTAAAAGAACTTCAACAGATAATAAAAACAGCTGGTTCTTTGGAACAAATTGAGTTGCCGCCAAATTTTGCACCCAGCCTAATGGAAAAAATTAACAGCATTGCTTCCGAGCAAAGACCGGTTGATAAATCATCGCGTTTTATACGATTTTTAAGAAGTATTCCCGCATTTATATCAAATTCATATTATTATAATAAGAAGGCATTTACTGCGGTGATGAGCGTATTTATCATCGGTGTATTTGTGGTTACTTTATCCAAAATGGGAATTCTTAGTATGGATTATACTAAAAACAGTAGTATAAATGATGAAGCACCGCAGATTTCAGCACCTGCTGCCGAATCTTATGAGATGAGGAGCAGTGAGGCTCAGGTTGAAAATGAAAGTTTTGATGGAGCCCAAGATGTGAACACATCAGGGCGGAGTTTGAAGACATTTGCCGCTGAGGAAAGAGAACAAAAAATCATTAAAAATGCCGACATATCTATATATGTAGAGAATTTTGATGAAAAAGTCGATAAAATTATAAATTTTGTCGATGAATTAGGAGGCTATATAGAAAGCAGCCAAATAGACGGTTCAGTATCTGCCGACTCATCCCGGAGAGCTTATATTACTATAAGAATACCTCAAGGGGAACTAACAAAAGCTTTAGATATGTTTAAAGCTATGGGAAAAGTCAGCAGCCAGCACATAGGCGGAGAGAACATTACTGAGGCATATTACGATACGGCCGCAAGAGTCCGTAATCTTGAGCAGCAAGAACAAAGGCTTCTTGAAATATTGCAAATGGCAAAAAGTGTCGACGAAGTATTGAAAATAGAAAATGAACTCAATCGTGTAAGAACAGATGTTGATACACTGACGGGTCAACTTGTTGCGTGGGATAAGATGGTGGAAATGTCTCTTGTAAATTTAAATTTAATTGAACAGGAACCTTCGAAAGAAAAACTTGGCACATTAAATTTACAGGAATTGTTTCGAAGAGCGAAGCAAGGTTTTATCATAGCGATAAACTTTTTATTAAATATATTGGCATCTTTAGCGGAAGTCGTTGGGGCCTTGCTGCCCATAGCAATTGCAGCAGGTGTTTTATTTAAATGCATTTACTCGATTATTAAAAGATTTACTAGTCGAAAAAAGAAAGGCTAGCATTAGATCCCTAAAGATATAGGGATTTTTTTGTTTCCTTGCAGGTTTTTAATAATTTTTGGTGAAATAATAGTAGTAAAATAGGAGTTGAGTAGTATGAAGAAAATGCTATTGATTGACGGAAACAGTTTACTTCACAGAGCTTTTCATGCACTACCGCCCCTGAGAACGTCCAAGGGTGTGCATACTAATGCGGTATATGGTTTTCTTAATATGTTATTTAGAATTTTACAAGAAGAAAATCCGGATTATGTAACGGTAGCTTTTGATAAAAAAGGTCCAACATTCAGACATGACGAATATGCGGCTTATAAAGCTACAAGGCCTAAGACTCCTGATGAGTTAATAGGACAGTTTGACATTTTGAAAGAAATACTAAAAGCACTTAACATTAATTTTATTGAAGCAGATGGTTTCGAGGCAGATGATATATTGGGGACAATTTCAAAAAAAGGAGAGCAGGAAGGGATTTTTTCCATAATTGTAACTGGCGATAAGGATGCTTTGCAGTTAGTTTCTTCAAATACTAATGTTCTACTTACAAAAAAAGGCATTTCCGAAATGGAAACCTATGACACGGAAAAGGTAAAATCAAGGTATGGCATACATCCGGAAGCTGTAGCCGATATGAAGGGTTTGATGGGAGATAAATCCGACAATATACCTGGAGTGCCGGGAGTAGGTGAAAAAACTGCTGCAAAGTTGATTCAGGAATTTAAAACATTAGATAATGTTTTAAAGAATACTGATAAGCTAAAAGGTAAGGTCAGAGAAAATTTAGAAAAATATGCCGAGCAAGCTGAAGCGAGTAAATACCTAGCTACAATTGTTAGAGATGTCCCTTTGGAATTCAACCCTGACGATATTGTTTACTGTGAACCGAATTATGATAAATTGATAAACTTATTTAGGGATCTGGAGTTTTACAGCTTAATTGACAGGGTCAAAATACCTGCAAATTCTATAGATACGAAAGAGTTTGATACTGAGACGACGCAAAATATTGAAGACAATAATGCGCTGCAGAAATTAGTGAAAAAAATTAACTCCTCAAAAAATATTGCGGTTCTTGTCGATGCTGAAAAAAAAGACTTGGTATCATATGCAACAGATGGTATATATATTTCAGTTGAAAATAAGTGTTATTTCATTAGTCATAAATTATTGAAAAAAAATAGCAGTATTTCATTTTTAAAGCAAATTTTAGAAGATACTGCTATATATAAAATCACTCATGACGGTAAATTTACAAGAAATGTTTTGAGACAGTTAGGCATAGATTTCAGGTGCCAGTTTGATACTATGTTAGCTGCTTACCTTTTGGAATCATCGAAACCTCGTTATGATATACCGATACTTGTTATGGAATATTTAGGAAAGACACTTGCAGATACTTCCGGTTTTGATAAAAAAACCCCATATCTTTTTGAACTCAAGAAAATCATGGATGAGAAAATAAAGGATTGTTTAATGGATAAACTCTTTTATGAGGTTGAAATACCATTTAGCGTTGTTTTAGCAGATATGGAACATGCAGGAATAAAGGTGGATTTTGCCAAGTTGCAAGAGCTATCTGAAAGATTTGGTAAAAAACTTGCTGCTTTGACCGAAGAGATATATGATTTAGCTGGTACAGAATTTAATATAAATTCACCTAAACAGCTTGGTGAAATATTATTTGAAAAACTTTCATTGCCTGTTATCAAAAGAACTAAGACAGGCTACTCTACCGATGCTGAAGTTTTAGAAAAATTAAGACCGTCCCATCCTATAATAGAAAAGATTTTAGAATACCGTTTTTTAATGAAGATGAAATCTACTTATGCTGATGGGCTTTCTGCTTTGGTGGATAAAAAGACAGGCAGGATTTATACAAGCTTTAATCAAACGGTGACATCTACAGGGCGTATCAGCAGCACAGAACCAAATCTTCAAAACATACCTGTAAAAACCGAAGAAGGCAAGCATATTCGCGGAGTTTTTACGTCTGACGGGCCCGGTCATGTGCTTTTATCCGGAGATTACTCCCAGATTGAGCTTAGAGTTTTAGCACATATGTCACAAGACCCCGGTTTGATTGAAGCTTTTGTTAGCGGTGAGGACATCCATAGGCGTACAGCCAGTGAGGTTTTTGGCGTGCCACAGGAAGAAGTAACTCCATTGCTAAGAGATAAGGCAAAGGCAGTAAACTTTGGAATAATTTATGGAATAAGTGATTATGGTCTGGCTCAAAACTTAGGAATATCGAACCAAGAAGCAAAGGAATATATAGATGCGTATTTTGCAAGATATCCGGGAGTGAGAGAATATATAAGGGAAACCATAAGGTCGGCCAAAGCCTTAGGATATGTTACCACACTGTTTAATCGCCGCCGCTATATTCCTGACATCAATAGTCGAAATTATCACCTGCGGTCCTTTGCAGAACGGACGGCTGTAAATACGCCCATTCAAGGCAGTGCTGCCGATGTAATCAAAATAGCCATGGTCAAAGTACATGATAATTTAAGACAGAGCAATTTAAAGGCCAAGATTCTTTTACAGGTGCATGATGAACTTATTTTAGATGTACCCGAAGAAGAGCTTACTGCTGTTAAAGAGATACTAAAGCAGCATATGGAAAATGCTATTCCTTTAAGGGTACCACTTGTAGTGGATTTTAAACAAGGTTTTACTTGGGAAGAACTGTAGAAGGAGGGATGGCTTTGACCGTGGTAGGTCTTACCGGTGGCATAGCCAGTGGGAAAAGTACAGTATCGTCATTGCTTAAGGACAAAGGTGCTGCTATAATAGATGCAGATGAAATAGCAAAAGAAATAATGTCAAAAGGTAAGCCTGTATGGGTTAATGTAGTAAATCATTTTGGAGAACAGATATTAAATGATGATAAAAGCGATATAGATAGAAAAAAACTTGCCGATATTGTATTTTCAGATAGAATCCAGCTAGAGGCTCTGAACAGTCTTACACATCCGGAAATTTTAAAAGAAATAAAAAAGCAACTGGAAAACTATAAAAAAGCTGGAAGAAAAGTAATAGTTATTGATGCGGCGCTGCTTTTGGAGTCGGGTTTAGATGCCTTGGTAGATGAAGTGTGGCTGGTGGCTGTTGATGAAAAAACCCAGATAAAAAGATTAATAATGCGAGAAAAGGATATGGCTCATGCTCAAGCTTTAAATAGGATAAAGTCTCAGATGCCGTTAAAAGAAAAATTAAAATATGCAAATAGGGTGATAGACAATAATGCCGGTATAGAAGAAACGAGGGAACAGATAGATGAAATTTGGAGGGAAATTTCATAGTTGTGTCTAAAAAAGCTGCAGCAATATTGATAATAATTATTGGTATTTTTACCTTATACAATAATATATATTGGTTCATGAAGTACATTTATCCACTTAAATATGAAGAATCCATTGTTCGGTATGCGACAGAATACAACGTTGATCCATATCTTGTTGCATCAGTAATAAAAGTCGAAAGCAATTTTTCGCCTAAAGCCGTATCAACACAGGGTGCCATAGGTCTTATGCAGTTAATGCCCGAAACTGCTCTTTGGGCTGCAGAAAAAATGGGAATACAAAATATTGATATATCAGATATTGACAACCCGGATCTTAATATAAGAATTGGAACATGGTATCTTGCCTCGCTACTTAATGAATTTGATGATGATATTATTTTAGCTTTGGCTGCATATAACGGTGGTCGAGGTAATGTAGCCGATTGGCAAGCACAAGGTAGTTTTGAAGAAAAAACAATAGACGAGATTCCGTTTTCGGAAACCAGGAATTTTGTTGCAAAAGTAATAAAATCCTATAAGTGGTACAAGCAACTTTATAAGCTGTGAGGTGAACATTTTTATGGATCAGGGAGTATTAATAATTTTAGTAATATTAATCTTAGGTGTACTTTCAAAAAACAATTCACTTGCTTTAGCTGCTACCGTAATTCTCGGCTTAAGACTTACCAATTTAAAGCAGGTATTAATTTTTCTTGACAAAAACGCATTGAAATGGGGTATAATCATTTTAACCATGGGAATTATTGCTCCTTTTGCAACAGGTGAAATCACTATAAAAGATGTGAATGGTGCTTTAAAAAGCCCTTCAGCTATTGCGGCATTATTAGCAGGAGCTCTTACGGTAATTCTTTCCGGTAAAGGAACTAATTTAATAGCAGAAAGTCCTCAGGTGGTTGTGGGCATTATCCTTGGTTCTCTCATAGGTATAGCATTTTTCAAAGGTGTTCCCGTTGGCCCGCTTACCGCTGCGGGCATAGTTGCAGTGATTATGAAATACATAAAATAATAAGAGAGAGGTTTGCTTTATGGAAGAAATCAAATCATTAAATGATGTCAAAAACATTAAAATTGATTCAAAAAGACGATTGTGTTCAGCTAATCACGATGAGATACTTGCAGGAATGACAACAGACATATATTTTATAAAAACCATGGAAATCTTACGGCATATGAATATTTCAACAAAAGAAGTGGTGGCTGAAGTGTTCCCCAGAAAATCTGGTGTTATGTGCGGTGTAGAAGAGGTTTTAAGTCTTTTACAAGACAAAAACATTGAAATATATGCACTTCCGGAAGGCGAGACCTTCGAGCCAAAGGATACGGTTATGAGAATAAGAGGTTCTTATGAAGAGTTTGGCATATATGAAACGGTTCTTCTTGGGATGATGGCACATCCTAGTGGATGGGCGACAGCAGCACGCAGTTGCCGTGAAGCTGCAGGAGATAAGACTTGCATATGTTTTGGTGCAAGACATGTCCATCCGGCTGTTGCACCGGTTATGGAGAGAGCGGCAGTAGTAGGTGGTGCTGATAATGCCAGCTGCATTTTAGCAGCGAAACTTCTGGGCAGAGAACCCTCCGGGACTATTCCCCATGCGGCTATAATAATGGCAGGAGATACTGTAAAAGTAGCAGAAGCCTATGATGAGATTATGCCGCCAGATTCTCCGAGAATAATTCTTGTAGATACCTTTAAAGATGAAGCTGAGGAAGCATTAAATGTAGCTATGGCTTTAGGAAAGGACTTGGAAGGTGTAAGGCTGGATACTCCAAGTGAACGCGGGGGTGTCACACCGGAGCTTATATATGAAATTAGAAAGCGATTAGACCAAAAGGGCTATGATTATGTAAAAATATTTGTATCAGGAGGTCTTAGCCCTGAAAGAATAAAGATTCTTATTGAAGCCGGAGCAGATGCTTTTGGCGTTGGCAGCTATATATCCGGTGCTGCACCTATAGATATGACATTGGATCTAAAAATGGTAGATGGCACACCTGTTGCCAAGCGAGGTCGAATTCCCGGATTAAAGGATAATCCTAAACTTAAAAGAATGAAGTGATCTAAATTTCAAGCTTTGAACCTTCCTGGCTTAAGCATGAATAAGATTTTTGGTGGTAGGAACTGCAAAGTTCAAGCTAATTGTAATTAAAAAACAGTTCCTACCTTATTAGATTAGCAATTTGGAGATGATTTTATTGGGGTACCGTCCATGAAAAGAAAACTGATAGCAATATTAATATTTATAACGGTATTTTTTAGCACAGCTTGTTCCGATACAGAGCATTTAAGACCTATTGAGCCAAAGGAACCGGAGAAACAAGAATTGGCTGAATCTCCTCAAAGCGGCGGAACGGTTAGTCTTGCCACAACTTCGAATTTAAACATGGACCCTTTAATGGCAAACGATGAGGAAACAAAGGCAATTTTAAGCCTTATTTACGAAGGCCTTGTGAGAATCGATGGTAAAGGTATGCTCCAACCTGCTCTTGCTGAAAGTTGGCAAATTGATGAGGATGGCAAAACATACACTATCAACCTAAGAACTGATGTAAAATGGCATAATGGGGAAAATTTTTCAGCAGCAGATGTCAAAGCTACCTTTGATAGAATAAAAGAATTAAAAAAGTCTGTAAAAAAGGGCGAAAGACCGGATTTTGCTGAATTTGACAATATTCAAAGCTACGAAGCGTTGGATAAAAATACTCTTATTATTTCTTTATATAAACCTGATGCTGATTTTTTATACGGCATGACTAGAGGAATCCTTTCAGCATCATTTATCGAAACATTAAAAACAAGTAAAGGTACAGAAAAAACAGTGTCTGAATATATCGGTACAGGGTCTTTTAAAGTAGTTAGTAAGTCAAGCGACTCAGTAAGCTTAAGGAGAAATGATGACTATTTTGGTGAAAAACCATATATAGAAGGAATGAATATCAAAATTTTCCCGGATAATACTGCTATCAAGGAAGCATTTAACAAGCGGGCAGTTGATATGATCAATATTGAACCGGAGGATTGGAATGTATTCCATGAAATGGAAGATGTTTATCTGCTTCAATATCCCTCAAGATATTTTGAATTTATCGCAGTAAACTTAACCAATCCCATATTAAGTGATGTTAATGTGCGCCAAGCTATGCTTATGGGAATTGATCGAAACAGAATTCTCCAAGATACAACTTTAGGACGGGGTTTAGTGATTGACGGTCCAATTTTACCTTATTCGTGGGCTTTTAATTCTAGCATGCAACAGATAATGTATAACAAGAGAACGGCAGCACAAAAACTTAAAGAAGCAGGTTGGGAAGACACAGATGATGATGGAATTTTAGAGAAAACCATTGGTAAAAAGAAATATAAACTCGAATTCGAGTTATTGGTTAATACTTCAAACGGAGCTCGATATCAAACGGCATCCCATATAGAAAAGGATTTAAAAGACTTAGGTATTTCTGTTAAACTTACAAATGTCACATGGGATGAATTAAAAAGCAAGGTTATGAGCAAAAAATACGATACTGCTGTTATGGGGTGGAAACTTGCACCTAATCCGGATTTGCAGTTTATGTTCGCCAGCAGTGAAATAAAGAACGGGTATAACTTTGTATCATATTCAAATCCCGAACTTGATGATATTTTGATTCGAGCTAAGACAGATTATGAAAGTAAAAAGGAACTTTTGTATGAGGCTCAAGAAATTATAAACCGTGATTTACCATATCTGTTTCTTTACAGTCCTAATGAAATTTTAGCTTTAAACAAAAGATTAAAAGGAGTCGAGCCTGACCCCATAAACCTGTTCAATAATATAAATGAGTGGTGGATTAAACAATGAATTCACCTAAAAAACCCAATTTAGATGCAAAAGATATCTTAGCAATGATAATAGCAGCATTTGAGTTGCTGCTGCCCCCGGTGCTTATTATATTTGGTGCCGTTATAGCGATATATTATGTGCTCAAGTTTTTGACAACTTAAAATTCCGGGCCATTTTATTTTAGCATATAGAAGTATTTTACTGGCAACAGACTATAAGCATTTTGAAATCATGGGCATAGCCAGCAGGCTTTAAAATAAGTACACCTAAAAAGCGAGCAATATAGCTGCTCGCCCGAAATTACTTAGTATGGTGCGGAGAGCGGGAATTGAACCCGCACGGGATAACCCATACGCCCCTCAAACGTACGCGTCTGCCAGTTCCGCCATCCCCGCATATGACAATAAACATTATACCTTCTTATCGTTTTTATGTCAATACATCCCAAAGCGATTTTTTCAAACCGCATCGTTTCATTATTATTTGTTTAGGTTTAAAAAAGAAGGGAGAGTTTTAAAGTGAAAGCCTTACTTGTTATCGATATGCTGAAAGATTTTATCTATGAAGGTGGTGCTTTGAGTGTGGGGCCGCAAGGTAAAGCCATTATAGGGGTTATAAAGGAAAAAATAAACGATTTCAGGGAGCATGACTATCCGGTTATATTTATTTGTGATAACCATGAAAAAAACGATAAAGAGTTTGAGATGTTTCCTCCTCACTGTATTGCCGGAACTTGCGGTGCGAAAATAATCGAAGATTTAGATGTAAAAGATGATGATAAAATAATAGCAAAAAGGCGTTACAGTGCCTTTTTTGGAACTGATTTAGATCTATATTTAAGGGAAAATAAAGTTGATGAAATATTTCTAGCGGGTGTTTGTACAAATATTTGTGTGCTTTATACTGCTGCTGATGCTAGAAATTTGGCGTATAAAGTGAATATTTACAAAGATGGAGTAGCTTCTTTCGATAAAGAGGCACATGATTTTGCATTAAAAGAGGCAAAAAATACATTAGGCTGTTTGATTATTTAATGGTTTTTGCAGCTGCATCCCTTGCGATGTCCCGAATGACCGCAGTCTTTATCCTTATGTTGATGATTACAGTAGTTTGAAGGGTCTACAATTTTTATGCTGTCTAACTGTGATTTAAGATTTGACTTCATAGAATCGATATAAAGCCGGCGTAGGTATGCCTGCTCTTTTTTTTCTTCTTCGGAAAGACCGCCATTTTTTTGCTTTTTATAAAGTTCGTTGATGCGAGCGATTTGTTCCTTTGATACCATAGAAAATCATCCTTTTCAAGTTGTTTGAAGTAAACTCTCATTATAATGTATAATATAATTATAAATATTTTCCTGAAAAATTCAAATCGGAGAGAAATATGGATATAAAGCAAGACATAATTTGCTTTTCAAAGGAAATAGGCTTGGATAAAGTCGGTTTTACAACAGCTAAGCCATTTTTGCAAGAAAAGGAAGTTTTATTAGAAAGAAAGGCAAAAAAATTAATATCCCCTTTCGAAGAACAGGATATTGAAATTAGATGCAATCCGGAAAAATCTCTGCCAGGCGCTAAGACCATTATATGTTTTGCCATGGGGTATCTTATATACCCTCAGAGCTCATTGGAGGTTGTTTCATCTCATATAGAAAGCAGGTCTAGGTCTGAGGGAAAAATTTCTAGGTACGCCCAAGTTAAGGATTACCACGTCATACTAAGTGAAAAATTAAGACATGTTGTTGATTTTATTTCAAAAAAACGGCCCGGCAGATTTAAGATTATAGTTGATACAGGTAGCCTCATTGAAAAAGCTGCTGCCAGGCGGGCAGGTTTAGGATGGATTGGCGAAAATACATGCTTTTTTACACCAGAATTGGGCTCATGGATATTTTTAGGGGAGATTCTAACAGATATTGAAATCGAACCGGACAGCCCTATTGAAAGTAACTGCAACGGATGCGGCAGCTGCGTAAGTGCATGCCCTACAGGGGCACTAACGGCACCTTTTCAAATAAATCCGTATAGATGTCTTTCTTATATTACTCAGATGAGGGGGCACATTCCGGAAGAATTTAGAAAAGCTTTGGGTGATAGGATTTTTGGATGTGATACATGTCAGGAGGTTTGTCCTTGCAATCAAAAGGTAAAAATCCCCAACCATAAAGAATTTATACCTGATATTCCGGTAGAAAGAGATTTGGAAAAGCTTGCAATATTGAGCAAGCAAGATTTTAATATGATATTTAATAATATAGCTGCCGGCTGGCGTGGAAGAAACGTCATTCGCCGAAATGCCGTATGTGCATTGGGAAACCTGAGAAATGAAAATACTAGAAATTTACTTAAGATACTAACTAAGGATCCATCGGAAATTGTAAGAGAACAAGCTCGTTGGTCATTGCAGGATTATTTATGCCGTTAAGAGGTGTCATGCTTGGTAAAAATTGGAACAGTTATTGTTTACAAAATACTCAGACATGGAATTTATAAAGAGAGGCGGCAAGAGAAATACCTCTTGCCGCCTGTTGATTGATTACTGTGGCGTGTACCAGCCGCGCTGATTCATAGCGTCAAAGATCATCTTTGCATGCTGCTGTTCTTCATCCTGGATCTGTCGAAGTGTATCCCTTACAGTTTCGTTAGCTGCCTCCATTACGGCTGTTTCGTAAGTTCCGGAAACATATTTTTCTGTCATAAGCATATCGTTTAGGATATCCTTATCAATATTAGTTCCGGCTATGTTTTTGTTTTGTGTCTGATTCACCAAAATACCTCCCTATACAATAAATTATTGACTTTATTATTGACTTTGATTCTGTTGTAAAAGCCGGTTAATAGTGTCAATGTGCTGCTGTTCACGATTTGCAAGGGTTTTAAACATAGAGGAAAGCTCTGTGTCCTGCATTTGATTTGCATAATTATTATACTTTAGCACACAAATCTGTTCATGACTTAAGGCATCCTGCAGCAGCATGGTTTCTTTTTGAGTTAATGGCAACTGATTCACCTCCAATAACTTTCATTCAACAGTCTTATTTTATCCCGTAATTTAAGTTACTATGCCTTAATTACTTTTTTTAAAACGAGTATATGCTTTACAAATTATGGTAATAGAATTTTTCGCGAAATATAATTAAAAAAAGTTTAAAGATGAATACTAATATCAGCAATAACGGGAAGGATGTTTTTAAAAAATGCCAAAAAACATTAAGAAATTTGCTTTGCATTAGGTTATTGTTAGAGTTTGTTGGAGTAAGGAAGAATTAAAGTTTTTTCTGTTAATAAGTAGGGCAAAAGTTGATGACACAGTATAAACTTGTGATATAATAAAAATGTTAAACCTTTGGATCTGTGTATAAATGGTAAAACTGTGGGGCGGTAATGCTTATCCCATTCGAAAAAAACTTATGCGGCATTACAGAAGATTTAAAACAGGTAAAGCTTTACTTTAAATAAATATCCTAGGATAATACAAGTATAGCAGGTGATGAATTTGAGGCAGGTATATCTTGATAACAGTTCGACAACTAAGGTCTTGGATGAAGCAGCACAAACTGTTTTTGATGTAATGACAGTGTATTTTGGTAATCCGTCTTCTCTGCACGGAAAGGGAATTGAAGCCGAGAAAATAATGAAGCAGGCACGTGATAAGGTAGCACAAGTATTAGATGTAGACCCTGGCGAAATATATTTTACCTCAGGTGGAACAGAATCTAATAATTGGGCTATTAAGGGAGCTGCCCACAGTCTTCGACGGCAGGGCAATCATATTATAACCACATATATTGAACATCCATCGGTTTTAGAGGTGTTTAAGGCTCTTGAAAAGGAGGGCTTTAAAGCTACATATCTTAAAGTGAATAAGGAAGGTTTTATAGACATAAGTGAATTAAAAAATGCATTAACACCGGAAACCATTCTTGTAAGTGTTATGTATGTAAACAATGAAGTAGGGTCGATTCAGCCCATAGAGGATATAGCAGAAATTATTAAAACACATAACAAAAATATACTTTTCCACGTTGATGCGGTACAGGCTTTTGGGAAAATGCCTCTTGTTCCTAATTTAAAAGGTATTGATTTATTGTCTTTGAGTGGTCATAAAATATATGGTCCTAAAGGGATTGGCGCTCTTTTTGTAAGAGATAAAGTGCGCATAGAACCTCTTTTACATGGCGGTGGTCAGGAATCAGGTATCCGTTCGGGAACGGAAAATATGCCAGGAATTGCTGGATTAGGTGTGGCAGCCGAAGCTTGTTTTAATAATATGATAAATTGGCAAAGTAAAATGGAGGAGCTTAAAAAATACTTAAAAGATGGTATACTAAAAGGAATACCGGACACAGTTTTAAATGGTCCTGATATAGGAGCTCCACATATTCTAAATATTTCTTTCCTTGGTACAAGGGGAGAAATACTTCTACACGCACTTGAGGCAAAAGGCATATATGTATCTACAGGTTCGGCTTGTTCCTCACACCAGAGTGGAACAAGCCATGTGCTAAGGGCTTTGGGTAAGAGCTTTGAATTACAGGATAGTGCTTTAAGGTTTAGCCTATCACCTTTTCTTTCATCAGATGATATGGATTATACCATACGAGTCCTTACCGAAGAAGTAAATGAAATAAGAAAGTTTGTAAGGAGGTAAAAATGGAGAGTCTTTACTTGATAAGTTTTGGTGAAATAGCCTTAAAAGGTGGAAATAGACCTTTTTTTGAGAGAATTTTGATGCAGCGAATTAAACATGCGTTGAGACCTTATGATGAAAGCGTCCGTCTTCAAAAAACTCATGGACGAATTTATTGTTTTACAAAAGCCCCGCGAGAAAAAGTAATGAATGCCTTAAAAAAAGTTTTCGGTATAGTTTACATAAGCCCTGTACTAAGCTGTGAAAATGACTTAGAACAGATAAAAAGAGCTGCTCTTGAAGTAGTCAAGGGCCAAAAATTTGAAGGTAAAACTTTTAAAGTAGAAACCAGACGACCTAATAAATCTTTTCCGCTTAAATCTCCTGAAGTAAGTAGAGAAGTAGGGGCATATATTTTAAGTAATCTGGGAAATTTAAAAGTCGATGTTCATAATCCTCAAATAAGGGTTGATATCGAAATTCGGGAAAAGGCTTTCGTTTATTGTGAAAGAGTTCCCGGACCGGGAGGGCTGCCACTGGGGTGTAATGGAAAGGCTGTATTATTGCTTTCCGGAGGTATTGATAGTCCGGTAGCTGCTTATATGCTTATGAAGCGAGGAGTTGAAATTGAACCTGTATACTTTCACAGCTTTCCTTTTACAAGTGATAGGGCAAAAGAAAAGGTGATAGAGCTTTGCAAAGTTTTAGCAGGGTATTCGGGTCAAATGCGATTGCATGTTGTAAATTTCACAGAAGTTTTAAAGCAAATTAGTAAAGATACTCCTGATGAATTTTTAACTATAATTATGCGGCGAATGATGATACGAATAGCTCAAGAAATTGCTGAGAATGTAGGTGCAAAAGCGCTAGTAACAGGAGAGAGCTTGGGGCAAGTAGCAAGTCAAACAATGGAAGCCCTAGTTGCAACCAATGAAGTTGCTACAATGCCGATATTTCGCCCGCTTATCGGTTGTGATAAAATAGAGATTATGGATATCGCAAAGAAAATAGGAACATATGACATTTCCATAGAGCCGTATGCGGATTGCTGTACGGTTTTCGTACCTCAGCATCCTAAAACGCGTCCAAACCTTTTAAGTGTTCAAAAAGCCGAGAGTGGGGTTGATATAAAAAAATTGACAGAAATAGGTCTTACGGATATTGAAATCATAGATGTACAACCATAGCTTTAACTGTAAGATATTCTAATTATTATAAAATAATTTCTAGGAATTATAAATGTATCAAATGACGGTCAAAAAACCGTCTTTGCTTTTATGGGAAATAATTTTGGAGGAAAAATTATTGACTGGTAATAAGGCGATTTTTTACAATATTTCTAAAAGCTATAAACATGTATTAAAATGATAATTTTTTCAGCACAGAACTTTTTGTCAAAAATGCTTCCTAAAGTATATTTGACAAAGGTTTTCCCTAAATAGTAAGTGTAAAACACTTAAGAGAATATAAAAAATATTAAAGGCATATTTCTTGCATTATTTTAACACGTAAGACAGATAGAATGGTCAGATATTCTAAACTAGCAGCTAAATACTATTTGAAACAAGAATTGGAGGGAGATTAATTGCGCGTAATGCACCATCCCATTCTAGGGGATGAAACAAGACAATTTAATGCTACGATTACCGTGGATGGGAAAAAAATACAAGCTATTGAAGGGGAGCCGATCGCCGCAGCCCTTCTTGCGGCGGGCGTAAAAAAATTTAGAGAAACTCAAAAATATAATAAACCCAGAGGAATATTTTGTGCAATTGGCCGTTGTACTGATTGCGTAATGACAGTTGACGGTATTCCCAATGTCAGAACATGTGTTACACCGGTTAGAGATGGAATGATTATAAACACTCAGAAAGGTCTTGGGGAGTGGGGTGACAGATTATGAAAACAACAGATATTGCCGTAATTGGTGCCGGCCCCGCTGGCCTTTCGTGTGCCGTGGAGGCTGCAAAAGCCGGAGCAAAGGTAACGGTGCTGGATGAAAATTTAAAGCCCGGAGGACAACTCTTTAAGCAAATCCACAAGTTTTTCGGCTCAAGGGAACATAGAGCTGGAACTAGAGGATTTCGTATAGGTCGGCAGCTTTTGGAAGAAACCGAGAGACTTGGTGTAGAAGTGCTGCTCGATGCTGCTGTTTATGGAATTTATGAGGACCGTCTTATAGCTTTTATTACCAATGGTAAGGACCACACTTTAAAAGCCGAAAAGATAGTGATGGCAACCGGTGCCTCGGAAAATGCATTGGCTTTTCCGGGATGCACACTGCCCGGAGTTATGGGTGCAGGTGCGGCACAGACCATGATTAATGTAAATCGGGTTTTGCCGGGACAAAAAATTGTAATGGTAGGGTCTGGCAATGTTGGTCTTATAGTTTCATATCAATTGATGCAGGCAGGAGCCGATGTAGTTGCATTGATAGAGGCAGCTCCCAAAATAGGCGGATATGGAGTTCATGCCTCAAAGATTCGAAGGGCTGGTGTTCCAATATACATTTCTACCACGATTAAAGAAGTAGTGGGAGAAGAAAAAGTTGAGGAAGTTATCACTGTAGAACTGGATGAAAAGTGGCAACAGGTTAAAGGAACTGAAAAGCAATTTAATGCTGATACTGTTTGCCTTGCTGTTGGACTTTCGCCTCTAACAGAACTTGCTTGGATGGCAGGTTGTGAGTTTACCTTTATACCTGCATTGGGAGGTCATGTCCCTATTCATGACAGAAATATGGAAACAACATTAAAGGGTATATATGTAGCCGGTGACATTACAGGCGTTGAAGAAGCATCTTCTGCTATGGAAGAAGGGAGACTGGCAGGTGTAGCTTGTGCCGAAAGTTTAGGATACTATGATGAAAAACAGGCTCTAGAGCTGAAAAATCAAATTTGGGGCCGATTGGATGCATTGCGTACAGGGCCGTTTGGTGAAGGAAGATTTACAGCTAAGCTTAAGCAGATAGATGCGAGGAGGCAACTGGCATGACACAAAAATCGGGAGTAATTTATCAAGGGTTTCCTTCGGAAGAGGAGCTTTCTAAAATTCCGGGAGTTCCATCCAAAGACCGCATTCAAAAGGGGCCAGTAGCCTGCATAGAATGTGTCCAAGAGATACCGTGCAATCCATGTGAGGAGGCATGCCCCTATGGTGCCATTACTGTAGGTAAACCAATTACTAATTTGCCAACACTTGATGAAGATAAGTGTATTGGCTGCGGGACATGTATAGCCGCATGTCCGGGACTTGCAATATTTCTATTAAACGTTTCGGGGAAAAAAGCTGAAGTCAGTTTTCCGTTTGAATATTATCCACTACCTAATAAGGGCGATGAAGTTGATTGTGTTGACCGAGAAGGCAGTACAGTGGTTAAGGGCAAAGTATTAAGAATAATCAAATCTCCAAAATACGATGCTACTGCCGTTATAACGGTTGAAGTACCTGCTGAATATATAAATATCGTTCGGAGTATAAAACGCCTAGGGAGGTCTGAATAATAATGAATGAAGAATATATTTGCCGTTGTGAAGAAGTCACGAGGAAAGAAATTCAAGAGGCTATTGATGACGGAGCTACAACTTTAGCCGGAGTTAAGCGCAGAACTCGTGCCGGTATGGGTCTGTGTCAGGGTAGAACTTGCCAGCGCTTGGTTACTCAAATGCTGTCAAAGGTCAAGGAACCGGCTGAAATAAAACCACCCACCTCCAGACCTCCGGTACGTGCTATAAAAATCGGAGAAATCGCGGAGGAGGAAGATGAGTGAAGAAAAACGCTGATGCAGTAGTTGCAGGCGGTGGTGTAATAGGCACTTCTATAGCATACTACCTATCAAAGAAGGGTATGGAAGTAATTCTTCTTGAAAAAGACGACTTGGCATCAGGTTCTTCAGGAGCTTGTGATATAGATATAATTTTGCAATCTAAAAACCCGGGTATCCACTTACAGCTTGCTATGAAAAGTGCAAAAATGTATAAGACTTTAGCAGATGAACTGGACTTTGATATAGAATACAAAGCTACCGGTGGTATGATTTTAATCGAAAATGAAGACCAATTAAAAGTTATGAAGGATTTTGTCAGACGGCAAAAAGAGATCGGTCTTGAAGTTAAACTTCTAAGCCTTAAGGAAGCATCGAAGATTCAACCCGGGCTTTCACCGCATTTAGTGGGAGCTACATATAGCTTGCTGGATGCTCATGTAAACCCAATGCGGCTCTGTTTCGCATTTTCTCGAGCCGCAAAGAGATTAGGTGCAAAAGTATATCTTGGCACTTCGGTTTTAGACATAAGAGCAGAAAATGGCAAGGTAAAGTCAGTTATTACTAATAGAGGAGAAATAAAAACAAATATAGTTATAAATGCAGCTGGGGTTTATGCTCCATTCATCGGTGAAATGGTGGGCCTTTCACTTCCCATAAAACCCAGAAGGGGTCAGATAATTGTGACGGAGTCTGTACCGAAACTGGTTATGGCGGATGTGCTTTGTGCAAAATACATAGCAGCAAAATATAATCCAAATATACTCAAAGAATCGGATAATCCAGAAACCCGGCTTGGAGTTGGTCTTTCACTGAGTC
Organism: Tepidanaerobacter acetatoxydans; assembly: GCA_022840405.1. Taxonomy (GTDB): domain Bacteria; phylum Bacillota; class Thermosediminibacteria; order Thermosediminibacterales; family Tepidanaerobacteraceae; genus Tepidanaerobacter; species Tepidanaerobacter acetatoxydans_A. The sequence goes on from JALHJR010000003.1 coordinate 31,187, forward strand.
AGACACGTGATGGACAGATATTAATAGGTTCTACCCGTGAGTTTGTAGGTTATAATAAAAATACTACTCATGAAGCACTTCATGCCATTGTGAACAATGCTGTGCGTTTAGTACCTGCCTTAAGAAATATTCATGTTATCAGGTCTTTTGCAGGTCTTAGACCTTATACTCCTGACGGACTGCCGCTATTAGGACCTGTTGAAAATGTACAAGGCTTTATAATGGCTGCTGGGCATGAGGGCGACGGGATAGCACTTTCTCCGATTACAGGAAAGATTATTTCTGACTTGATTACAGAAGGCAAAACATTTATAGATGTAAGCGAATTAAGCCCTTCAAGGTTTGGGTCTTTGCTAGGTAATGAAAATGCAGTGTAAATAAAGACTATCAGGTATAATAAATAGATACAAATCGATAAAGGAGAAATGACATGTTTGACATGATTGTCAATGGCGGCAGAACCAACTACGGTGAAATCATTGGTATACTCATGCTTGATACGAAATTTCCTCGGATTTGCGGAGATATAGGCAATGCCGGTACTTTTTGTTTTCCGGTCAGATATAAAAAGGTAGTTGGTGCTACTTCTCAAAAAGTAGTAAAAGATGCCGACTTATCGCTAGTTCAACCATTTATTGAAGCTGCAAAGGAACTAGAACGAGAGGGCGTATCCGCTATTACTACAAGCTGCGGTTTTTTGGCTATTTTCCAAGAATATCTAGCCGATGCAGTAAATATTCCGGTATTTAGTTCCAGCCTTCTTCAAGTTTCCATGGTTTACCGGATGCTGAGAAAGGGTCAGAGTGTTGGGATAATGACTGCCAGTAAGCCTCATCTTACAAAACTGCATTTTAAAGGAGCAGGAGCTTCCGATGTTCCCACGGTGATTTACGGTATGGAAAAAGAGGAGGAATTCCCTGCTGTTTTTCTAAATCAGAAAACAACTCTTAACATTTCAAAAGCTGAACAAGAAATGATTAAGGTTGCACAAACCATGGTAAGTGAGAATCCCGATATAGGTGCAATAGTTTTTGAGTGCACGAACATGCCGCCGTTTAGAAATGCCGTACAAGAAGCGGTGCAGTTACCAGTCTTTGATATCATCACCCTGACAAATTATGTTTATAACTCACTTAGATTAACAGCTAATTTTTTTCAAAAATAATGTTGATTATACTGTAGACTGCTAATAAAAATAAAACTGTTTATATAAGGAGCATGCCAAAAAAAGTTTTGGTGCTCTTTTTTTTTATGATTAAACGGTTTCATTTCTCCAAATTAAGTAACTGATGACATTAATAAAGGAATTTTCGATATTTTATAGAATATATACTTATTAAAGTCATTTAATTATCCAAATACAAGGAGGTCTATCGAATGGAGAAAATACGATTTGCAATAGCAGGTTGCGGTGCTATAGCAGATACGCATGCACTTGCCATATCCCACATAGAAGATGCAAAACTAGTTGCTGTTTCATCGAGGAGTGTTGGCAGAGCCAAAGAGTTTGCCGCTAAATATGGATGTGATTTCTATACGGATTTTAGCAGGATGTTAAAAAGACCAGATATTGATGTAATAAATATTTGCACTCCCAGCGGACTTCACGCAGATATGGCGATTGCTGCAGCTAGAAGCGGTAAGCATGTTATTGTTGAAAAACCAATGGATGTCACTCTGGAAAAAGCAGATGAAATGATAAAGACTTTCGAAAAAAATAAATTAAAATTATGTGTAGTTTTTCAGCGAAGATATGAAAAAGACATGCTAACAGCTAAAAGAATAGTTAATGAAGGAAAATTAGGCAATATTTGTTTCGGAGGCTGTTATATAAAATGGTACAGAAGCCAACAATATTATGACAGTGCCGATTGGCGAGGAACATGGGAGTTGGATGGAGGAGGTGTCCTGATGAATCAAGCCATCCATTATATCGACCTTTTACAACATTTTTTAGGTCCGATACAAGAAGTTTTTGCAAATTGCGGCACATTTAATCACAAAATTGAAGTAGAAGATTTAGCAGTAGCAAACTTAAAATTTGCCAATGGCGCTCTTGGAATTATTGAAGCTACTACCAATGCATATCCAGGTTTAATGTCCAGGATAGATATATACGGCTCTAATGGGACTATGGTTATAGAAAACGATGCTATAACAGGTCTTCACATAATAGGCGGTGAAGATATAGCCTGTAAAACAGAAAAACAGGGAACGGGTGTGAACAGTCCCGCTGTTTTATTTGAAAACCATAAGAGGCAATTTGAAGAAATGATTAAAGCAATCCGAACCGGGTCGGATATAGGAGTAAACGGCAAAGAGGGCAGGAAATCCTTAGAGATAATCTTGGCAATATACAAATCATCTCTTTCCGGTAAGCCTGTCAAACTGCCACTAACAGACAGTTTGTTTTTAAATGAAGGTATCAGGAATGGATTTAATTAGAATTTCTAAATAGAAAAACCGCGAAAACCTTTTAAAGGCAAAGAAAATGCTGGCGCGAAACATTCGTTATAAAATACTAAAAAAGTTTTTAAAAAAGAAGGATTTTATATTTTTATGGCGAATATAAAATATAAAAAGATAGTTAATTAATTTAAATAAGTATCGTTTAATTGTTTAAGATATAAGGATAAAGGTGATATATTTGGCAAAAGAACCCGGTAATAGTAAATATGTAAAAAAACTGAATAGAATGTCAGTTATAAATACAATAAAAAAACATGAACCTATATCACGCCAGCAGCTTGCAAAAGTTACAGGCCTGACACCTCCAACTATAACAGGTATAGTTCGTGAATTACTGGATATGGGCATTGTAAGGGAGGTGGGTCTTGACAAATCCAGAGGAGGGCGGCGACCGGTTAAACTGCGTTTTAATCCTGACGCAGGATACGTTATGGGCGTTGAAGTTACAAGGTTTGAGTCTTTTATAGGTACAGCGGATTTAAAAAATCCTCCCACAGATTTTAGAAAATTAGAGATCGATATGACTGAGCCTGAAATAGGCATAAAGCAGTTGTCGGCAGAAATAAAAAAGATTATGAATGAAGAAAGATATATTAAGAAAACCTTTCTTGGAATTGGGGTGGCTTTTCCTGGTCTGCTGAATCTTTGCGAAGGCAGTGTTAAGCGTTCAATCAACTTAGGTTCAAGCTGGAATAATTTCCCGGTAAAGGAGATTTTAGAAAACGAGCTTGAACTACCGGTTTTTATAGAAAACAATTCCAATGCATCGGCTCTGGCCGAACGATGGTTTGGAGGAGGAGCTGATTGTAAGGATTTAGTGTATATTAATTTAGGTGAAGGCATAAGCGCAGGGATTGTGATTAATGATCGAGTACTACAGGGGGCTCAAGGTCATGCGGGCGAAATCGGTCATATGTCAATACAGGAAGATGGTCCTCTGTGTAATTGCGGAAACCGAGGATGCCTAGAAAGCATATGCGGTATCCCGGCATTGGTAAGGCAAGCCAAGTCGGAATTGCCTGTAATACCTGATGATGATGCATTAAAAAAGGCTTGGTTGGCTAATAATGAAATATCTATAGAAGATATAATAAAGTCTGCATGTATTAAAGATTCATATTCTTGGGAACTTTTAAGGCAAATGTCCGTATATGTAGGTAAAGCGATAGCCAATGTTATAAACTTTTATAATCCCAAAATAGTTTTTATCGGTGGGAAAATGGCAGTAGTAGCAGACTATTTCATGGATGTTATAAAGCAAAACATTGATACTCATGCATTTCCTGAAATAGTGCTTTCTACAGATATAGAAATTTCAACACTTAAAGATAAATCCGGAGTAATGGGAGCGTGCGCCTTAGTGTTAAAGCATTTATTTAAATCGAATTCAGATATGCTTGAAGATGTACAGCAGGCTTCATATGAATAGAAATAAATTAAGTAAATTATTTAAGTAAAGGGGTGAGTCTATAGCTTAGTTACAGGAATCTGTTATAGAGTAGCTTGTCTTAAAATTAAAAAAATGGAGGGTGTATTATGTCGTTGTTTCGTTCGAAAAAGTTTGTTTTACTGACTGTGTGTTTGATAGTATTAGTTTTATCACTTAGCGGCTGCGGCCAAAATGGGTCCGAGACTGACCAAAATAGCGATAAACAGGGAGAAGTTGCCCAAGAACCTATAGTACTAAAACTTGCCGAGAACCAACCGGAAGATTATCCTACAACTATCGGCGACAAGGAAATGGCAAGAATTGTTGAAGAGAAGACAAATGGTAGAATCAAGATTGAAGTTTATGCAGGAGGCCAGCTTGGAGATGAAAAAAGTGTAATCGAAGCTATCCAAATGGGCGGCTTAGATTTTGCAAGAGTCAATGCTCAGCCGTTATCCGACTTTGCAAAGACACTTAGGGTGTTATCGCTTCCATATCTATTTGAAAATGAAGACCACTTATGGAAAGTGCTTAACGGACCTATTGGCGAAGAAATACTTGCTACCTTGGAAGAGTCTGATATGATCGGCTTAACATATTATGACTCTGGAACCAGAAATTTTTACAACAGCAAGAGAGAAGTAAAAACCCCTGAAGATATGAAAGGCTTAAAAATTCGTGTTCAACAATCAGAATTGATGGTAGGTTTAGTTGAGGCTCTTGGAGCATCAGCAACACCAATGCCATACGGCGAAGTATACAGTGCCCTTCAGACCGGTGTTATACATGGCGCTGAAAACAATTGGCCCAGCTATGATTCCACTTCGCACTATGAAGTTGCCAAATATTTTACTCTGGACCAACATACAATGACTCCAGAAGTTGTCGTTGTTTCTAAAGCTACATGGGATAAACTGAGCGATGAAGATAAGGCCATTATTAAAGAGGCAGCTAGGGCATCTCAAGATGTTCAAAGAAAAGCATGGAAAGAATACGAAGAAAAATCCATAGCAAAAGTTAAAGCAAACGGTAACATCATAACTGAAGTTGAAGATTTTAAACCTTGGCAAGATGCTGTTGCACCGCTTTATGAGAAGTTTGGTGCCGACTACAAAGATCTGATAGAAAAGATTGAGGCAGCAAAATAAATAAGCTCCGATAATATGCATAAGTTGCCGCTGATCTTAAGATCGGCGGCAACTTAATAGGAGAGTGAGGACTTGTTTAAAAAAATTGATGAGTATTTTAATAAATTCGTAGAATATTTCGGCATGGCCTTATTGGTATTAATGACAATCATTGTTTCCTGGGTTGTTTTTAACCGCTACTTTTTAGGTAAGACTCCGGCATGGGGTGAAGAAAGTGCTTTACTTTGTATGGTATGGTTTGGTTTTTTAAGTATGGCTCTAGGTGTAAGAGATGATAAGCACATAAGCATAGAAATCATAGGAAGAATAATTCCTTCCGGTTTGATGAATTTTCTAAAAATAGTGCATAAACTTCTAATACTGGCTTTTGCATCGTTCATGATAGTTGAAGGAATGAAAATGGTTAAAGTAGGCACAAAAAACTATATGCCAGGAATTAAATTAAATTCAGGATTTTTGTACGCTGCCGTGCCTGTAGCAGGCATAATCATAGCTTACTATGTATTAACATCCTTTAAACACGATGCACAAGAAAAGGGGGTTAAATAGCATGAATACTTCAGCAATTTTCCTGCTACTGGGAAGCTTTGCCATATTAGTGTTAATTAAAATGCCCATTGCATTTTCCTTAGGAATTTCATCAATAATAACAGCATACTATCTTGATGTGCCCATGGCTATGATTGCTCAAGCTATGGTTAGAGGTATAAACTCCTTTTCACTGCTTGCGATACCCTTTTTTATTATGGCAGGAGAGATAATGGGAAAAGGAGGGATATCAAGGCACCTGATTAATTTCTCGGACATATTTGTAGGCCATATACGCGGAGGCCTTGCCATGGTAAATATCTTAGCCAGCACTTTATTCGGAGGAATATCCGGTTCATCGGTTGCTGATACATCCTCTCTTGGTACGATCTTAATACCTATGATGGAACAAAAGGGATATGACACTGACTATTCAGTAACAGTTACCGTAACAAGTTCTACCCAATCTGTCTTAATCCCGCCGAGCCACAACATGATAATATACTCACTGGCGGCAGGCGGTGTATCTGTAGGACGATTATTTTTAGGTGGGCTAATACCCGGTATAACATTAGGTCTTGCATTAATGGCAATATCTTACATCATAGCCGTAAAAAAAGATTATCCGAGAGGCGATAGGATTCCCTTTAAAGAAGCCATTTCTATAACAAAAGATGCCTTACTTGGCCTATTTACAGTAATAATTGTGGTAGTTGGAGTCTTTACAGGATTTTATACTGCAACTGAGGCTGCTGCAGTAGCTGTAGTATATGCATTTATCATAACATTCTTTGTGTATAAGCTGCCACTAAAAGAATTCCCGCAAATTCTCTTAAACAGCCTTGGAACGCTTGCAATTGTTATGGCTCTGATTGCTACATCAAGTGCCTATGGATGGCTCCTTGCATATCTTAAGGTACCTGCTCTTGCAAGCCAAGCACTGCTTTCAATATCATCTAATAAATATGTAATACTCTTTGTGATAAACCTGCTTCTTTTAGCATTAGGCTGTATCATGGACATGGCACCGTTGATTCTAATCGCTACGCCTATTTTACTGCCTGTTGCTACCAGCATAGGCATAGATCCGGTTCACTTTGGTGTCATAATGCTCTTAAATCTTTCCATTGGTCTTTGCACTCCACCTGTTGGCAGCACCTTATTTGTAGGCTGTGCCATAGGTAAGATATCCATAGAAAAGCTGTCTCGCTATATGATGCCTTTTTATATTACTATGATAATAGTGTTACTGCTTGTAACATATGTGCCTGCTATAACAATGTTTTTGCCTAATCTCTTGATGGGAAATTAGTTTTATAGTTTAATCATAATATAAAGGATTTTAGATGTAGCAAGGAGGCGTTCCATTGAGTTGGTCAATGGCAGAATTTGAGAGAAAAGTTCAGAGAGTCCGTGCTCTTATGAACGAAGTTGGAACATCAAATCTATTAATCAGTGAACCGATAAATTTTTTATGGTTAACAGGTGGTAGGCCTTACGTAAATATTACATCACCTAAATCCTGTGCCGATTTATTGATAACTTATGATAAAATATATCTACTTTCAAGTAATATCGAGGCTCAGAGATTAAAAAACGAGGAACTGGATGGCCTTCCAATAGCAGTTGCAGAATATCCTTGGTGGGAACCTGCAGCATATGATGATACTTTGAAGGAAATAATTGGGAGTAGTAGCATTTATACCGATTCTCAAATAGGCGATAAATTTTCTGAGTTGAGATGGGAACTACTTCCAGAGGAACAAGAAAGATATCTTGAGACCGGAAAATGTGCTTCGAAAATTTTGGAGGAGGTAGCCTTTAGTATAAAACCAGGCGATACTGAATTAGAAGTAGCAAGCATGATAAAGAAGGTTTCGGCAGAGAATGATTTTTATCCTTTCGTAAATCTTGTGGGTGCGGATGAACGGGCTTATAATTGCAGACATCCTCTGCCTACAAAAAAACCAATTGAAAAGTACGTATTGCTTGCGATCTCCGGTCATAAATATGGCCTTATGACATCGATTACTCGTCTGGTGCATTTTGGAAAAGTATCCGAAGATTTGAGAAAGCGACATCAAGCAGTGCTACAAGTTGATACTGCATTTATAACAGCGACAAAGCCCGGTGTCAAAGTTAGGGATATATTCGAAATAGGAAAAACTGCCTACGAGCAGGTAGGATTTGCAAATGAATGGCATTATCATCATCAAGGTGGCATGGCAGGGTACAATTCAAGAGAGTTTAGGGCAACTTCCTATTGCGAGGTAACAGTCGCTTTAAATCAAGCGTATGCATGGAATCCCAGTATAGCGGGAACAAAATCGGAGGATACAATCTTAGTTACTGAAGATGGCCCTGTAGTATTAACTGAAGTTATAGACTATCCTGTTACAGAAGTCGAATTTAAAGGAGAGTCGATGTATAGGCCGGATATTTTAATTAGGTAGTTAAGTGTTTAGATAATAATAAAACTTAAATGGAGGTTTTTGATATGGAATATCTTTATCCCAGCAAGGAAGTAGCAGGTTACAGCCAAGTTGTAAAAGCAGGTAAAGACCTTGAATTTTGCGGGCTGGGTTTGCTGAAATTGGGCGCTAATGAGGTATGCAACCTAAAGACAGATGATGAAGAGGCAGTATTAGTTATTTTATCAGGCAAGTGCAACATAGTAGTAAATGGGAAAGAATTTACCGATCTTGGAAAAAGGAAGGATGTGTTCTCAGGTAACCCCACATCGGTTTATATACCAATTCAAAGTTCATTTAAAGTAGAAGAAGCACAAGGATTTGCTCTGGAAGCTGCAGTAGTTTCTGCCAAAGCTGAAAAAAAATTCGAGCCATTTGTGGTAAGGCCGGAGGAAGTGGTATGCAATCATCGTGGTATTTTAAACTATCAGCGGGATGTCAGAGATATTATTGTGGCAAATGGTGAAGGCAAGGTCCATCGCATAGTAGTTGGTGAAACTATATCCTGCCCCGGACAATGGTCCAGCTATCCATCTCATAAACATGACGATTATAATCCTCCCTATGAGGCTAAAATGGAAGAAGTGTACTATTTTAAGATAAAGCCTGAAGATGGGTTTGGAATTCAAGTAATGTATAATGATGATTTATCACTAAGGAAGGCATATATGCTAAAAGATAAAGATACAGTTATCATTCCAGAAGGTTACCATCCTGTAGCAGCAGCTCCTGGATTTCAGGTGTATTACCTGTGGGTAATGGCAGGGGATTACGGAAGAGAGCTTGTCCCAAAAGATGATCCTAAATTAGCCTGGCTTAACAATGTAGCTCCATTATTGAAATAAAATTAATCCTTAAGGGAGGTCCGGTTTTATGGTAAAACTAAATAAAGAATTATTAAAAAGTGATTTTGAATTTCCAAAAGACCTTATGGTGCAGCCTTTTCCTGATGACTTACCTGAACGGGTTATCCAGTTTGGTGAAGGCAATTTTCTAAGAGCTTTTGTTGACTGGATGTTTCATCAGATGAACAAGCAGAACTTATTTAACGGCCGTGTGGTAGTTGTTCAGCCTATTGCTCAAGGCTTGGTCGACAGGTTAAATGAACAGGACGGCTTGTATACTCTGATTTTAAGAGGTCTAAAAGATGGAAAGCCTACTGAGCTGAAGGAAATTATAAGTTCGATAAGCCGCGGGATAAATCCTTATACTCAATGGGATGAATATCTTAAGTGTGCGGAAAATCCTGATATTGAATTCGTGATTTCCAACACTACTGAAGCCGGTATTTCATATGATAAAAACGATAGTCTTGATAAAAAACCGCCCATTTCTTATCCGGGAAAACTTACGGCATACCTGTACCACAGATTTAACCACTTTAAAGGTGATCCGGCAAAAGGTATGGTTATTATACCATGTGAACTTATTGATAGAAATGGCGACAATTTGAAAAAAATTATTTTGCAGCTATCCGATGATTGGAGCTTGCCTGAAGAATTTAAAAAATGGATAAAGGATAATAATATTTTCCTTAACACGCTCGTAGATAGAGTAGTAACCGGCTATCCGAAAGATGAGATAGAGGATATCTTAAAATACCTTGGATATGAAGATGGCTTGGTAGATACGGGAGAACTTTTCCACTTATGGGTTATTGAAGGACCTAAGGAGCTTTCTGAAAGGCTTCCCTTTACCAAGGCAGGGCTTAATGTGTTGTGGACTGATGACATGTCACCATATAGAACAAGGAAAGTCAGAATACTAAACGGTGCTCATACATCCTCGGTGCCTGCAGCATTCCTATATGGCCTAGAAACCGTTGGTGAGATGATGGATCATGAAGTTCTGGGTAAATTTGCACGGCAGGTTATATATGATGAGATAATTCCTTCTATAAATTTAGATAGAAATATGCTGACTGAATTTGCAGATTCTGTTGTTGAGCGATTCCAAAATCCATATATTAAACATTATCTAATAAGCATACTGCTTAACTCATCATCGAAATTCAAAACAAGAGTATTGCCGTCAATTATCGAATATCAGCAATTATACAGCAAGCTTCCGGAAAAACTTACGTTTTCTTTGGCAGCCTTGATTTCGGTATACAAAGACGGCAAGGTCGAAGGCAGTGAAATGAAAGCACGCCGGGATAAAGGCGAATTCATCATGAAAGATGATTTGTGGGCTCTGGAATTCTTTGAGAAAACATGGAGTGAATTTGACGGTAGTAAAGAAGCTGCTAAAAAGGTAGCCGAAACGGTACTTGCTAACAGCAAGATGTGGGAGCAAGACCTTAATAATATTGATGGTCTTACAGACAAAGTGGCTGATTATCTGTATCAAATTACCAATGATGGTATAAAAGCTACTGTTGAACGATTAGTTTAAGCATGTGAACATAGATATAGACAGATAAAAGAAGCGGAGCAATAAAGGAAAGCAGTCCCTATGCTTGCCGAAAAAGCTTAAGGCGACGGCAAGCTTGCTTTTATCTTTGCACTCATGCGAAAGGATTGAAAGTTTTATGACGGTAATTAGAATACATGAAAAGGACAATGTGGCAGTAGCCATCGACAAGATAGACAAGGGCGAAGTTATAAGAGTAAATTCATTTGCGATTACAGCCCTAGATAATATAGACCAAGGTCATAAAATCGCTCTTTGTGATATAAAGCAAGGCGAAAATGTTATAAAATACGGATTCCCAATAGGCCATGCTACGACCCATATAAAGGCGGGTGAATGGGTTCATAGCCATAACCTGAAAACGAATTTAGGGGAAATATCAAACTATGAATATAACCCTCATCTTTCTAATATGGATATCATCGAAACTAGTCGCACTTTCCGCGGTTTTGTTCGTGAAGACGGCAAGGTAGGTATAAGAAATGAGATATGGATTATTCCCACAGTAAGTTGTATAAACCGGAATGCTACTCTTATAGCTCAAATAGCTGCCAGAAAATTTGCAGACGTTAAAAACATAGAGGGTATTTACGAATTTACTCATCCTTATGGCTGTTCGCAGCTGGGTAAAGACCATTTAACAACTCAAACAATTCTTGCAAATCTGGTCAAACATCCCAATGCAGGCGGAGTTTTAGTGTTAGGTCTTGGCTGTGAAAACAATAATATCGATGAATTTAAAAAAATACTGGAACCATACAACCCTGATAGAGTAAAGTTCTTAGTAGCTCAAGAAGTAGAGGATGAAATCCAGGCAGGAGTAGAGCTTATAGGAGAATTAGTCGAATATGCATCACATTTCGAGAGGCAGGCTTGTCCTATATCAGAGCTGGTAGTGGGACTTAAATGTGGTGGTTCTGACGGATTTTCAGGTATAACTGCAAATCCGTTAGTGGGTTCTTTTTCAGATAAGTTGATTTCTTATGGTGGGAGTACGATTTTAACTGAAGTACCGGAAATGTTTGGTGCTGAAACCATCCTTATGAACCGAGCTATAAATCGTGAAGTATTTGAAGATATAGTAAAAATGATAAATAATTTTAAAGAGTATTTCATGAGTTATAACCAGCCAATTTATGAGAATCCATCACCAGGCAACAAAAAAGGTGGCATTACAACTTTAGAGGAGAAATCTTTAGGCTGTATACAAAAGGGCGGAACAAGTGATGTAGTAGATGTGTTAGATTATGGCGATGTGGTAAAAAAGAAGGGTCTTAGTTTGCTCAACGGTCCCGGTAATGATATGGTAGCATCAACGGTGCTTGCTGCTGCAGGGTGCCATTTAATTCTGTTTACAACAGGAAGGGGGACACCTTTAGGAACTGCAGTGCCTACCATAAAAATATCTACTAATAGTGACCTTTATAATCGGAAATCAAACTGGATGGATTTTGATGCAGGCAGGCTTCTATCCGGTGAAACAATGGAAAAACTAACTTCAGAACTTATAGACTATGTTGCAGATATTGCCTCAGGACAAAAAAATAAAGCTGAGGAGATGGGATTTAGGGAGATTGCCATCTTTAAAAATGGAGTCACATTGTAACTTGTATGCTTAAAGGAGGAGATAAATTGACAACAGTTATTGAGAGATTTTGTAGCAAGGTTATATCAAATGGGTTGAATATAGAAGAGGCAAAAGCTGAGGCTGTTAATAATTTTGACGATATTTATCCCGATTCTATTCACGAAATTGATGCAAACATGATTTTTTTAGCTAGAATTGAAGGATGTAAGAAATTAGTTCTCATTGAGAATAAATCGCCAGCTTTGACTGATGAGTTTCAAACTGAGAGTAAAATAATGCTTAAGGATAAAAAGATAAAATTTGCATCTTTAAGTCACAAGAATGCTGACGTTTTGCGCAAACTCCTGCCTTTTACTTCACCGGTAACTTTTGGTAAAAACGGAATGAGTATGGGATTGGGCGACAGACTGGGATTAGCATCACCGGGTCATCTAAGACTTATTAAAAATACTGCTGTAAAGCCTGTCCTTGCCCAACAATCCATAAGAGAGCTTAATTTGACAGAACGGACTTATGAAGAAGTAATGGATGCTGCCTCTTGGGCGGTTTTGCAGGAGGGATACCATAGCGGCTTTGGTGCAGATGGTGACCACTTAAAAACTGAAGATGAAGTTAAAATGGCACTTAATCTTGGCTTTACTATGATAACGCTTGATTGCTCAGAAAAAATAAACAATGATGTACCTTTAATGAACGATAATGAAGTAGTAAAAGCATATGACGAACTTGAGACGGATTATAGAAAAAGAATTGAAAAAGATTATCTTGATAATGAGTTTGTTATTGACCAGTATAAGATAAAGTTTGATGATAAAAACCTTCAAAGATTAGCTTTAATATATGGAAAAGCCTTGGATTTTATTGCACATATTTTCTTTGATATAGTTAAGCCTATAGGAAGAACGATTGATTTTGAGGTTTCTATAGATGAAACTCAAACTCCTACCACTCCAGAGGCACACTTTTTTGTTGCATCAGAGCTTGAAAAGATGAAAGTTGAGGTTACTAGTATTGCTCCTCGATTTTGTGGTGAATTTCAGAAGGGAATTGACTATATAGGAGATTTAGACCAGTTCGAGAAAGAGTTTAAGGTTCATGCAAAGATTGCAGAGCACTTTGATTATAAATTAAGCATCCATTCTGGCAGCGATAAATTCAAAGTTTTTCCTATAATTGGTTATTACACTAAAGGAAGGGTTCATGTTAAAACTGCCGGCACCAATTGGCTTGAAGCCTTAAAGGTTATAGCTGCAAATAACCCCAGCCTTTTTAGAAGAATATACGCATTTGCATTAGAACATTTTAAAGAAGCCACAAAATACTACCATGTAACTACAGATTTAAGTAAAGTTCCGGACATAACAAAGTTATGTGACGAGGAATTAGATAAGGTATTGAACCAGAATGATGCACGGCAGATGCTTCACATAACTTATGGCTTGATTCTAACTGCAAGAGATGCGAACGGCAAATTTCTCTTTAGGGATGAACTTTACGAAACCTTAAATCTCCATGAGGATGATTACTATAAGGCTTTAGAAAGACACATAGGCAAACATATTGAACTGTTAAATTCTAACAGATAAAAAGCCATGGATATATGCTAAGTTCCGGTATGTATACTTATACTGCCGGAGCTTTTTTAATTTTTACGACAAAATCATGATATAATGAAGTTGATTATAGTGGGAAGTATTGTTATTTTTACCGGAACACTTTTATATGCCAATTTTAAAATATAAACCGAGGGGTAGAAATGAAAACATTACTGGTGGGAATAAATGCAAAATACATTCATACAAACCTTGCTATACGGGACATTGCTGCCTATTGCAGAGATGAAGATATTAATATCTACGAGGCAACAATAAATGATAATTTTGACGATATTTTAGAAGATATCATATCTTACAATGCTGACCTAATTGGGTTTTCGTGCTATTTGTGGAATATTGAAGACGTGTTGTATATCGCTGAAAATATAAAAAAAATAAAGAGTGAAACGGTGATTGTTCTAGGAGGGCCGGAAGTTTCGTATGAAACAGAAGAATTATTAAAAAGGGTTCCACATGTAGACTATGTAATATTAAGTGAGGGAGAGAAACGCTTCTGCCAATTACTTCAAGCTTTTAATGGGAAGATGCCTATAGAAAGCATTGATGGTTTAGCATATCGAATCAATGATAATATATTGGTAAACATTCCAAAGGAGTATGTGGATTTAAATGACATTCCCTTTCCCTACATCGATGAAGACCTAGAACATAAATTAGTGTATTATGAAACGTCTCGAGGATGCCCTTTTAAATGCGCATTTTGTATTTCTTCACTGGAAACTCATGTAAGAACAGCGGATTTGGAAAAAGTTAAAAATGACTTATTAAAATTCACCCAGATGGGAGTAAAGGTAGTAAAATTAGTAGACCGTTCGTTTAACTGCAATTTAGACAGAGCACTGGAGTTGTTGGATATCATTCGTCAGTTTCCTAGTAATACAGTATTTCATTGTGAAATAAATCCAGAACTGGTAAATGACCGTTTTATAAAAGCACTGTCAGGCATTGAAAAGCAGTTGCAGTTTGAAGTGGGAATCCAAAGTACCAATCCGGAAACTCTGAAAGAAATATCAAGGACACCAAATGTAAAAAGGGCAATTGAAGGAATTAAGCTGCTTAAGACAACCGGTATAAAGCTTCATGTGGATTTGATAGCAGGGCTGCCGCATGAGAGCTTTGAAAGGTTTGGCTATTCCTTTGATGAGGTTTACAATCTTCATCCTGATGAGATTCAGTTGGGATTTTTAAAGCTTTTAAAAGGTACCGGGCTGAGAAAATATGCCCATAAATACGGCATTGTATATCGCACAAGACCTCCTTACGAAATTCTTTATAACAATGATATAAGCTATCAAGAGCTCTGCATACTTAAGGGAATAGCTCATTTAGTGGATAAGTACTATAACACTGGTCGATTCGGATACTCGATGACTTATCTTAATACAAAATTTAAACGGCCATTTGAGCTTTTTACATCTCTTTACAATTATTGTAAAGAAAGAAACCTTTTTAGAATCAGACATTCTTTAAAAAATCAATATGATATATTATATTCCTTTGCAGAAAATATTGGCATTGATACGGATGTTTTCAAGGATATAATTAAATTTGATTTTATGCTAACCAGCGGTAAAACAGCTCTGCCAGAGTGTATTGAACCTATCGAAACTCGAGAATTTTTAAATAAAGCCAAAGAATACGCGTACAATAAAAAATGGCTTGAAACAAATTTGTTTCAAGCTGTGGGTTTATCAAATCACAAATTATCCCAACAACTTAGTTACGGCCTTTTCAGGCATGATGTTCCAAACAACACCAATAAAAAAACGAAGGGTATAGTTTTTTTACAGAAAGATGGAGAAAACTACTATGCTGAGTTTGACATCTAAGCCAGCATAACTCTATCCTCAGCAAATTTTTCGCCTTGCAGCTGTTCGAACTTGTTCAGCAAGCGGGGGATGGTCATAGTAGATTTTTCCTCACCAGTTAAATCCATGACAATTTGCCCTTTATGCATCATAATGAGCCGATTGCCCATTTTTATAGCGTGTTCTAAATTGTGAGTTACCATGATTGTAGTGATATTATTCTTTTGAACGATTTCCTCTGTAAGACTATTTACTATTTGTGCTGTTTTGGGATCTAAGGCAGCTGTATGCTCATCCAGGAGCAGAAGTTTTGGTTTTTTCATAGTAGCCATGATTAGAGTTAAAGCCTGTCGCTGACCGCCTGAAAGTAATTTCACTTTAGTTGAAAGTCGATTTTCAAGCCCGAGAGGAATGTTCTTTAGATAATCTTTAAATATTTTCCTACGCTGAAAATCTAAACCCCAGCGAAGTGTCATATTATTTGGTCGTGCGTAAGCCATGGACAGGTTTTCTTCAATTGTCATTGAAGTGGAAGTACCGAGCATGGGGTCCTGAAAAACTCGTCCAATAAAAGCTGCTCGCCTAAATTCCGGAAGATGGGTAATATCTATGCCGTCTAGAACAATGCTGCCACTGTCAACAGGATGTACCCCAGCGACAACATTTAGCATGGTAGATTTACCGGCACCGTTACTGCCGATTACGGTAATAAAATCCCCATCTTCAACTTTAAGCGATAAATTGTTTAAAACTTGATTCTCGTTAGGAGTATTCCGATAAAAAATTTTTTGTATATGGTCAAGAATTACCATAAGAATCACATCCTTTTATACGAAGTTTCAAGGCCTGCTTAATCTGGGGCGCCGTTAAAGCAATAACTACAACGATAGCAGTAAAAAGTTTCAAATCCGAGGCTTGAGCCAAACGGAAAGAAAGAACTAACGAAATACTAAAGCGGTACAGGAAAGAGCCAAACAGCACTCCCAATGTGCTAATAAATACAGTTCTTCCACCTAAAAGAGTATCGCCGATTATTACTGAAGCAAGGCCTGCTACTATAGTACCAACTCCCATTCCGGCATCTGCGAATCCAAGATACTGCGCTACTAAGGCGCCGGACAAAGCTACCAAGCTATTAGAAATAACTAAGCCGATTATCTTTGCAAGATCGGTATTTACACCTTGACTTCGTATCATTTGAGGATTATCACCTGTAGCTCTAAGTGCAAATCCCATTTGAGTTTTTAAAAAAGCATCCACTATAAACTTAATTAATAAGACAAATATTATAAAAAATATCAAATAAACATGCTTTGACGGAAATGCCGGCCAAATTCCTTTTACAAAAGTATCTATTACTGAATAAATTGTCGGCTGATTTAGCAGCGGTGTATTTGGTCGACCCATTATACGAAGATTTATTGAATATAGTGATGTCATGGTTAGAATCCCGGACAAGAGGTCGCTGATACCGGCCTTAGTATTTAAAATTCCGGTTATACATCCTGCCAATGCCCCGACAAGAAGTGCCGCCAGGGTAGCAAAAAAAGGATGATAACCTCCGACTATAAGGGCCGCAGCTATCGCGGCTCCTAAAGGGAAACTTCCATCTACGGTAAGGTCGGAGAACTTAAGTATTTTAAAAGTTATATATACTCCCAAAGCCATTATACCGTATACCATACCCTGCTCCAAAGAATTCAAGAGTAAGTTTTGCAACATGTGGAAAACACTCCTATTATTTTTCTATAATTTCATCTGCCCTGGATAGCACCTGTTCAGGAACGCTTAAACCTAATATATCGGCGGATTTTTTATTTATTATAAGCTTTAAATCCTTTGAGCCCTCAACGGGTATATCTGCAGGAGCTTCACCGTTTAAAACTCTGACAGCTAACAAACCTGTCTGCCTTCCCAAAAGATAATAATCTATCCCCAATGTGGCCAAGGCTCCACCATCTACATGAGCACGCTCAGCACCTATAACAGGGATTTTTGCATCATTTGCAACTTTTACAATATTACTAATGGCTGAAGCAACAGTGTTATCAGTCGGAGTATATATAGCATTGACTTTTCCGATTAAAGATTGAATCGCCTGATTTACTTCACTGGTATTGGCTACAGTAGCTTCAAGTATTTCAAGTCCCAATTGTTTAGCTGATTCTTTAGCAATGCTGACTTGAATAACTGAATTAGGCTCAGCAGCATTATAAACTATACCTATGTTTTTTGCTTCCGGAAGAATTTCCTTTAACAATTCTAACTGTTTATAAACAGGGTTTAAGTCGGTGGTACCGGTAACATTTGTTTCCGGTTTCTCCAAACTCTTGATAAGACCTGCATCTACAGGATCAGTAACAGCAGTTACTAAAATCGGTATATCTTTAGTCGCATTTGCTGCTGCCTGAGCCGATGGAGTGGCAATGGCCAAAATAAGATCTACTTTTTCTGCTATAAGCTTACTGGCTATGGCTTGAGTAGTCGGAAAATCTGCTTGAGCATTTTCTATTAAAATATTCAGATTTTTACCTTCTTCAAATCCGGCTTCTTTTAATCCGTCAATAAAGCCTTTGCAAGCTGCATCCAATGCAGGATGTTCGACAAATTGAGATATGCCTATTTTGAATACCTTGTCGGCAGTAGAAGGTTCAGGAGAAGATTTATCAGCATTTAAACTGCTGCTATCTTGACTGCCGCACCCAACTAATATAAATGATAAAGTAATGATGAGAATTAATGTTGTTACGAAAATTTTCTTCAATTAAAAAAGCCCCCTTATCTTAGTTAGCAGTATGGGGGATATGGACAGATAAAGAGTACATAAAAAAACACCCAGTAAGAGTGTTTTTGTACAAACAAAACCCATCTCCTACCATACTACCGTTCTACAAGTTATTTTGCATAAATCATATAACTATAATCAGAATTTGTCAATAGCAATTTTAATCTAAACTATTTGGATTTGATTAGTCATTGCTCGGTAAAGACCTGTGTCCTAAACCGATAACCACTTCGTTAAAACTTAAAAAACCTACCCCGAAAAACATAGCTACACTTATATGTTCTCCCCATCGAGCAATTCCGATTTTGCCACCCACATTAAAACCAACAGCTTTTTGCAAGACTTGTGAAAGAGCTTCTCTGGTGGCACCAATGAGAGCACCTTCCAATACGTGAACATTCTCTTTTATAACCCCTTCTCGCTTTGCGGCAACCAATGCCCTTTCAATAATTTTTTCAATGGAATTTACTAAATTACCTCCAAAATCTACGGCACAAACCTTTACATCCATATTGCGAAAAACCTGTTTTAGCTCAGCTTCTTCAGACCGTGTAGAAAGAGCCATTTTTATAGCCACTTTTGCTACATCAGTACTTTCCAAAAAAACCCCTCCCTGCCAAAAAGTGTATTGTCCATTAATTGCATATTTTTTATTATTATATCATAGAATAAACCAGCTTACTACATTAACCTGCTTATGAGAAAAGCAGCTAAAAATCCGAATAGTAACCCTGCATTTTCTAAATGCGTTCCTAAACTGTGAGCTTTAGGTATAAGAGATGTACCTGTCATAAACAGTATGGAGCCGCCCGAGAAAGCCATTATCATGCCTAACCAAATATCGCTTAAATTTTTTAGCAAATAATACCCAGTTAAAGCGGCTAACGGGTCCAAAAGTGCTATAGTTATGGCCAATACCATGGCTGATTTTGCTGTAAGCCCAACTTTATCCATAAGATCACCTGTAGAAGATATGCCTTCGGGAATATTATGCAGTAGAACTGACAGAGCTATCACGACTCCCAACTTACCTTCATCAGTAGCAAATCCGATTCCCATGCTCAGAGCTTCAGGTAAATCATCCAGAGCTGTACCGAGTATTGCACCGGTACCTGGCGCTACAAATTTAGCCAGTAGGCTTTCTACAATATAAAAAAATGCACCTCCGATTAGAAAAGCCAAAGAAGTAAAAAATGGACCTGACAGTTGATAAGCTTCATGCATCAGAGAATATGAAAGCACTGATAATAAAACTCCCGCTCCAAAGGCTAAAATAAAAGCAAGTATCTTGTCCGGAATATTTTTTGTTCCGAGATAACCGCCTAAAACTACAGCCAAACCCGAAATAGAACTAAAAAATAATATTTTAAAAAATGTGTGCATTTATTTATACCACCTAAAAATTTTTAATATCAAAGCAGGATTTATAAAAAAATTAGTGAATTATACAAATAAGCGGAGCGGATATTTCAGGGTAATCATTTAAGTGGGGGGGTTATATTGCCGTATATCATATGCCCACATTGCAATAAACGCTCATATTCTGCAGCGAATTTGGACGTTTGGACTTGTCCGTATTGCAATAAAGATATAAAAAAAGAAGAAGAAAAGGGGAACACAAAGAAAGAACAGGGGAAATAGCCCTGTTCTTTCTTTGTACTTTGTATATGCATGGGCTATTGCAATCTATTTATAATAATACCCAAAACTTAAAAAAAAATTTCCGTCACTATATAATAAATAATGACGGAAAGACTTTTAATCAAAAAATAATTTTTTTAAATTATAACAATAAAAATATCTATATTAAATATAATCAAAGACTTTAAGATAATTTTTTATAGTTTTTATCGATATTTAAAACATATGTAGCTATGTTAAATGAGTGATCTCCCACACGTTCAAAATTGCTTAACATATCAAGAAAAATAACACCTGAACTTGGATTGCATGTTCCCTCGTTAAGCCTTTTTATGTGATTGCTGCGCAGTATTTTTTCCATGCTGTCGATTTCTTCTTCGTTTACAAGGATTTTTTTGGCAGACCCTTCATCCCAATGCAAAAACGAATAAATAGCTAAATCAAATGTTTCTTGGACCTTTACGGCTATTTCAAGTAACTCATTAATAGCATCTTGACTGAATGGCAACCTGTGTTCCTTTCGGAACTCCGATAATTCTAAGATGTTCATAGCATGATCTCCTACACGTTCCATATCATTTACCGCGCTTATTAAATATGTTATAGAGTTATATTCATCAACCGGTAAAGAGGTTCGTGAAAGCAAAGCCAAGTAACGGGTAGTTGCACGAGCAAGCTCATTAACAACTGTTTCTTTTTCCTTGGCAAGTTTGTCTTTTTTCTCATCATATTTGAGAAATGTATCTATTGAATCTTTAAGAGTTTCTAAAGCTAAACTGCCCATTCTGGCAATTTCCTTTTTTACTTGGACTAAAGCAAGAGAAGGTGTTTCAAGCAACCTGTCGTCAATGTATTTCAAACCTCGCTCAATGACTTCAGGTTCTCCCGGAATAATATAGGTGACTAGCTTTACAAGCAAAAATGCAAAAGGAAATTGAATGACAGTATTTACTACATTGAAAAAAGTATGAGCATTGGCAATTTGCCTAACGGGGTCAGAAGAAGTTAAGACAACAGCCATCTGAACTAACGGAAGTATTAGCAAAAAAATTATCGTTCCGATAATATTGAATAAAAGATGGAATAAGGCGGCTCGCCTAGCATTTATATTGGTTCCGATGCTTGACAGCATTGCGGTGACACATGAACCGATATTATCTCCAAATAAAATTGGCAGTGCTATTGATAAATTTACCAGACCTTGACTAGCCAGTGCTTGGAGTATGCCAATGGTTGCGCTGCTGCTTTGGATAAGACCGGTGAGCATAAAACCTGCTAATACACCCAGAATCGGTGTTTTACTAAAATTTGTCATAAAACCAATGAACTGTGGTAGTTCAGCAAGAGGTTTGAAGGCTGTTTCCATGGTTTGCATGCCGAAAAATAAAAGACCAAATCCTAATATAACTTGTCCTATAAATTTGCGAGTCTTATTTTTACTGAATAAAAATACCCCGGTTCCGATACCGATTGCCGGCAAAGCGATATTAGAAAGTTTAAAGGCGATGAGTTGAGCTGTCATAGTAGTTCCGATATTTGCACCCATGATAACACCGACTGCTTGGGAAAGATCCATAATTCCCGCATTGAGCAGTCCTACTACTATGACAGTAGTAGCACCACTGCTTTGAATTAGAGCGGTAACCAGGGCACCTACAAAAACGCCCATTAGACGATTTGTCGTTAAAATTTCCACCAGGTTTTTAAGTTTGTCGCCGGCAGCCCTTTCTAAACCCTCACCCATCAATCTCATGCCATATACAAAAAGTCCTAAACCGCCAAACATTGTAAAAAATGAATTCCAAGACAATAGATAACCTCCCTTCTAAAAAGATAAATCGGTCTAATTGTATCAAAACTCTTACACCTGTTATTTACACTCAAAAAGGGCTGCTAATACGATTTTATTTATTGTTTTTATAGTTTTTTGTAGTTCTTATCTATTTTTAAAACGTATGATGCGATATTAAAGGAGTGATCCCCTACACGCTCAAGGTTTGTTAAAAGATCAAGGAATATAACGCCTGAACTAGGATCGCATAATCCGCTACTAAGTCGTTTTATATGGTTAAGACGCAATTTGTTTTCCATATTATCAATTTCTTCTTCGTTTTTCACAATTTTTTGAGCCGAGGGCTTATCCCAATGCAAAAATGTATAAACTGCCAGATCGAAGGTTTCCGTGACCTTGGAAGACATTTCAACTAATTCCTGAATGGCTTCATTGCTAAAAGGCAATCTATGTTCATTGCGAAATTCAGCAAGTTCTAGTATATTCATGGCATGGTCTCCAACACGCTCCATGTCATTTACTGTGCTTACTAAGTCGGTTATAGAAACATGTTCGTCATCAGGTAATGATGTGCGTGAAAGTAAGGCGAGATAACGCGTGATTTCTCCGGCTAAATCATTGATAACAGTTTCTTTTTCTTTTGCAATTTTATTTTTTTGTTCGTCGTAATAAAGAAATGTATTTATAGAATCTCTTAAAGTTTCTAAGGCTAGATTACCCATTCTTGCAATTTCTTTCTTAACTTGAGCTAAAGCGATAGAAGGTGTTTCAAGCAGTCTGTCATCAATGTATTTCAAACCGCGTTCTATTATTTCCGGTTCCCCCGGAACAAGATGAATGACAAGCTTCATAATCAAAAATGCAAAAGGAAATTGAATAATTGTGTTTGCCAAATTAAAAATAGTATGGGCATTTGCAATTTGCCTTACCGGATCAGGGGAAGTTAAAGCTACAGCCGTTTGAACCAGCGGCAAAAGCAGCATGAAGATTATGGTTCCGACCATATTAAATATAAGATGAAATAGGGCAGTCCGCCGAGCCGTAATATTGGTGCCGATACTGGAAAGTAAGGTTGTAACACATGTCCCAATATTATCTCCAAATAAAATAGGCAATGCTGAAGATATATTAACAATACCTTGACCGGCTAATGCTTGCAGAATACCTATAGTAGCACTACTGCTTTGGACTATGCCTGTGGTTAAAAACCCTGCTAAAACTCCTAGAAACGGATTTTTACTAAAGCTTGCTATGAATTTAGTAAACTCCGGCATTTGAGCAAGAGGTTTTAAGGCTATTTCCATGGTTTGCATGCCGAAAAATAAAAGACCAAATCCTAATATAACTTGTCCAAGAGATTTTTGAGTCTTATTCCCGCAGAAAAGGAATATTCCAGTTCCAATGCCTATGGCAGGTAGAGCAAGATTAGTCAGTTTAAATGCGATGAGTTGAGCTGTTATTGTAGTACCTATATTAGCACCCATTATAATGCCTATGGCTTGAGAAAAATCCATAATCCCTGCATTTACCAAACCAACTACCATAACAGTAGTGGCACTGCTGCTTTGAATGATTGCAGTAACCAGAGTACCCACCAAAACTCCTAATAAGCGGTTTCGAGTAAGAAGCTCCAGTAAACCTTTCAATCGTTCGCCTGCAGCCATTTCAAGCCCATCACCCATAAGTCGCATGCCATATATGAAAAGGCCCAAACCCCCTAATAATGTAAAGAATGAATTTAGTGACAAAGTATCCTCCCCTTGTAAAAACGATGCATCGATTTAATTATATCAAAATCTTAACAACTTAAATATGTATTATTGATGAAGATTTCGATGCGACTTTGTCTAATCAAAATCTTAATAATTTAAATATGTATTAATGCCTACTAATTCTACCATGATTCTAAGATAAAACGCAATTGATGCTAAAATATTTTTTATTAAGTTATAGTCTTTGGTATCGGTATTCCATTCCTGAAAACAAGTATGATTAATGTGACATTTTGAAATGGATTTTTAGAACTTCTGAGTAATGAGTAGTATACCTATAATTATAAAAGCCATACCTGCCCCTAAATGGATATAATGCATAGGCAGTGATTTTGATATGACTGAGCCTAAATACACGCCTATAATAGTGTTTAAGATAAGAGCCAAAGCTGCTCCGAGAAAGACACTTAGATATGATTCGTTGTGAGCGGCTAAAAGCATTGTGGACAGCTGAGTCTTATCACCCAGTTCTGCTAAAAAAACCAAGGCAAAAGTTGTCACAAAGGTTTTCCATATAAGCAAAATCACAGCCCCCTTCGAGAAAGTTTTTTCTCCTTTGCTTGAAACAGCCCAATAATTTTAACACTGTTAGTAAAAAAGTCCAATAGGCTTGCTGTAAAAAAACCAATACCAGCCCCCAATAGAATACTGAAAACGAAAGCATCGCCGCGATTTAAAGCCAGCTCAAGGTTAAGCCCCAGCGCTGCCGGTATTCCAACATAACCTCTGATTGTACTGAGGTATTCGGTATAAAAAGGTATCCATGAAATAAAGCTCCAGATTATTCCCAGAACAACTCCCTTTCGCTGCCTCATGGTAATCATTGAAATCCACCTCCCGATTTATTAGTAAATAGTATTCGAAACTTTTAACTTATATTCAATGCAATGATATTTTTGCTTAATATTCATATCAAGCTTTTATTATGAATAAAATAAAGAAGCTTGAAGTATTAAGAGGGAGGTGGGAAAAATCAAACGGTTATCTTTTAGTAGGATTAGTATAACTAAGCTTATATGTTTTTTAACATTGGCAGCTGTAATATTCGCTAATTATTATACATTTTTCCCCAAGGCTATTGCTGTTTTTGCCAGAGCTGATCGGCTTGTGCCCATATACCGGGTAGAAACACAGGAAAAAAAGGTAGCTATATCTTTTGATGCGGCTTGGGGTTCGGATATTACGCCGAAATTATTGGAGATTTTAAAGAAATATAACATAAAAACCACTTTTTTTCTCGTTAAATTTTGGATGGACAAATATCCGGATATGACCCGGTGCATAGCAGCAGAGGGTCATGAGATAGGAAATCACTCAGCAACCCATCCTAATATGGGGAGCCTTTCGAAAGATGAAATTGTGAAAGAAATAACTGAAACACATAACAAAATTAAAGAACTTACAGGTCAAAATGCCACTTTATTTCGACCACCTTTTGGAGATTATAGCAACATACTTATAGCTACTTGTAACGAGTTAGGATATTACGCTGTGCAATGGGATGTAGATTCTCTGGACTGGAAGGATTTGAGTGCTAATGCAATTTATGAAAGAGTAATAAATCAAGTAAAACCAGGTTCCATAGTGCTTTTTCATAATAACGGAAAACATACGAAAGATGCCTTGGAGTCAATTATAAAGGAGCTGAACAATCAAGGATATAAAATTGTACCTATATCAGAGCTTTTGATAAAAGGAGATTACTACATAGATAAGTCCAGTGGAGAGATGAAAAAGGGGCATATGTAATTACCCTTATACATTGATGACTAAATCAACCTTTTTAAATTTTTGAAATAACTTTAAACATTCATATATTGACTGGCGTACCGGTTAAACCTATAATATTGTTAGGGAATAGAATATAAAGATATGGCTTTAAAAAGACCTGCTAGACTCGAAATAAGAATTTGAGCAGTAGATTTAAAGGCCTTGTTCTAACTAGGGAGGGGCTAGATGTGCAAGGAAACGCAAGAATACTTGTAGTTGATGATGAAAAACGTATTGTAGATTTAGTGAGATTGTACTTAGAAAGGGAAGGATTTATTGTCGATGAGGCTTTTGAAGGCCAACAGGCTCTAGACATGATATCAAGTGTATCCTATGATTTGATTATTTTAGATCTGATGCTTCCGGTTATTGACGGTTGGACGGTTTGTAAGCAAATCAGGGAAAAATATGATACGCCTGTGATAATGCTGACAGCTCGAGGCGAAGAATTTGACAAGGTTTTGGGGTTTGAATTAGGAGCAGATGATTATGTAGTAAAACCTTTCAGCCCCAGAGAACTTACAGCTAGAGTTAAAGCATTATTGAGGCGTATGGCATCTAAGCAAGATTATGAAGCTGAAGCCTTGATTTTCCCGGAATTGGTAATTGATCCTGCAGCTAGAGTTGTTAAAGTTGATGGCAAAGAAGTTGCACTTACACCTAAGGAATTTGACCTATTATATTTTTTAGCTAAAAATAAAGGGAAAGCATTTAATAGAGAAAAGCTATTAAAAGAAGTGTGGGGTTATGATTTTTACGGTAGTTTGCGAACTGTGGACACGCACATAAAACAGCTTAGAGAAAAACTTGGCCGCAGCAAAGCTGCCACATATATAAATACTGTTTGGGGTATTGGCTATAAATTTGAGGTGGAAAAGTGAATCCGAAGAAAAGTATCGTAACAAAGTTATGGCTTTATATGACGGTTTTAGCTATTGTTGCTCTTTTGTTCTCAGGTTTGGTGCTTTCCAGTGTGTTTGAGGACTTTTATTTTAACCTGCGAAAAAATGAGATGATAAACGAAGGCCAGCAGCTTATATCCTTAATTTTAGGGGGAGCAAATCCGTCGGAACTGCTTGATGTAAGTAAGTTTATCAATGCTTATGCCGTGTTGATAGACCGGCAAGGTTTGATTCAAGCCAGTTCAAATGTGATAAAATTCAACGGCATTGCTATTGGGCCAAAAGAGTTGTCAGAGGTTTTAAAGGGTAATATTGTTGTGCATAAAGGTCATACGCCTCAGTTTAATGCTTCTATGCTTACTGTGGCTTTACCTATAAGAACTGAGGCAGGGGTAGCCGGTGGCCTTATTTTGTTTTCTCCTATGTCGTCAATTGAAGACACAGTATGGCAGATACGACGTTTGATTTTGTCTGCGGCGGTTATAGCAGTATTGATTTCTACAGGCTTGAGCTTTGTATTATCAAAGACTGTATCTAAACCACTGGTTCAAATGAAGAAAGCGGCAGAGGAAATGGCAAAGGGTGAATTCAAAAGCAAAGTTGATGTGGATTCCGAGGACGAAATTGGGACTTTGGCCAAAACTATAAATTATTTATCAGATGTACTAAATGAAAATATTAATGCACTAGACCAGGAAAAAAAGCAGCTTCAAAATGTACTTCTAAGCATGACTGACGGTGTTGTAACATTTGATACTGCAAATCAGATTATAATGGCTAATCCTCAAGCTCTTGAGATTATGCCAAATATTAAAGAATATGATAACAATTATCTTAATACCCTAGAGCCTTTATTAAAACACGTTAAAGACAGCGGAGAATATATCAGTGAAGAATTGAGAATTAATGGAAGAATTATCAGCACAAGGTTGACGCCCCTTTTTAACGAAGACGGACAGCTGTGGGGAATCCTTGCAGTGCTAAAGGACGTTACTCGAGAAAGAAAACTGGAAGACTTAAGGAAAGAATTTTTAGGTGATGTTTCACACGAATTAAGAACACCTCTAACATATTTACAAGGCTATACTGAGGCTCTGCTGGATGGTTTGGTTGAAAATCGTGAAGAACATGACAGATACCTTAACATTATTCTTGAAGAAACACTGCGACTTCGCAGGCTGGTGGACGAACTATTACAACTTTCGCATATTGAGGCAGGGCATTTAAATATAAAAAAAGATCGTATATCAATTAAAGACTTAATTGAAAGGGTTTCTAAAAAGGTTTTACCTATTTGTGATGATAAAAATATAGAGCTTAAAATAGAAATGGACGACATTCCATCAATTACAGCTGATGAAGACCGTATTGAGCAGGTAATGATAAATCTTATAGATAATGCTGTAAGATATTCTCCTAATGATAGCAAAATAATAATAAAAGCACAGTCTTGCAAAGAAGGTGTCATTATTTCTGTAAAAGACAGCGGAAGCGGTATACCGGAGGATGAACTTCCTTTTATTTGGGAAAGGTTTTACAAGGTAGACAAATCCAGAACACGGCAAAAAAGCGGTACAGGTTTGGGACTGGCTATTGTAAAAAAAATTGTTGAATTGCACGATGGTAGAGTTTGGGCAAAAAATTGTCCGGAAGGAGGGGCAGAATTTTCTTTTCTTATGCCGTGGGGTGCATGAGTTTGCTTATTAGTATATAAATAAGGGTGTGTTCCCTTTTTTTAATCAATTATTTATAGAAAACTAAATTTAAAAAGGGTGGTATAAATGCCAAAACAAAAGCAACTTGTTAAAGATTTCTTAAAAAGGTATAATATGGATTATGAAAACATAGATATAGAGGAAAATTGCAAAATATTTATTGATGAGATGAAAAATGGCCTTGAAGGTAAACCCAGCTCTCTTCAAATGATACCTACATACATAACTGTAGATAGAGAAATACCTCTTGAAGAACCTATTATAGTGTTGGATGCGGGCGGTACCAATTTTCGAGTGGCCACCTGCTATTTTGACAGAGAGAAAAAACCGATTATTGAAAATTATAAATCATATCGTATGCCGGGGACCTACGGAGAAATATCAAAGGAAGAGTTTTTTGAAACAATGGCCAACTACATTAAGCCGGTTTTGCAATATAGCAGGAAAATAGGGTTTTGCTTTTCCTATCCGACAGAAGTTCTTCCGAATAAAGACGGACGACTGCTTCAATTTAGCAAAGAGGTAAGGGTTAAAGATTTGATAGGCGAGGTTATTGGTGAAAATTTATTAAAAACTTTAAACGACATGGGCTTAGACGGTAATAAGGATATAGTAATCTTGAATGATACTGTTGCAACACTCCTTGGAGGTAAGGCCAAATATCCGGACAGGATGTTTTCCAGCTATGTAGGTTTCATCCTGGGAACCGGAACAAATACTTGTTATATTGAGCAAAACTGTAATATAAAGAAAGCTAAAGATCTTGCGGGAAAATCGGGTTTCACGATTATTAACGTAGAATCAGGAGGGTATTCTAAGGCACCAAGGGGTTTAATCGATGAGGAATATGACCTTCAAACAGTTAATCCCGGTGAATATAGTTTTGAAAAAATGCTTTCAGGTAAATATCAAGGCGGTTTAATAGCTACTGCCATAAAAAAGGCTGCAGCAGAAGGCTTGCTTTCTGAAGCATTTTCTAAGAAATTTGATAAAATAAGTGAACTTATTGCTAAGGATATAAATGATTTTCTCTATTACCCTTATTCGAAGAGTATTCTTTCAACTTGCTGTTCGGAGGAAGGCGATGATGCTATAATCCTATATCACATTATTGACTGCATAATAGAAAGAGCTGCAAAACTTGTAGCAATAAATCTTTCGGCTATATTACTCAAAATTGGTGAAGGTATAAATCCTTGTAAACCTGTATGTATAACCGCCGAAGGTTCAACTTTTTATAAATCCAAACTGTTTAAAGATAAACTTGATTATTATATAAAGGATTATCTTAATGATAAAAAGGATTTTTACTGTGAATTTGTTCAGGCAGAAAATGCAACATTAATAGGAGCAGCTATTGCGGGATTGCTAAACTAAAATATGGCTTTTTATGATTATATGGTGTAATAAAAAACTCTACTCTGTAAAGTCAGAATTTCTTTACAGAGTAGAGTTTTTTAAAGTTAAATTTCATTTATTACTTCTTCCACAGGATAATATGGAAGATTATGAGCTTCAGCTACCGCTTGATTTGTAATTTTATTGTTCATAATGTTGATACCTTTTGCTAATGCTTGATCATCTAAAGCAGCTTGTTTCCATCCCTTTTTGGCTAGTTCGACTAAATATGGTAAAGTAGCATTTGTCAAGGCAAGAGTAGATGTGCGGGGTACCGCTCCGGGGATGTTAGAAACGGCATAATGTATAACACCATGCTTTACAAATACAGGATCAGCATGCGTCGTAGGCTGTTTAATAGTTTCAACACAACCGCCTTGATCGATAGCTACATCAACAATAACGCTGCCGGGCTGCATTTTTTTAACCATTTCTTCAGTAATTACCTTGGGCGTTTTTGCACCGGGGATTAAGACTGCACCTACTACTAAATCTGCATATTTTGTAGCTTTGGAAAGGTTAAAACGGTTAGAATACAGTGTTTCAATTCTGCCCATAAAAATATCTTCTAGATACCTGAGCCTGTCAACATTTATATCTATAACGGTTACGCGAGCACCTAATCCCATCGCCCTCCTTATGGCTCCTCTTCCAACAGTGCCGGCTCCAACAACTACTACCGATGCAGGAGTTACGCCAGGCACACCTTCTAATAATATACCTTTACCTCCACGGGTTTTTTCAAGGTATATTGCACCTTCTTGAATAGCCATACGCCCTGCTACTTCACTCATAGGGGTTAAGAGCGGAAGGCTCCTATCATGGCGTTGAACTGTTTCATAGGCTATTGCGGTAATACCTGAATCCATAAGAGTTTTAGTTAAGTTAGGATCGGCTGCCAAGTGCAGATAGCCAAAAAAGACTAAATCTGGTCTTAAATACTTATATTCTGATTCATGGGGCTCCTTGACCTTTACTATCAGTTCACTGTTTTTCCACACGTCAGAGGCACTGTCCATCATATCTGCTCCTGCGGCTGCGTAACTCTCGTCAGAAAAGCCGGATCCTATACCGGCACCTTTTTCAATCAAAACCTTATTGCCGCAAGCTGTAAGGGTGTCTACACCGGCAGGTGTAATTGCTACGCGATTTTCCTGTTCTTTTAATTCTTTAACAATACCAATAATCATTTTTTTGCCTCCTCAAAAAGATTGCGAGCGTTAATAAAAAATAATATATTTTAAAGTATATCAAAAAAGCAATAATTAAACCAGTAAAATTTTAAAAAAAAAGCAGGATGAACCTGCCAAAGAGGGGCTTTAAATAAATTATAAAGGGGGATTTAAATAAATTCTTATACAATCTTAATTTTAACAATGAATTTTGGTAAAAATTTGTGTGAAATGTGATGTTTTTGTGATACTATATTATTAGTGGAAAAATTTTGGCCATTTTGGTATAATTTTATTAAATACATTATAAGGGAAGAAAAATAAAGTGGATGATAATGTAAGTGAAGAAAAAGATGTTTGTGAAGTATTCTGTATTGAAGAAGATAAAGTTAGGCGATTGGCAAATACTATTCCGGATATGCTGGATTTGGCAGATCTATTCAAAGTTCTTGCTGATGAAACACGGGTGAAGATTGTTTACATATTGTCCAAGGAAGAATTATGTGTATGCGATATTGCGGCTCTCTTGAATTCTACGGTTTCCAACATATCGCATCATCTTAGGGTACTTCGGACTGCCCACCTTGTTAAATTTCGCAAAGAGGGCAAGCAAGTATACTATACTTTGGATGATGAGCATGTAGTCCATATCATAAAAGAAGGATTTGAACATGTAAATCACATTCATCAGGAAAAGTGACAAGCTTTCCTTCTGCTGATATAATAATATTGGTGGGAGGAATTTTTATGTTTAATCCAGATAAAATAGCTGATTTCCCAGAAAAACCCGGTGTTTATATAATGAAAGACAAGCGAAATAGAATAATATACGTAGGTAAGGCCGTATCTCTAAAAAACAGAGTAAGGTCTTATTTTCAGTCCCCGAAAAACCTTCCAATAAAAGTTGCTTCAATGATTTCAAAGGTCGAAAATATTGAATATATAGTTACGGATTCAGAAGTTGAAGCACTTATACTAGAGTGTAATTTAATAAAGTTTAATAGGCCTAAATATAATATTTTACTGCGCGATGATAAGCAGTATCCTTATATTAAAATCACACTGAACCAACCCTTTCCACGTCTGGAGGTTGTCAGAAGGGTAAAACAAGATAAAGCTCGCTACTTTGGACCTTATGCCGATGTTGGAGCTATGAGGGAAGCAATTGATGTAATAAATAAGATTTTTCCGATTCGTAGCTGTAGAAAGGATTTAAGCCAAACTCCGCTAAAAGAAAGACCATGTCTTAATTACCACATAAAGCGCTGTCTTGCCCCATGCCAAGGTTTTATTGAAGCAGAGGAGTATGATGAAATTATTAAAAACATTATAATGTTTTTAGAAGGAAAACAGGAAACCCTAGTTAAACAACTAAAGGAGAAAATGCAAGAGGCTGCTGATAATTTGAATTTCGAAAAAGCTGCTGCGTTAAGGGATCAGATTGCGGCGTTGGAGAAGGTATTAGAAGAGCAAAAGATAGTATCTACAGATATGATAGATCAAGATATTATTGCTATGGCAAGAGGCATTGACATGGTATGTATACAGGTATTTTTTGTAAGAGAAGGGAAAGTTGTGGGGCGGGAACCTTTTATTTTGAGCAATACCAATGGAGCAGAACGGAAGGAAATCCTTACGGCTTTTGTAAAACAGTTTTATAACAATGCTAATTTTGTACCTGATGAAATTATCATCGATGAAGACATCGATGATAAAGCTACAATAGAAGAATGGCTTAAACACAAAAAAGGGTCTAAAGCTTATGTAATAATACCAAAGCGTGGAGAAAAGAAGAAACTTGCGGAAATGGTTGCTGAAAATGCACGAATCTATTTGGAGCAAGTTGATAGTAAGGACGAGCGTGAAAAACTAAGAAACCTTCAAGCACTTGAAGAGTTGAAGCAATATCTAAATCTAGAGGATATACCAAGGCGTATCGAAGCATTCGATATTTCAAACACGCAAGGTGCTGAATCGGTGGCGTCCATGGTAGTCTTTGAGGAGGCTCAGCCCAAAAAGGAAGATTATCGGAAATTTAAAATAAAGACTGTTAAAGGGCCAAATGACTTTGAAAGCATGAAAGAAGTTGTTTTTAGACGGTTTAAGCGAGCACTTTCAGGTGATAAGAAATTTAACAATTTACCTGACCTTCTTCTAATCGATGGAGGTAAAGGCCAGCTCAAGTATGCACGCCAGGCTTTAAAGGAATTAGGTTTATCTTTTATACCCACGATTGCTTTAGCAGAGGAGTTTGAGCATATTTTTACGGAAGGAATGGACGAACCCATCATACTGCCGGAAAACTCTGAGGCACTTTATTTAGTTCAAAGGATAAGAGATGAAGCACACCGCTTTGCACTGAGCTTTCACCGAAGTCTCCGAACCAAGAGGAATCTAAAATCTGTGTTGGAAGACATTCCGGGTATAGGAAAAGCCCGCCGGCTGGCACTTCTTAAGACATTCGGCGGTCTTGAAGGTATTAAGCAGGCTTCCTTAGAAGAACTTGCGAGCGCACCGGGCATGAATAAGAAAGCAGCACGGGCAGTATATGAATATTTTCACTGCATCTCAAAATAAAAAGATATGCAGATAATCTTATTATACTACTATCTTTAAACCACAATATCAAAGGGCATTTCAACACAACAAAAGCAAGTTCAATACTAATGTTTATAAAAAAACAGGAAAGTTCCTGTTTTTTTTTCATAGATATTTAAGGGAGGGAATAGATAATGAATCATATTTTTTCTTTTTTTGTTTTAGGGGGTATTATTGCTGCAGCTATCAACGGAAAGATTGATGTTGTTACAACTGCTGCTATGACAGCAGCAGGCAGTGCGGTTCAAAGAGCCATAGCTCTTATAGGTATTGTCGGTTTGTGGATGGGTATAGCAAGAGTAGCAGAAAAATCCGGTCTTATAGATAAACTCAGTCATCTAATAGCACCGCTTTTTAGCTGGCTTTTTCCGTCGATACCTAAAAACCATCCGGCATTAGGCTGTATTTTAATGAATTTAAGTGCCAATATGCTGGGCTTTGGAAATGCGGCAACCCCTTTCGGCCTAAAAGCTATGCAAGAATTACAAAAACTCAATAATGACCCTGATACCGCATCTGAGGCTATGTGTACATTTTTGGCAATCAATACTTCAAGCGTTACTTTAATTCCTACAACATTAATAGCATTAAGGGCATCGGTCGGGTCTAAAAATCCATCGGAAATAGTAGGGACTGTTCTGTTTGCCACTACTTGTTCTACTATTATGGCTATTATAAGTGATATAATAATTCGAAATCTATATTGGAGGAGGAAATATAATTGACCTCTGAAATGTTGGGAGAAAGTTTTTCATGGTTTATACCAGGCTTGATTTTTATAGTGTTTTTATATGGACATATAAAAGGAGTCAGAATATTTGAAGTTTTTATCGAAGGAGCTCAAGAAGGATTTATGATGGCTGTAAAACTTATACCTTACCTCATTGGGATATATGTTTCCGTAGGAATCTTTAGAGAGTCGGGGGCTGTTGATATACTTGTAAAACTCTTGTCACCTATTTTAAAAGTAATAAAGGCCCCGACAGATG
Source organism: Tepidanaerobacter acetatoxydans (assembly GCA_022840405.1). Classification (GTDB taxonomy): domain Bacteria; phylum Bacillota; class Thermosediminibacteria; order Thermosediminibacterales; family Tepidanaerobacteraceae; genus Tepidanaerobacter; species Tepidanaerobacter acetatoxydans_A. The sequence goes on from JALHJR010000003.1 coordinate 65,190, forward strand.
CTCTGCTTTTATCTATAATTCGCAGTCTTTCGGGGCCGGCAGCACTAAGCATGACGATGGAAATCTTTGATACGCACGGTCCTGATTCGTTTATTGGAAGATTAGCATCAACAATGCTTGGTTCGAGTGATACTACATTTTATATAATAGCAGTATACTTTGGTTCAGTAGGTATACGAAAAACAAGATATTCGGTTGTATTAGGTTTGCTTGCTGATTTTGCAAGTTTTGTGGCTTCAGTTTACATAGTTAGAAAAGTTTTTCTGTAAAGAATTCATTTTGATAAAAAATCAATATTAACAGTTCTTTACTCTTATTTTAGGCATATACCTGCACTAACAGCTCCGATAAAGCGGCCTTCTTTGAAAATTGGAGTTGCAACGGTAACCGTAGGTTTTCCGGTAAGAGCCGAAATATACATTTGTGATGTGAAATCCTTTCCTGCTTTTGCAGCCTTAAACCAATCTCGGAAGGAAAAGTCGGTTACTTCCGAAGGATTAGAATTTGCTATGCTTTTTCCATAGGCATCAACGGTAATTATACCTGTAAGGTTTGGGAATTCATCTTTCAATTCATTGAAAATTTTAAGATGATTTTCTCTTTGCATTGAGAGTATCGCTTCAGATTTGACATAATTTTTAAGTGCATCTAGTAATTTTGATTTGATTTCTGAAGATACGTCGTAATTCCGATTTTGTAAAACTTTCTCCACGTAACCCGATATTTCTGAAGATACTTTTACAAGGCTTTCTGTAGTGTTGTTTATATTACTCATTACAGCAGCCTGCTCTTCGGAAACGGCAGCGGTTTCCTGAAAAGCAGCAGATATATTCTCGGTCAGTGATGAAAAATCAACAATTAAATTTTTGATGTTTTCGGTAGCCGAAGCCTCATCTTTTGTAAGTTCACTTATGTGGTCCATAGACTTGAGCGTGTTTTCAATTATTTCAGAAGTAACCTGCAGTGAACCTTTTGTAGTATTTGCTTGTTCTGCCTCTTTTTTTATTTTATCAAAACTTAATACGATTTCTTCTGATAATTTCAATATCCTGTCACTAATATTTTTTATATTACTTTTAATTTCTCCGGCAGCAGACTGAGCATTTATTGAGAGCTTTCGTATTTCGTCGGCGACAACAGCAAATTGTTTTCCGGCATTGCCGGCTCTGGCAGCTTCAATTGCTGCATTCAATGAGAGAAGATTCGTCTGCTGGGCAATGCTTTCGACGGAAGTTATGATTCCGCCGATTTTATCGGTTTCCTGTTTTAAAGCTTGAACCCTTTCAGCGGTAACGCTGTTTTCCCGTGAGGTCATTTCAACTGAATGGACAAGATTTTCAATCATTTTAAATGTTTCGCTTAACGATTTTTGCACCTCAATATTTCCAGAAACAACGCTTGCAGTTTCTGAAGCTATGCGGTTGGAAAGGTTGCTGAGATTTTCAACTTCATTGACGGCATTGCTGCATGCTTTTACCTGTTCTTCGGCTCTATGAGCTACATGACTTATGGTTTCGGCAACTTCCTGAGAGGCCTTAGCCGATGTGTCGGTTTCTGAAGAAAATTTCTTGCACAGTTCTTGCAACTGCTCGGATGCTATAGAAAGTTCGCCTACGAGATGCCTTGTGTTTTGTGTTACGGCATTAATTTCTTGACAAAGTTCGCCTAATTTACCGCCTTTAATGTCATCGAAATTTTGCCATAAAAGCCCGTCGTTAAATTGCTGGAGTCGATCTATTACTTTGCCAATCTTATCTTTTTCTTTTTTGCTTTTTATAAAGTGTATTATGGCGAAAAGAATAACGACTGCCAAAAGAATAGCCGTAATATAATTTTCACTTACCATGTTCAAAAACTGCAACAATAAATCCTCCCTTCAAAAAATAGCGTACTTTATTTTATTTAATAGCAATAGCTTTTACGGTTTCCAAGACTGTATTTATATCTTCTCTTGTAATCCAATAATGGGTTACAAACCTTACAGTTGCTGTATTTCCGCCGTTTATCTTTATACCTCTTTCATAAAGTTTAGCTGAGAATTCATTGGCGGACATTCTAAGACCGCTGATATCACATAAGATTATGTTGGTTTGAACAGTTTCCATGTCTATATTAATACCTGGCATGTTGTTAAGTCCTTCGGCTAAAATTCTGGCATTATCGTGGTCTTCGTCTAATCGGGAAGTCATTTTTTCCAATGCAACAATACCTGCAGCTGCTAAAAAACCTGCCTGACGCATTCCGCCGCCTAACATTTTTCTAAATTTACGAGCCTTTAAAATAAAATCCCTGCTTCCGACAACTATGGACCCTACAGGGGCACACAGCCCTTTTGAAAGACAAAACATTACTGAGTCAGCGTAGCTTGCGATTTCCTTTACCGAAACCCTTAAATATGAAGCTGCATTAAAAATTCTGGCTCCATCCATATGTATAGCAATATTATGCTTTTTTGCCACTTCATAAGTGCCTTTAAGCACATCTATAGGAATTACAGTACCACCAGCCCGATTATGGGTATTCTCAAGACATATAAGGCTGGTTTTCGGTTGATGAATATCGTCTTCACGTATAGCTGCCTCGATATCCAAAGGGTCCATAATACCCTTTTTGCCTTGAAGAAGTCTGCCTTGAACTCCTGCAAGTCGTGCTATGCCGCCAACCTCATAGGTTATTATGTGACATTTTTCTTCAAGAATAATTTCATCACCCGGTCGTGTATGTGACATTACACATATCTGATTACCCTGGGTCCCGCTGGTTACAAACATAGCCGCTTCTTTACCGAAAATATCAGCTGCCATTTCTTCCAACCGATTGATGGTGGGGTCTTCACCGTATACATCATCTCCGACTGAAGCATGACAAATTGAATCGCGCATTTCTTGTGTCGGTAAAGTTACTGTGTCGCTTCTTAAATCAATATATTTCATTGTACATCCCCCTGCAATTCTAATAAAATCTGTTTTTTGGTTTAGCATATTAATTCTACATAAAAATGGGAAATCCTTTCTTAAAAGATACACAATGTTACTAAAACAAAAAAAATAAAAAAATAAAGAGGTTATTTGCGGTTTATAACGAATATATAATTTAGATGATAATAAATTATATCATAAAGGAGGGCTAATTTTATGAGTGGCAAAACTTTTATAAGCGATTCGGTTTTTATTGAGATAGCAAAAGAGGCTATGCGTAAAGTTGAAGAAGTTTATAAGCAGGATAAAAAGGGAGGCCTTGCAGGTTTCACCAGAATGTTTGTAGATAGGTTTACACCACAGATTTCAGTAAAGAAAACCGACCCGACGGAGTTTGAAGAATCGGAAGGCACTGTGTCCTTTGAGGTGAAAGTTACCGTTTTATATGGTGTTAAGATTCCTGAAGTAGCCGAAAAGGCAAGAGAAAAAATTATCAGTGAAGTAGAAACCCTTACGGGATATACAGTAGAAAAAGTTGATTTAGTTGTTGAAAGAATCATAAAACCTGAAGATATTCAGGAAGAAAAGCCTGAAGAAAAAGTTGAAGAATAATGGGAACCTTACGGTTCCCATCTGTGTTTTATTAAGCGATTCTCAAAGAGGTGAAAAGAATCATGCCATATAAAATAGCCATTGTAGCACCGTATGTTGAGCTATCGGATGTGGCTCGACACACATGTGATGAACTTGAAGTTGCAGCAAAAATTGTAGTAGGTGATTTAGAAGAAGGTGTTAAAGCTGCAAAAAAGCTTATCGATGAGGGTGCGGAAGTAATAATTAGTCGGGGAGGTACTGCAACGGCTATAACTCAGCGACTAGATGAGCCGGTAGTGGAAATTATAGTAAGCCCTTATGATATTATAAGGGCCGTAGCCAGTGCTAAAAGATGCGGCGATCATATAGGTGTGGTAGGGTTTAGAAATATAATATATGGCAGTAAGAGTCTAGAGGAAGTATTGGATGTTAAAATTGAGGAACTGGAGATAAAAACTGAAGCTGATGCACTAAGTGTTATTAAAAAGGCTAAGCAAGACGGCATACAGGTAATAGTGGGAGATGCGGTATCTGTCCGATACAGTAAAAAATTGGGCTTAGAGTCTGTGCTTGTAACTTCCGGTAAAGAGTCGATAAGTATGGCATTAAGAGAAGCTCAAGAGTTAGTTGTCGTGCGCCGAAGAGAAAAAGCTAAAGCTGAGCAGTTTAAAGCAATACTGGATTTTACGTATGAAGGAATTATCGCTACAGATGCAGAAGGCAAAATTTCCTTGGTAAACCCTGCAGCAGAGAAGATATTAAGCAAATCAAAAACTTCACTTTTAAACCAGCCTGCGGGAAACGTGCTGCCAAGCCTAGCTTTAAAAAGGGTTCAAGAACAGGGCAAGCCCCTTTTGGGAGAACTTCATCGTGTTGGAAACTCTATGATAGTTCACAATTTAGTTCCGGTAACAACAAACAACGAAACAAATGGAATCGTAATAACATTTCAAGATGCCGGCCATCTGCAGGCTGTTGAAAATAAAGTACGACGGGAACTTTATCTAAAAGGGCATGTTGCACAATATACTTTTGAAGATATTATAACTTGCTCACCGATGATGAAAAAGGTTATCAATCAGGCAAAACAATTTGCACAAGCTGAGGCAGCAGTGGTAGTTACCGGGGAAACTGGCACGGGCAAGGAAATGCTCGTGCAGAGCATACATAATGCGAGCCTCAGAAAAAACGGTCCTTTTGTTGCTGTTAACTGTGCGGCAGTTCCCGAAAACCTGTTAGAGAGCGAGTTGTTTGGCTATGAAGAGGGAGCCTTTACCGGTGCACGCCGCGGAGGCAAAAAAGGACTATTTGAATTAGCTCACAATGGTACTATATTCCTGGATGAGATTGGAGAACTTCCGCTAAAATTACAAGCCCGCCTTCTTCGAGTTCTTCAGGAAAAAGCCATTATCCGGGTAGGCGGTGACAGAGTTATCCCGGTTGATGTTCGCATTATCGCGGCAACTCACAGAAATTTAGAGGAAGATGTTGAAAAAGGAACCTTTCGCCAAGATTTATATTATAGGTTAAATGTGCTTAGATTATTGCTGCCTCCTTTACGAGAACGAAAGGATGACATCCCTCTATTAATAGACCGCTTGCTTGAAAAGATTTGCGGTAAGACTAATAAGGTGCGGCCTATAATTACTGATGAAGTATTGCAGATATTTAATGCCTATCATTGGCCGGGGAATGTAAGAGAGTTGGAAAATATGCTTGAACGATTAGTAGTGCTTAAGGGAGGACTACAAATTACTCCGGAAGATATAGGTGGAATAAAAGGGATATCTGAAGATAAAATGAATAACAAAGAAACATGCGGCGGTATTCATATAGTACTAAAAGGGAACATGAAAGACATGGAAAAGGAAATAGTACGTAAAACCTTAGAACTTACTGGCTATAATAAAGAGAAAACCTGTAAAAAACTCGGAATAAGCCAGACCACATTGTGGCGGAAATTAAAAAAATGGGATATTGCAAAATGAGATATTTATTTCAAATTGAAAAAATACATTGTTCAAATACTACTCAAGGGGAATAGGCTGTTTGTTAAGACAGCCTATTTTTCATTTTGGAAAAATCGAATCAAAATAAAGAGAATATTGTTAGCTATAAAACTAAAACAGCAAGTTCTTTAAACTCTTGCTATTACTAAGATATAGCTGCTTTTAAAATTATTTATCAACTTTTATTTTAACACTGGCACAGATATTGCAAGCTATTAAATAATGAAAATAGAAATACATTTGACATTCGCTGCACTTTAAAAAGCAAAGCTATCGGAAGGAGTAAATCTATGGGGTACATATCAATAATAGCAGATGATCTTACTGGTGCCAGTGATACAGGCATTCAATTTCGAAAATATGGATTAAAGACCAAAGTCGTAGTTAATTATGATACATTAGGTGAGTTTTTAGATTGTGATGAGATTTTAGCAATTAACTCAAATACCCGACCGTTAAATGACGAAAAAGCCTACAAAAGAGTTTTTGATATATGCAATATGCTAAAAAATGCTGGTTTTAGCCGTATATACAAAAAGGTAGATTCAACATTTAGAGGAAATCCGGGAACTGAACTTGAGGCTGTGATGGATGCTCTTGGTTCAAACTTAGCAATATTAGTCCCGTCTTATCCGGATAATGGACGCTATATGGTAAATGGATATTTAAAAGTTACATCAGTACCTATTTATACTGATAATAGTGTTGAAAACCTATGCTCATTCAATAAAATGGAACAAGAATTATGCCATGTTCCAACGATTATTCAAAAACAAGTAGGAAGAAAAGTGGGCAACATAGACTTGAAAACTGTTCGTCAAGGTAGTTTTGCAATATTAGGTGCAGTAGAAGATCTCCAGGAAAATGGATACCAAATAATAGCTATTGATGCTGTCACGAAAGATGATTTTAACAATATTGTACTTGCTTGCAAGTCCCTGCCGGAAGAAACAGTAATGGCAGGTGCGGCAGGATTTGCCGCATATTTACCTAAGGTGATAGGTCTATCATCTGATAAACTTGCAAGGCTGCCGTCAAAGGAAGGAATTATACTAGTGGTAGCCGGAACATGCAATCAGACAACTCGCTGGCAGATAGAAGAAGTATTAAAAAACATAAATGCTGATTTTACAAAAATCAACACAGAAAAAATAATTAAAGGTATGGCAGCTGAAGAAGTACAAGAAATTGTGCAAAAGATTCGAATAAATATTGAAACTCAAAAAACAGCATCTAAACCATTCATAATAGCAGTGGATACGCTTTTTAAGCCAATAAACGAAAAAGACTCCTCAATAAATAAACAGGGAAAGATTATAGCATCTGCTATCGGTGAAATTGTAGTTAAGCTAATTGATGAAAAAGTAGTTCAAAGCCTTGTAATAACCGGTGGCGATACGGCTCTTCATGTATTAAGCGCATTAAAAGCGAAGGGTATAGAGTTGGAAGATGAAATCCTAGCCGGTATTCCATTGGGACGATTAATCGGAGGTAAAGCCCATGATATTCCCATTGTGACTAAAGCCGGAGGTTTTGGAACGCCGACGGCAATTTTGGAGGTAATTAAACATCTGCAAAATAATATCGAAGCAGAAAAAACATTAAATTTTTTAGAAGAAGTGTAATAATCCATAATACTTAAATTTGTTGCCAAGGAGGTTAATAAATAATGTCTAGTAAAAAGCCCATAGTAGCTATCACAGTAGGTGATCCCTGCGGTATCGGCCCTGAGATAACGGCTAAAGCCTTAAGTAATGCTGAAATATATGATAAATGCAACCCTGTTGTAATAAGTGATGCCGAGGTCATGAAACAAGCGATAAAAATTGCAAAAGTAAATATGCAAATAAACCCTGTGACTAATGTCGAAGACTGTAAATACGAGTATGGGACAATCGATGTATTTGATTTAAAAAATGTAGATGTCGAGAGAATTGAATTTGGTAAAGTGACAAAACTAGGAGGTGAGTCAAGCTTTCAGTATATAGTAAAAGGTATCGAGCTGGCATTGGAAGGCAAGGTGGATGCAGTTACAACAGGTCCGATACACAAACAGGCCATAAATCTTGCAGGACATAAGTATTCGGGCCACACGGAGATATTTGCCGATTATACTAATACCAAAGACTACTGCATGATGCTTGTGGACAAAGATTTTCGAGTTTCACATGTTACAACACATGTGGCCTTTAGGCAAGTGCCGGATTTAGTTACGAAGGACAGAGTTCTTAAGGTAATCCAGCTTACGAATGAAGCAGTAACAAAAATGGGCATAGAAAATCCTCGCACAGCTGTAGCGGGTCTTAATCCACATTCTGGTGAAGACGGTCTTTTCGGACGAGAGGAAATAGAAGAAATTGAGCCTGCGATAAAAGAAGCATCTTCAATGGGAATACAGGTAGAAGGTCCCGTACCGCCTGATACCGTATTTGTCAAACTTAGAGGAGGCCAATATGATGCAGTAGTAGCCATGTATCACGACCAAGGCCACATCCCCACAAAACTTGTTGGCTTTAAATACGATGACAAGTTAGGAAAATGGGGCTCCCTCTCCGGCGTCAATACAACTTTAGGATTGCCTATAATTCGGACATCGGTAGATCATGGTGTGGCTTTCGGCAAAGCCGGTAAAGGCACAGCAAACCCCGAAAGCATGATTGACGCCATAAATCTTGCAGCTGTAATGGCTGGTGGGAAGGTGTGATGGTGTAATGAAAAAAATCCTCATAACTAGTCCTATCCACTCTTGCGGAACAGATATGCTTAAAGAAAAATTCGAAGTGATCATAGCTCCAGATGAAAGCAAAGAAACACTTATGGGTCTGGTTAAAGATGTTGATGGAATGATTGTGCGCCTTGCGCAAATTGACAAGGATATTATCAGTAATGGAAAAAATCTTAAGATAATAGCGAAACATGGTGCAGGTGTAGATAATATAGACGTTAAGTTTGCAACTGAATGCGGTATATGTATAGTGAACACTGGTAATGCCAATTCTCTTTCTGTGGCAGAACATACCATTGCAGCTATGATGGCGGTGTTCAAAAGGATAACAATAATAGATAAAGCTCTCAGAAATGGCAACTGGTTTATTAAAAATGATAACCGTTCGCTGGATTTCACAGGAAAAACTTTGGGTTTAATCGGTGTGGGAAGTATAGGCTCAGAAGTTGCGAGAATGGCAATTAATGGTTTTCAAATGAAAGTATTAGCTTATGACCCTTATATTGACAAAAAGAAAGCAGCCGCAAAAGGAATAGAGATTAGAAATAGCTTGGAAGAAGTTTTTAAAATTGCCGATGTTATTTCCATACACTTACCACTAACTTTAGAAACAAAAGGTCTTATCAATCGCAAACTTCTTTTCATGCTTAAGCCTACAGCCGTGTTTATAAATTTTGCAAGAGGAGAAGTTGTTGATGAAGAGGCTTTGCTTGAATTATTAAAAGAAGGTAAAATTTATGGAGCTGCATTAGATGCTTTTTGCAGAGAACCTTTGCCGGACAATAGCCCGTTTTTAAAACTTGAAAATGTAATATTATCTCCTCATGGAGCTAGTTTTACTGAGGAGTGCCGTTCCAGAATGTCTAAGTATTTAGCGGAAGATATCATAGCTTTTTTTGAGGGAAAAAAACCTGCACGAGTCGTGAATTTGAAATAAAATCTAAACAACTAGAAAAGGAGTGGCATTATGTTTGAGCCTAAAGGTATTATAGTCGCTATGTTGACGCCTATGTTTCCTGACGAAACAATAAATGAAAAAGAATTAAGAAATCAGGTAAACCGCTTTGTAAATAGCGGAATACACGGTCTTTTTTGTCTTGGTACAAATGGAGAGTTCTATGGGTTGAGTTATGAAGAAAAACTGCGAGTAATAGAAGTTGTAATAGATGAAAACAAGGGCAGATTGCCAGTTTATGCAGGGACGGGTTGCATTACTACAAAGGAAACCATTGGATTAACAAGAAAAGCCAAAGAAATGGGAGCAGACGCGGTATCAATTGTATGCCCATATTATGCTGCAAGTGATCAAAAAATGCTTTACAATCATTTTAGGGATATAGCTTTAGCAGTTGATATACCAATTATCCTCTACAACATTCCTCCTCGAACAGGAGTGAATTTAGGGGTAGAAACAGTGAAAAAACTTTCAGAGATAGATAATATTGTTGGGATAAAAGACAGCAGCGGAAATTTTGATAATATACTTAAGTATATAGAAGCAACACCGGAGGATTTTTCAGTGCTTTCGGGGAACGATTCTTTGATTTTATGGAATCTATTAGCTGGAGGCAAGGGAGGAATAGCTGGTTGTGCAAATATAGTTCCTAGGGAACTAGTTGCTATATATGAAAAATTTATCACAGGAGATTTGGAAGGTGCCAAAAAAGCCCAGGTCAGTATAAGACCGATTAGAGAGGTATTTAAAATGGGGAATCCTAATTCAATTATCAAACGTGCAACGGAATTAATGGGTTACGAGGTAGGTCCTTGCCGAGCACCATTTAATATAGATGATTCTAAAATTGATGCTGCATTAAAAGTAGTTTTAAGTAAATTTGAGAAGCAATAAATAAAGGAGAATAAATATGACAAGTATTTATCAGATGAGGCTTCCAAGAATGGTCATAGGCGGAGCTGGAAGCGTCTCACAGCTATCTGAACTTGCAAAAGAATCGAAAGCAAAAGATGTAATAATTTTGACAGATAGAGGAATATTCGAAACCGGTATTACCTTGCGGATTGAAAAAATACTTTCTTCATGTAATACAAGGATTGTAAAAGATGTTCCATCTGAGCCGGAATATGCCCAGGTACTTAAAATATATGACGAAATTAAAAATGTAGAATTTGACTTAATTGTTGCAGTAGGCGGTGGAAGTGTTATGGATACTGCCAAGATAATTTCAGTTTTGGTGACTAACCCGGAATATGCTAAAGATATTTTAAATCCCTCATTAATTAAAAACAGAGGCAAATTGTCAATATTTATCCCGACTACAGCAGGAACAGGCTCTGAAGCAACGCCTAATTCCATAGTAGTTGTTCCAGAGAAAGAATTAAAAGTCGGAATTGTTAATCCAAACTTTATACCGGATTATGTGATACTTGATCCTGAAATGACATTGAAGCTTCCGCCTTCGGTTACTGCCTCAACTGGCTTAGATGCATTTTGCCATGCTATCGAATGTTTTATTTCTAAGAAGGCCAATCCTTTCAGTGACATGTATGCATTAAAAGCAATCAACCTCATTTCAAAAAATATAAGGAGGGCATATGCCAGTGGTAGCGATATTTCTGCACGAGAGAATATGTTGCTTGCTGCCTTTTACGGAGGAATGTGTATAGCATCATCAAGCACGGTTGCAGTGCATGCTCTCTCTTATCCCCTTGGTGGTAAATATCGCATACCACATGGAATATCGAATGCCATTTTACTTCCTTATGTTATGGAATACAATGCAGATTATGTTGAAGATAAGTTTAAAGAGGTTGCCGTTGCTATGGGTTTAGATGTTGATGAATCTAGCAATATCTCCAAAAAAGTTGTAGAAGAAATATTCAAGTTAACAGATGACTTAAAAATACCACATGATTTAAAGAAATATGGGATAACAAAAGCAGATCTTGACATTCTTGTCGAAGGAGCTGCCAAAGTGACAAGGCTTTTGGATAATAATCCCAAATCAATGACAAAAGATGATATAAAAAATATATATCTAAAGATAATTTAAAGCTATTTAATACTAGAAGAATAATGCTATATGAAGACAATCAAGTTAAATCGTTAAAAAAAATACTAATATATGTCTATTTTGTCTAGAGATTTAAAGGAGGGATAAACCCTTAATGAATGGACAAATATTAAAGAAATACCAAGATTTGATTACAGGCATTGTCATCGCAGTGTTTGCTATTTCTTACTTAATCGGTTCAATTTATATCAAACCAAGTCCACACGTATCTATAGGTGCTGAATTTATGCCAAGAATTTATGGAAGCATTCTTTTACTACTGGCTGTATTCCTGACATACCAAGGTTTTTTAAAAGCAAAACAATTTTTAGATATACACGAAGAAAAAGGAGAAGAAGAACAGAAAGATACAAAAAATGCCGTACTTTCTTTTGCATTAATTTTTGCTTATGTGGCGTTCATGGAAATACTGGGTTTTGTAATTTCTTCGATGATATTCCTTTTTATTATGAGTATATTGCTCGCACCTGCGAATACACGACATAATTATTTTACAACTGTTATTTATTCAATTGTGCTGCCGCTTAGCACTTATGCACTGTTCAAAGACATAATGCATCTTTCTCTTCCGATGGGAATATTATTTGGAAAATAAAAATTGAGGGAGGTATGAGAAAACCATGTTTGAATCTTTTGCTATTGGTGCAGCGGCAATATTAAATCCTTCATGCTTAGTTGCAATATTATTTGGAGTGATCATAGGAATAGTGTTTGGAGCAATTCCCGGTTTGAGTGCTACAATGGCAGTTGCATTATTCTTGCCAATTACTTATGGTTTAGATGATGTAACTGGGATTGTGTTGCTTGTTTCACTGTATATTGGGGGTATATCTGGCGGGCTTATTTCTGCAATTCTGACACGAATTCCTGGAACGCCATCTGCGGTAGCCACCTGCTTTGATGGATATCCACTTACTGTCAAAGGCGAAGGGCCTAAGGCCCTCGGCGTAGGCATTGTATCGTCTTTTATAGGTATGATTATATCTACCATAGTACTAATATTCTTAGCGCCATGGTTGGCTAAGATAGCAATTAAATTCGGAGCTTATGAATACTTTTCTGTAGCAGTGTTTTCTTTAACTATGATGGCTAGCTTGGCAGGCAAGTCTTTAGCGAAGGGCTTAATTTCTGGATTTATGGGATGCGCATTTGCCACAGTTGGGTTAGATAGTATTGGAAGTGTATCTCGTTATACATTTGGCAATGTGCAGATAGCTTCAGGTTTTAATATATTGCCTGTTCTCATAGGCTTATTTGCTATTTCCGAAATACTTATCACAGCAGAAACGGCTAAACATGCTAAAAAAATAGAAATTATTAAAGTTGACATTAAAAAGATTAAAGGATTTGGTTTTAGTTGGAAGGAATTTATTGAGCAAAAGTGGAATATGCTGATTTCTGCCCTATGTGGCACAGGCATAGGGATATTGCCGGGAATTGGTGGAGGGGTTGCCAATGTTCTAACTTATGGAGTTATTAAAAATCGCTCAAAATATCCTGAAAAATTCGGTACTGGGGTAATTGATGGTATAGTAGCTTCAGAAACATCTAATAATGCAGCGATTGGAGGAGCACTTGTACCACTATTAGCACTTGGCATTCCGGGTGATACCGTTACAGCTATGCTTTTAGGAGGATTAACAATAAAAGGCATAACGCCCGGACCATTAATGTTTACCCAGAATATCGATATTGTATATGCTATATTTTTAACTATGATTATTGGCTCCATTGCGATGCTGCTCATTGAGTTTTATGGTTTGCGCTGGTTTGCAGCATTGCTAAATGTTCCAAAGTATTATCTATTGCCAGGGATATTCATATTTTGTGTGATTGGTGCTTTTGGAGTCAGCAATCGTATCTTTGATGTTTGGACACTGTTGCTTTTTGGTGCACTAGGTTATATTTTTCATAAATTAGACATTCCTTCTTCACCATTTATATTAGGTTTTATAATTGGACCTTTAATGGAAATTAATTTGAGACGTGGTCTGATGTTTTCACAAGGTGATTTTACTCCTTTCTTGACTGAACCAATTTCGGCAGCGTTCCTAATAGCCGCATTAATTAGTATGATATTAAGTGTTATTAGAGCAAAAAAGACAGGAGCTATCGGTAAATAAAACAATGGGAAGATTAGTTTTTTCAATATATTTCAATAAACTAAAAAATAAAGGGGAGACAAAAATGAAAAAGAAAAAAATTATTTCAATTGCAATGGCTATTGTGTTAGCATGCATTATAATAGTCGGTTGCGGTAAAAACGGAAATAATGCGGAATCACCTGTTAAAGAACAACCTTCAGAGGCACTTGATTGGCCAAATAAAACAATTGAAATTATCGTTCCGTTTAAGGCAGGTGGCGATACAGATTTCCACGCACGTACCTATGCAAAGTATCTTGAACCCATTTTAGGTGTACCTATTGTAATTATAAACGTAGACGGTGCAAACGGAAGCGCAGGTACAATTCAAGTGCGAGATGCTAAACCAGATGGCTATACAGCTTTGTTTTTCCATGACTCAATGCTAATGAATAAGATTGTTGGTGTAACTGATTTTGCACATGAGGCATTTGATGTTTGTGCAACAGGCATACTGGATAAATCATATATATTAGCTGTTAACGCAAATAGTCCTTACAAGACTCTTGATGATTTAATTAACCATGCAAAAGAAAATCCGGGTCAGGTAAAATATGCTTCTTCAATTGGTGGTTATACTTATTATGTAGGTAGAAAACTTGAAGAAGTTGCTGGAGTTGATTTTAACATTGTAGATGCTGGTGGTGGTGCGGATAGAAATGCAGCACTTCTCGCACAAAAAATTGATACCAATGTAAATCCTTACGGTGTTATGAAACCATATATCGACTCAGGAGACTTTCGCGTGCTAGCTGTTTTCTCAGAGGATCGCAGCAGTTTATTTCCAGATGTGCCAACAGCTAAAGAACAGGGATACGATATTACAGCGCAACGTGCATATTTCTTATCTTTCCCCAAAGGAACAGATCCGCGTATAATTCAAAAAGTAAGTGATGCGATGGGCCAAGTTTCCCGAATGCCTGAGTATGCAGAAGACATAGCTAAAGCTTACTGTGTTGAGCCGGCTTATATGAATACCGAAGAAACAAAAGCTTATCTTGATAATGCAATGAAAGAATTTGAAGCCGCATCAGCTATGATACTTGGTGAATAAGATTATATATTAAATAGTAGCCAAACAACAACTACTTAATTGGTATAAATAGATAAAAATAGTATTTTTCCAAAAATGATAAAATAAGAGCTACCGGTTAAAAAGGTATTAATAACAAGGTAGCTCTTTAATTTGGCAACTATAACAAGAAGGAACCTTACGGTTCCCATTTTTATTTTAGAGACCGAGCTACTTTGAGTGCTTCTTTTTCGCTCAAATCGGTTTTGAGGTTGAATTCAATATCATCTAGGCACCATAATATATAGATTTGATTTTGGCTTGTATAAGGGTTGTTTTGCATTATTAGTGTTGCCTCGGTACCGTTGATATTCACCTTTTTTACTTTAGAAGATGCAAAATAATAACTTGATGCAAACCCTCCTGAAAAATAATGCTGTTCTATTACAAGCCTGTTTTTATCTGAGCGGTAGTATTGATTAACTCTAAATTCATTTAAAACCGTAATAATATCGAGGCTTACACCTTTTGGCAGGTAAGAAGGTATTATAAAATTGAATGCGGCCTCAGCGCGAGCCTGTTCTAATGTCACTACTTTTTCTCCGGTAGCTAGTGGCCAATCCGGAGGCGGTAAAGGCGCATCAGAGTCAGGTAAAGTGTTTTTGCTTATTGAAACATTGACCGACCCGGTTGTTTCCGGTGATGAAAAAAAGTCAACCACAGTTTTTAAGATGTTGCTGTTTATAGCGATTGCTGATTGGTTAGATATAAAAAACCCAATAAACAATACAAAAATTACAAAACAAGCAATTGCTTTCGAAGTAGAAAATCTTTTATACAAACTGCCTCTAATAGTTTTTGCCGTTTGCCGGTCTGAAGATATTTTTTCCCATATGTGTTGTGGAGGAGGAACAATGATATTTTCTGCATCCTCCTGAAATATTTCTTGTATTAAACTTTCAAGATTCAGTTCGTTAGGTTTCATTGTAAGCTTTCCTCCTTGGCAAGACTATTATTTTCATCTTGCAGGGAAATCTTCAATTGCTTTAATGCCCTAAACAGCCTGGATTTAACGGTGCCCACAGGCAAGTCGAGTGCATCTGCGATTTCTTGACTGGTAAGATTTAAAAAGTATTTCATTACTATTACCTGCCGGTAGATGGGGTTTAAATCATAAATAGCTCTCTTTATACAGGATTTAAGCTCATTCTTTTCTAATTCATTTTCCGGTAATAATTGAGGTAAGGAGTTTACATAATTATCCTGGGAGAATTGAGCAAAATCTTCTACTACGGTAAAACGCTGTCTTTTACGCATAATATCGATGGCACAGCGAGCTGCGATGGTTTTTATCCAAGAGCCGAACTTATTGAATTCCCTCAAAGTGTCAAGTTTTTGAAAGGCTTTGCAAAAAGCTTCTTGAGTCGCATCTTCAGCAAGAGAAAAATCTTGTGTGATAAAATATGAGGTTTTATATACATCCGAATAAAACAATTCAAATAATACTTGAAAGGCATTGCTGTCTTTATTTTTTGACCGTTTAATCGCAGTAAAAAGCTTCATTTATCATAAAGTCCTTTCAAAATAAATGACGTAATTAATAATGAAAAGGTTTCATCTCATACATATTAGTATACTATAAAAAACTAGATCATGGCAGAAAAAATATTTAATTGGTTTGTTACTTGAATTTTGGCTGAGCCAAGCAGAATTCTATTTTTTAACATAATTTAGCTCACCCCTCAATTGCTTTTATAGCCAATTTTTCCACTTGTTTTGGATGGAATAAAATGTTACACTAAACATATATGAATTCAGGCAAGCAGGGATTAGTTTGATTACAAAAGGTGATAAATTACTAATTATTTTTGTATTGATGCTGGCATTTATAATCTTTACTGGTTTTCAGATATATGGTTTTACTGATGATAAAACTTATGTTTTAATCGAAATTGACGGGAAACTATATCAAAAGATTTCTTTAGGAGAAAATGGTCCAAACCTTAGATTAACTATCCCGGTAGCTCATGGTAAAAGCATAGTGGAAATTAACCGGAATAAAGTCCGGATGCAGTATTCAGATTGCCCCGACAGAGATTGCGTGAGGCAGGGCTGGATCAGTCGCCCGGGGCAGATGATTGTATGTCTTCCTAATAAGTTAGTCTTAAAAATAGAAGGCAGTAAACCGGCTAAAGATGAAGTCGATGCAGTAAGCTATTAGGCTAAAGGATGAATCAACATGCAAAAACACAGCAAGATGTCATTTCTCTCACTTCTTGTAGCTTTTGGTATTATAATACACATTATTGAAGATATGCTACCAGTACCTTTCCCGATACCAGGGGCAAAGTTAGGTCTTGCTAATATAATATCACTTTTAACCATCGTATTTTATGGGTTAAAGGAAGGGCTTATTGTTTGTGTACTGCGGTGCATTATTGCAGCATTGTTGGCAGGATCTCTTTCAAGCTTGCTTTATAGTCTGTCCGGAGCAATTTTAAGCACCATGGTTATGGCGTTTACCTACCATTATTTTAAGGATACATTTAGTCTGGTAGGAATAAGCATTTTAGGGGCAGTTACCCACAATTTTGTCCAAGTGACCATGGCGAGCATTGTTCTTTCTACTTTTGGACTTTATGTTTACTTGCCGTACTTGATGGTAATAGGCCTTTGCACCGGTCTGTTCACAGGCTTGACTTCTGATTTCGCAAAGCAGAATCTTTTTACATTCTTTACCAAAACTAATTTTTAGGAGAGGAC
This sequence comes from Tepidanaerobacter acetatoxydans, assembly GCA_022840405.1. Classification (GTDB taxonomy): domain Bacteria; phylum Bacillota; class Thermosediminibacteria; order Thermosediminibacterales; family Tepidanaerobacteraceae; genus Tepidanaerobacter; species Tepidanaerobacter acetatoxydans_A. Next base: position 82,387 of record JALHJR010000003.1, read on the forward strand.
AAATAAAAATGAGACGAAACTACCATAGTCCTGCAATATTGGTTATAATACTAATAGTGGGTTTGTTAGTTGGAGGTGCTTTAGGCCAAGCCTTAGGCGGTTTTGCTCCAATTTTAAGCAAGGGTATGAATATAGGCTTAGCTACGACTAAGCTTGATTTAGGCATTATAAGTGTTACATTTGGACTTGATATAAGTTTTAATTTGGCTGCAGCCTTGGGACTCATTATAGCTATTCTTTTGTATCAGCGTATGTAGTGGAGGAATGTAGACTATGCATGAAAGTATAATTTTAGCTTCAGCCTCTCCACGAAGACAACAACTTTTAACACAGATAGGTTTGAATTTTTTTGTTGAGCCGAGCTGCATAGACGAAAATCTTAATTGTAAAATTGATTTTGGTCATTCAGTAGCTGAGATGGCTTTTCAGAAAGCCGCAGCTGTTGCAGAAAAACATGAAAAAGGTCTGGTGCTTGGCGCTGATACTATAGTAGTTTTGGGCAGGGAAGTCCTTGGTAAACCAGCTACTTTACAGGAAGCAGAGGAGATGCTGGGACGTTTAAGCGGCTGCTGGCATCGAGTTTTTACTGGACTTGCATTGATAGATGCAGCTACAAATCATTGCTTAAAAGAATTTGAAGAAAGTCAAGTTAAATTTAAAAACCTAAGCAGCTCAGAGATACAAAACTATGTAGAAACCGGTGAACCGTTGGATAAGGCAGGAGCTTATGCGATACAAGGAAAAGGTGCATTGTTTGTTGAGAAAATTAATGGTGATTATTATAATATCGTAGGATTGCCGCTATTTAAATTAAATGCAATGCTTATCCGTTTTGGTATAAAAATACTCTGATTTAGGGGGCTACAATCGTTGGGTAGCGACATCTTGATAAAGGATTTGCCGATTGAAGAACGCCCGCGAGAACGCTTGCAAAAATATGGAGCTCAAGCTTTAAGTGATGCGGAACTTCTAGCGGTATTGATAAGGACCGGAACCAGGTCGGAGTCAGCACTGGTTCTTGCTCAGCGCATACTAAAAGGTGATATAGGCAGGAGTGGGCTTGCTTATGTGGTCGATTCAAGTGTAGAAGAACTTTCAAAGATAAAAGGCATAGGCATAGCTAAGGCTGTCCAAATAAAAGCAGCTGTGGAGCTTGGTAGGAGGATAGCTTCATATAACCAGCGTAAGCAAGTTATCATAAAAAGCCCTTTAGATGTTAAAGACCTTCTTATGGAAGAAATGAGATTTCTAGAGAAGGAATACTTTAAAACAATTTTACTAAATGTAAAAAACCATGTTATTTCCGTCGAAGATATTTCAATAGGAAGTTTAAATTCTTCCATAGTTCACCCACGAGAGGTTTTTAAACCGGCTATAAGGAGAAGTAGTGCTTCTATACTGTTGGTTCATAACCATCCAAGCGGAGATCCGACACCAAGTAGAGAGGATATTGAAGTTACCGAAAGGTTGGTTGAAGCAGGTAAGATTTTAGGCATAAATGTTTTGGACCATATTATAATTGGTAGTGACTCAATTATAAGTCTTAAAGAAAAAAATCTTATGTAAAAATCTATGACTATAATTCGGCAAAAAAGCTGATGCACTAGAAAGGGGAAAATTAATGAGATTTTTTAATATATTTTCAAATGACTTAGGCATTGATTTAGGTTCGGCTAATACTTTGGTGCATGTTAAAGGAAAGGGTATTGTTCTTAAAGAACCTTCTGTTGTTGCGGTTCAGCGCGATAATGGATCTATTTTAGCTGTTGGCGAAGAAGCCAAGCTGATGATAGGCCGTACTCCGGGCAACATTGTGGCAATAAGACCTATGAGAGATGGTGTCATAGCAGATTTTGACGTGACTGAAAACATGCTAAAGTATTTTATATCAAGGGCGTTAAAGAGCAAGCATTTTATTAAACCCAGAGTTGTTGTGGGAGTTCCTTCAGGAGTAACTGAAGTTGAAAAAAGAGCGGTAATTGATGCTACTCTTCAGGCAGGAGCAAGAGAGGCCTATTTAATTGAAGAACCAATGGCAGCAGCTATAGGAGCAGGTCTTGAAGTGTATGAACCGGCTGGAAATATGGTGGTGGATATAGGAGGCGGTACTACCGAAGTTGCAATTATTTCACTGGGAGGCATTGTTACCAGCAAATCAATTCGTGTTGGCGGCGATGAGATGGATGAAGCCATTGTCTATTATATCAAGAAAGAATATAACCTTATGATCGGCGAGCGTACTGCAGAACAAATAAAGATTACGATTGGTTCTGCAGCACTAGATATAGATATCGAATCTATGGATATACGGGGCCGTGATTTGGTTACCGGTTTACCGAAGACTATTTCTATCACTGCCGAGGAAATTAATAACGCTCTAGCAGAACCAGTAAATAATATTGTGGATGCGATTAAGGTAACACTCGAGAAGACACCACCGGAGTTAGCAGCTGATATCATGGACCGAGGTATCGTTATGACCGGAGGAGGTTCGCTGCTAACGGGTTTAGATAGAAGAGTAAACAGTGAAACGGGAATGCCGGTGCATATTGCCGAAGAGCCAATGAATTGTGTAGCAATGGGAACAGGTAAGGTTTTAGAGGAATTAGATATTTTAAAGCGTGTATTAATTTCACCTAAAAAAGTAGGCTGAAGGTTGTGGTGTTATTGCAGCGCCTTTTGAAAAACCGAAAATGGTTAATTCTGGTTTTGCTTTTAATTATCTCAATCATAATTGTGGATATAACATCGAATAGAGAAACTGTCTTTAAAAATTTTGAAATTCCGGTGATAACTGCCTTAAGTCCTGCACAAAAAATCTTGTCAAAAATAGGTTTTGATATAAAAGACAAGTTGAATACTATACCACAGATTTTTTATCTTAAAGAAGAGAATGAGGCTCTAAAACAACAGGTGGCAGAACTTTTACAGTATAAGCAAAATCTTTTGGAATATCAGCGAGAAAACACAGATTTGCGCAATCTTTTAGGATTGAAAGATAAAAATCTACAATATGATCTTGAGGCAGCGGAAGTTATAGCAAGAGATACGGGTAATTGGTTTAATGTTATTTTAATTGATAAGGGTGAGAAACAAGGCTTAAAAAAGGATATGGCTGTTATTACCAATGAAGGTCTGGTTGGCTGTATAATAAGCACTACTGCCAATACATCCAAGGTAATGTTAATTACCGATGAGCGTAGTTCTGTTAGTGCAATGCTACAAAGGACCAGAGATAACGGTATCGTTAAAGGAAGCATTGATACAGCACCTAGGGGCTACCTAAAAATGGACTTTTTATCTCAGGATGCCAACTTAGTAAAGGGAGATATAGTTATTTCTTCGGGCTTGGGAGGTTTGGTGCCTAAGGGTATTGTTATAGGGGAAGTTGTGGAAACCGAAAAAGAATCTTATGAATTAATGCAATATGCTATAATTAAACCCGCTGTAGATTTTCTCAAACTTGAGCGAGTTTTTGTGATTAAGGGTGAAAAGGAGGCCGATCAATGAGGACTATTGTATATGTTTTAGTATTAGGTGTTCTCGTATTGGTTCAGACAACCCTTTTAAATTTTATTGAAATTTTCGGAGTGAAACCAGACCTGCCGCTGGTTTTTGCTTTGTGTATGGCGATGGTCAAGAATGAAAAAGTGGGAGCACTGACGGGATTGATGAACGGTTTTTTAGATGATATTCTCTTTGGAAGATTTTTAGGTCTTAATACTATATCAAAGTCTATTGCAGGATATGTTGTTGGGCTTGGTTCACGAAATCTTTACAAGGGTAGAACCGTTATTACTATGGTACTTGTATTTACCGGCTCTGTGATATTTAATTTTGTTTTTATGACAATTGCTTTTTTGACAGGCGAGCTCATTCATCCGTGGCGAAATTTTTTGCCTATCACGGTAGCATCGTCATTAATAAACATGCTTGTATCACCTTTGATTTATATTGGAACTTATAGAATGGAACGATTCTTTGATTATTATTTCGATATAAAATATTAATAGCCTTGGGGGATCTGTATGGATGTAAAAAAACTCCAAAAACGATTGAATGTCCTATTAGGGATTGTAGTTTTAATTTTTGTTGTATTAACAATAAGCTTATTAACCCTGCAAATAGTCAAAGGAAATGAATATGAAAAACTTGCGGAGGAGAACAGGATAAGGCTTATTCCTATAACAGCACCAAGGGGAGTTTTTAAGGATCGATATGGTAGAGAATTAGTTAATAACCGACCTAGTTTTACGGTGTCATATATGAGCGTAAAAACGGAAGAGTCTGAACAGGAAGAAGTGTTCGAAATTCTCAGAAACATTCTAGAAATTCCTCACTATACAGAAATCTCAAATCAAACCTATACTGTAGACAAGGATAAAAAAATTATTTTGAGTAAATTGCCGATAGCCGATAGGAATGGGAACGGCGAAGTCGATATTGCTGATATATCGATTACAGATAGCAGTACAGGCAAGCAGGTTTTGCCAAGCAAAGTAGATCTTGCTACAGGCACTGTTACGATTAACCAGCCGCCGAATACACAGGTGCTGGTTTCATATAGTTATGATACGTTAAAGAATAAGCTGCAAAGTCAAGATTATAAACCGGTTAGACTTAAGACTGATGTGGATTTTCAGACAGTAGCAGAAATTGAAGAACGTCGTCTTCCAGGCGTTGTCATAGAGGTAGAACCTTTGCGAAATTATATTTATGGGAGTATGGGCTCGCATGTTTTTGGTTATGTAGGAGAAATAAGTCAAGAAGAGCTAGATACTGCAAGGGATAACGGATATCGTCCAGGAGATCTTATAGGTAAAATGGGATTGGAAAAGGTATTAGAATCTTATTTAAAAGGTACTGATGGCGGCCAGCAGGTGGAGGTTACTGCTTCCGGAAAGCTCATAAAAGTATTAGGTCAAAAGGAGCCGATTCCCGGCAATTCGATAAATCTAACACTAGATATAAAACTTCAGCAAATTGCTGAAAATAAGTTAAGAGAGCAATTAATAAAATTGCAGACTGATAAGTACAAGCCTTTTCCCAATGCAAAAAGAGGTGCTGTAGTTGCTGTTAATATAAAAACCGGTGAAGTCTTGGCAATGGCAAGCGTTCCGGATTTCGATCCGAATATGTTTGCCCGTGGGATAACTCAAAAAGAGTGGGAGGAAATATCTAAAAATCCGCTCAATCCGATGGTCAATCTTGCCATTAGTGGGACGTTTCCGCCAGGGTCAATTTTTAAGATGGTTACAGCAACTGCTGCACTAGAAGAAAAAGTAACTAATGAGCGTGAGCTTGTTAGAGATACCGGAGTTTATTGGACTATTTTGCCGAAAAAGTGTTGGAAGGCAGGAGGCCATGGTTTAGTTAACATTGAAAAGGCCATTGCTGAATCGTGCAATATTTATTTTTATGAAATGGGGCGTCGATTGGGCATAGATAATATTGAAAAATATGCAAGAATGTATGGGCTTGGAAACATTACAGGAATCGAGTTGCCCAATGAGAAAGCTGGAACTGTAGCAAGCCGTGAATATAAGAAGAATACTTTTAGCAGTTCCCAAGATAAAATATGGTATCCTGCCGAAACACTAGATGCAGCCATAGGACAAGGTTATCATAGTTTTACACCGATACAAATTGCAGATTATATTGCAGCTATTGCAAATGAAGGAATATGGATGAAGCCTCATTTAATAAAGTCAATAGTTGATGCTGATGGCAATGTTGTTCTTGAAAAAAACCCGGAAATTGGTGGCAGACTGGATATTTCCAACAAGACATATGAAATAATAAAAAATGGTATGAAAGGTGCTACATTGTCTGGTGGTACAGCCTACGGAGTTTTTGCAGATTTTCCAATTTCTGTAGCGGGGAAAACCGGAACCGCCGAGTGGGATGTGAGTAAAGACCCGCATGGATGGTTTGTGGCATTTGCGCCTTATGAGGATCCGGAAATTGCAGTAGCAGTGTTTATAGAGCAAGCCGGTTCAGGTGGAACTACGGGAGGACCAGTTGCAAGAGCTATTTTTGAAGAATATTTTCATCTAACTAATGAAAGCGATAACAGCGAAGATTATCTTGTCCAACCTTAACCGGAATCTTTACAGATTCTGGTTTTTTCATCATTAAAAGAAGGATTTACTTGATTTATGAAGAATAAAATACTTTGTAGTGGTGCTTGCTTGGAGGGAGTTAGTATGACGAACGAGTCTGTAATAATTAAAGGTACAAAGGAAGGTATAACTATCATACTCGATGAAATTTCGAGCTTTGAAGATGTGGAAAAAGCTATTTACGAGAAACTTCAACGTAGTCGGAACTTTTTTTCAGGAGGCAAGGTTAGTATAAAAATTAAAAACGGCTTTTTAAGTAAAGATGAATATGATAAGTTACAACATATCTTTACAGATTTCGGGATGAGCTTGCAGGAAGCAAGTTCTCCGAAAACCCTGATATTTCCAAAACCAAACAGGAATAGAGTATTACTGCTTAAGAAAACTGTGCGATCGGGGCAAAAAATTACTTATAAGGGAACTATAGTCATCTTGGGCGATGCCAATCCCGGCAGTGAGATAGTTGCCGCCGGCGATATTCTGGTTATGGGGACTCTTCGCGGGATGGCTCATGCTGGGGCACAGGGAGATACTACTGCTGTAGTAGCCGCATTTGCCTTAAAACCGACTCAATTAAGAATTGCTGAAGTTATTTCAAGACCTCCGGAAGATAAGGAAAATCTACCATCGTTTCCGGAAATAGCACGCTTAAAAGATAATGCAATAGTAATAGAACCCTTATAAGGCCCCAAGATAATTACAAAAGCAAACAGGAGGGATAATATGGGCGAAGTAATAGTAATCACATCCGGCAAAGGCGGAGTGGGAAAAACCACAACAACTGCAAATCTTGGAACTGGTCTTGCTTTATACAAGCAAAAGAAGGTAGTTATGTTAGATGCCGATATAGGTTTAAGAAATCTTGATGTGGTAATGGGCCTGGAAAACCGTATAGTTTACGACCTCGTAGATGTAGTAAACGGTATGTGCCGTTTAAAGCAAGCACTTATAAAGGATAAGCGTTTTGAGAACCTATATCTTATGCCGGCAGCGCAAACCAAAGATAAGTCTGCTATAACGCCGACTCAGATGAAAAAATTATGTGAAGAGTTAAAACGTGATTACGACTATATATTAATTGACTGCCCCGCAGGTATAGAACAGGGATTTAAGAATGCCATCGCCGGAGCCGATAGAGCACTCATTGTCACTACGCCTGAAGTTTCTGCCGTAAGAGATGCTGATAGAATAGTAGGTCTCTTAGAGGCTGCCGGCTTTGAAGAGCCTCAACTAATCATTAATAGACTAAGGCCGGATATGGTAAAACGAGGAGATATGATGGATATTGATGATATGATAGATATTTTGGCTATTGAGCTACTTGGAGTTATACCGGAAGATGAAAAAATTGTAATATCTACCAACAGAGGTGAACCGGCAGTTGCTGATGAATCATCAAAAGCAGGCCAAGCCTACAGAAATATGATTCGACGTTTAGAAGGTGAGGAAATCCCTTTGATGAAAATAGAAAACGTAGAGCCCAACTTTATGAATAAATTACGTGTGTTTTTCGGGTTAAAAGCTCGGGCAAAATAAAAAGGGAGGGGAATTTAGTGGATTTTTTAAAATTTTTCGGCAGAGAGGATGTTTCGAGTAAGGATATAGCCAAAGAACGATTAAGGTTAATCCTTGTGCACGATCGTGCTAATGTATCACCGGAATTTCTTGAGATGATAAAGAGCCAACTTATAGATATGATTTCAGATTATATGGAAATTGATGAAAGTGGTCTCGAGGTAAAATTAACTCGCATGGAAAAAGATGAAGACATAACAGTTCCGGCATTAGTAGCAAATATTCCTATAAAGAAAGTGAAGCACTTGGCCAAGATTTAAAGGAGGAAGTTGTTTGAATAAAGTCGGACAGGAAGTTTTCGCTTTGGATATTGGCACCAGAACTGTAGCAGGTTTGGTTGTAAGCAAGCAATGCAAAACTTATAAAATCCTTGCACATAAAGTTCTTGAACATGAAAGCCGTGTTATGTATGATGGTCAAATCCATGACATTGAAGCTGTAGCCAAAAGCGTAAGGTCGATTAAGGAAGATCTTGAAAAAAAACTTAATAAAAAATTAGAGAAAGCCGCAGTTGCTGCGGCGGGTAGAGCGCTTTATACGGTTGAAGCTGAAACTGAAAGAAAGACTTCTCCTTTTATAGAAGTAACCAAAGAAGATATTCGAAGTTTAGAAACAGAAGCTCTGTCAAAAGCGATTAAATCTTTAGCCGAAAAAAATAAGCAAGGAGATTTTGATAATTATTACTGTGTGGGTTTTAGTCCTATCAAATGGTTTTTAGAGGATGAATCTTTAGAAAATTTACTAGGCCAAAAGGGCAGTAGCATATCGGTTAAGATTGTAGCTACTTTTCTTCCTCGTACTGTTGTTGAAAGCTTACTTACGGTTCTTAACAGATGCGATTTAGGTCTTGAAAGCTTAACTTTAGAGCCTATTGCTGCAGGTGATATTGTGGTTCTTCCCGGTATGCGTAAACTGAATATTGCACTGGTAGATATAGGTGCAGGAACGTCAGATATTGCTATATCTCGTGATGGCAGTATATTTGCTTATGGAATGGTTCCTATGGCCGGTGATGAAATTACGGAAAAAATCTGTGAAGAGTTTTTATTAAACTTTGATGAGGGCGAAAGAGTAAAACGTGAGTTGTCTTTACATGAAACTGTGAAATTTATGGATATTCTTGGGAATACAGAGGAATTGTGCACTAAAAAAATAACAGAAACTATAAGTCCAATCATAAACGAACTTTCGGCCAAGATAGCACGGAAAATATTAGAACTCAATGGTAAAACACCTGCTGCTGTTTTAATGATCGGCGGTGGCAGCCTTATGCCGGGTTTACCGGAGTCTTTAGCTGCACACCTAGAAATACCTAAAGAACGGGTTGGAGTCAAAGGTCGTGAAGGGTTAACTGATATACAGGGCTGCGAAGATTTTACAGGCCCTTTTTCAGTAACTCCTATAGGTATAGCCATAAACTCACTCAAAGGTGCTCACTTGTCCTCCTACAAGGTGTATATAAATGAAAAGCCAATAAATATTCTAGCACAAGACAATCCTACGGTTTTGAATGCATTACTTTATGCAGGGAAATCATCGGCAGAAATTTTTGGGCGACCGGGGCTTGCCAAGACTTTTAAACTAAATGGAAAGCTTAAAATAGTAAAAGGTGAGATGGCAAAGCCTGCCATTGTTACAATGAATGGCAAAAATGTTGATTTAAACGAACCGATTAAAGATGGTGCGGTTATAAGCTTTCTAGCTGCGAAGGACGGAAAGGCTGGGTCTTCTAAGATAAAGGAGTATATATCTGAAGAAGACAAAATTTCTCTAAAAATAAACGGACGCAATTTTATCATAGATCCTGTTATAAAAGTTTGCGGGCGTACAATATCGCCTGAAGAGGAAATACCCGATGACGCCTTAATAACCATAGAACCGAGAGATATGATTTTAAGTGATGTTTTTAGCATTATATCATTTAAGCCCGAAGGTATGGCAGGTAAGTTGGTTATGAAGATAAACGGCATTGATGCCGGCTTTGCCGATCCAATAAAACATAATGATGAAATAGAAATTTATTGGGAAAACTTAACAAGATGATTTTATAAAAGAGTTTTTATGGATGTGAGGTTTTATGATATAATGGTTAACGGGTGTAGGGGGCCATCAACATGGATCGAAAATTATTAAAAAATATAGAATATCCCATTTTAATTGCTATCACTTTATTAACCATAATTAGTGTTTTAATGATAAGCAGTGCAACGCATGCCATGAGCTCCGGAGGTAGTTTCAGCACAGCTCGTAAGCAGCTTCTTTGGTTTGGCATCGGATTAGCAGCTATGGTATTTGTCATTTCAATAGATTATCATTCTTTCACTAATTGGGCTAATATTATATATAGTATTAATTTTCTACTATTAATTTTTGTATTACTTATTGGGGAAGAAGGCGGAGGAGCTCAGCGATGGCTTGATATTGGCTCTTTTAGATTGCAACCTTCGGAATTTGCCAAATTAGCCGTTATAATTACTCTGGCGAGGCATCTTGAAAAAAAGAAGTCTTTAAGCAGCTTGCAAGATTTATTGTCGGTAGGACTGCATATTATACCCGTAATGCTGCTGATAGCGAAACAGCCGGATTTAGGGACATCATTGGTTCTATTGGCAATGGTTCTCGGCATGCTGTTTATCGCGGGCATTAGCTATAAACTTTTGGCTGGGATTATGACAGCAGGCATTTTTTCCTTACCTATAGTTTGGTTTTTTTTAAAACCTTACCAAAAAGACCGAATTTTAGTTTTTATAAATCCATATCTAGATCCCTTGGGAAAAGGATACCATGTTATACAATCTAAAATTGCAATTGGTTCAGGCAAGTTATTTGGAAAGGGTCTTTATCAGGGAACCCAGAATCAATTGAATTTTCTTCCGGTAAAACATACGGATTTTATTTTTGCCGTTTTAGGTGAAGAGTTAGGTTTTATAGGTGGTATAACGCTTTTTATATTATATTTTATACTGCTTTACTATTCGTTAAGGGTAGCATTTAAGGCTCGAGATCTTTTAGGAACTTATATAGTTGTAGGCGTAGTTTCAATGTGGGCATTTCAGATCTTAATCAACATTGGCATGAACATGGGTATAATGCCGGTAACCGGTATACCGCTGCCATTTATGAGCTATGGAGGAAGTTCTTTTTTAATGAATATGATTGCCGCCGGCCTTGTAATCAATGTTGGAATGCGCCGACAGAAAATCCTATTTTAAAAAGGCTGTTGAAAAAACTTTAATTTAATTGTTAGATTATATATACGGGTTCTTTTGAACCCGTATTTTCTTTTTTATATTTCGGGTGTAAAAATAAACTTGATGTATTTATTTACTTGTTGCTTAGCAGCTCATTTTTGTTGTAATAAACGAGCTTTACAGGAAATAGATATATATAACAAAGATTTTTACAAAAGCCGTATAAATTAATTATAAATGACTTTGATTTTCACAATTAATATAACTGAGGTTTATACTGGGGGAATTTATACTTTTTCATGGACTTACAATACAAGGGGGTGCCTTTTATGTACTACTATGAACAGCCTTCCGAAAAAAAATGGCTGGGGCCTGAAAATCTAAAAAAAATAGCAATCTGCATTTTAATTGTAATAGTAGTGTTGTGTATGAAGAAAATAAATATTCCGGTAACCAAAACGGCTCTTGCAAAAATAGGGTATTTTATTTCGGATTATTCATATGAGTTTAAGGATTTAGCGGAAGTCGCAAATAATATTTCCCAGGTATCAAGAAGTATTCCGGTAATAGGGCAAAAGAAACAAGAACTGTTACCGATGCCGGTGGATGGAGAAGTATCTTCAGAATATGGCATGCGACTTCACCCGATATTAAAAGAGCAGCGCATGCATAATGGCATAGACATAGTTCAAAAAGAGGGAATCCCTGTAAAATCAGTGCTCGATGGTGTGGTTTTTTCGGTAGGTCAAGACAAAGAGATGGGAAATATGGTTAAAATACGTCACGACAATAATTTGGTAACGGTTTATGCTCATTTAAAGGATGTCTATGTGAAGGAACAGGAAGAAGTAAAACAGGGATTTATTATAGGAACTGTTGGCAAGACGGGCCTTGCAGAGACTCCTCACCTGCATTTTGAAATCTGGCATAATGACAAAGCTGAAGATCCAAAAAAATGGCTAAATATGTTAGATGAAGATGCACAGGAGGAGTTAAATGAATTTAAGAGTCTCTAATTTAAGAATAAGTATAAGCTTTTTTTTTATTACAATTGTTGCCCTTGCCGTGTTAGCAGGCTTATATACTGAAGTATTGGCTGCGTTACTGGCTTTGGGAATACATGAATATGCACATATATTTGTAGGATGCAGGCTTGGCATTGTAATTCATGAAATTGAAATATTGCCATTTGGCGGTCGCATAAGGTCAAGCTTAGACGAGGCTACCTCGGAGAAGGAAATGCTTATGGTTATGGCTGGCCCGCTTGCAAACTTTACAATGGTAGGTTTAATTCTTTTTTTATTAACTCAAGCTTTTATAACGCCAAACACAGCTCGACAATTTATACATTATCAATTAATGCTGGGAATGTTTAATTTGCTTCCCGCTCTTCCCCTCGACGGTGGAAGAATTTTTGCATTATGGCTTAGACAGCGCTTTGCCTTTACATTATCAATACGTATTGCTTCAAGAGCGGGAAAAATACTTGCGTATTCGATGTTGATCTTAGCTTTAATAGGTCTTGCTTTTAAAAGGTTATTTTTAAGCTTTTTTGTTGCAGGGATTTTTTTATTACAACAGACTTCAAAAGAAGAAAAAAATGCACACTTGATTTTTATGAAGCACTTAGCAGGAAAAAAGGAGAAGATTAGTAAGAACAAATATATGCCCGGAGAAATTATGGTGGTTAATGAAGATACTCCGGCAAAAAAGATACTATATTCATTTGCGCCACAAAAGTACTTTGTTGTATATGTATTGGATGAGAATATGAAGATTAAAAAAAGTTTAACAGAAACAGAAATATTTGATAAAGTAGTTGAAAAAGGATTAGACTTAATGATGAAAGACCTGATATAATAAATAAGTGGAGTTTTACACCATCAAGCATAGGAGGCACTTCATTGACCATAGAGAAACTATTGGAAAAACTTTTACCACAGGTTTCAAAACCAACTCGCTATATGGGAAACGAATATAATAGTATAAAAAAAGATAAAGATAATATAAAAGTTCATGTGGCATTGGCATTTCCCGATGTCTACGAAGTGGGCATGTCACACTTAGGTATAAAAATTTTATATCATCTTCTCAATCAATATCCTGACATTTATGCTGAAAGGGTTTTTGCTCCTTGGGTTGATTTTGAGGGTTTAATGCGAAAAGAAGGTATTTTGCTGTTCAGTCTGGAAAGCAAAACTGCAGTTGCTGAATTTGATTTTTTAGGCTTTACCCTGCAGTATGAAATGAGTTACACAAATATATTAAATATGCTGGAACTGTCAGGAATACCTATTTTTTCAAATGAAAGAAGGGAAGGTCATCCTTTTGTAATAGCTGGCGGACCTTGCACTTATAATCCAGAACCATTATCGGATATCGTGGATTTTTTTGTTATAGGAGAAGCTGAGGAAGTTATTGTAGAGATTATGGATTTATATAAAAGCTTTAAAGAAAGAGGTGAAAGCAGACAACTGTTTTTAGAAGAGGTTGCCAGAATTTCCGGAGTGTATGTGCCATCTTTATATCATGTATCATATAATGATGATGGAACCATGAAAAGCATCTTACCAAAGCAAGCAGATATTCCTAGAAGGATACAAAAGCGGCTGATAAAAGATTTGGACAATGTTTATTACCCCACAAATTTTGTGGTGCCTTATATGGACATCGTGCACGACCGAGCTGTACTGGAGATTTTCCGTGGTTGTACCAGAGGATGCCGTTTCTGTCAAGCCGGAATGATTTATAGGCCGGTAAGGGAAAAGTCAGTAGTTCGCCTAGAGAAACTAGCAAAAGACATCATTGCATCAACGGGCTATGGGGAATTATCCCTAGCATCACTGAGCACCAGTGACTATTCTGAGTTAAAACAGCTTACTGAAATATTGACTGATGAATTTCGCCAAAGTCGAGTAAGCTTATCCTTGCCTTCGCTTAGAATTGATGCTTTTTCACTTGAACTTGCTAAGAAGGTCCAGGAAATCAAAAAATCCGGTCTTACATTTGCACCGGAAGCCGGAACGCAAAGGCTTAGGGATGTAATAAATAAAGGTGTTACAGCACAAGACCTTCTGACATCAGTTAAAGATGCTTTTTCTTCAGGTTGGAAAACGGTTAAGCTATATTTTATGATTGGCCTTCCTACTGAAACTTATGAAGATATAGAAGGAATAGCAAATCTTGCTTTTGCTGTTGTGGATGTATACAAAAAAGTCTATGGCAATACAAGAGGTTTGAAAGTTAATGTCAGTACATCTACTTTTGTTCCTAAACCATTTACGCCATTTCAGTGGGAATCACAGATCACACTTTCGGAAATCGAGGAAAGGCAAAGTCTACTAAGGAGTATGCTCAGGAAAAATAAAAATATATCCTATAGTTGGCATGATGGCAAGTTGAGTTTCCTTGAGGCTGTTTTTTCAAGAGGAGATCGTAGATTGGGCCAAGTTTTAAAAATCGCCCATGATAAAGGATGTAAATTTGATGGATGGAATGATATGTTTTCGTTTGAAAAATGGATGTCTGCCTTTAATGAATCAGGGATATGTCCGGAATTTTATGCTTATCGCAAAAGGTCTAAGGATGAACTTTGCCCGTGGGATATTATAGACCCCGGTATTGATAAGAAGTTTTTATTGAGAGAATTAGAAAAATCCCAAAAAGCAGAAATTACACCTGACTGCAGGATAAGATGTCATGCTTGCGGGGTAAGTAAGCTGAAAGCCGGTGGTTTTTGTGAAACTAAGAATGAAATTTAAAAAGGGTCGTCCTGTAATGTTCATATCTCATTTGGATATGATAAGGACTTTCGAACGAAGCTTCAGACGTACTGATTTGCCTTTAGCATTTACGCAAGGGTTCAATCCAAGGTCTAGGATATCTTTTACTCCGGCTTTGTCCGTGGGTATTACCAGCAGCAGTGAATATATGGATGTGGAGTTTGAGGAAACCGTTTCACCTGAAGATGCGGTTGCCCGACTAAGTGCGGTCTTGCCAGAAGGCATTCAAATAATAAAAGCTGAAACCGCCGATAATAAAATACCTCTTTCCATAGTAAATGCTGCCACATACATGGTCAAGACGGCTTTAGATGAGGAAAATCCGGATGAACTAGAAAAAGCTATCAACAACCTTTTAAACAGAGAAGAGATTATTATTGAAAAATCCACTAAATTTGGTGCCAAATCGGTGAATATTGCTCCATTTATCTATAATATGAAATTATTAAGCAATACTAATGGTACTGCAGATATTTGCATGGAAGTTTCGATTGGTCAGCAAGGCAGTGTGTCACCAAAACTGATAATCTTTGAATTAGAAAAACTTCTTGCAAAAAAACTTGAAATAGTAAGCATTCACAGGGAGGAAATTTTTTACTTAAATGAGAATAATAAGATTCTTCCACTTTGATTTAGCGGAATATCTGAGCCTCCAGATCTTTGATAAGTCCGCTTTAATTTTGGAGGAGATTTGAGGAGCTGAAGATTTTATGTCAAAAGAGATTTTGGCAGATGTTGCTCGGGACCAAATTCGAATTGGGGTTTTAGAAGACCGACAACTAGTAGAATATTATGTAGAAAAGACTTATGATGAAAGGATAACAGGAAATATCTATAAAGGTAAGGTAGCAAATGTACTCCCGGGTATGCAAGCTGCCTTTGTGGATATAGGTTTAGGCAAAAATGCATTTTTATATGTAGGTGATTTAAATTCTTATAATCTTGGCCTTGAAGATGCGGATGCAATTGGTGATTTAAAAAAAGCACCGATAAAAGATATATTACATGTTGGCCAGGAGGTTTTAGTTCAGGTTGTAAAAGAGCCTATCGGCACTAAAGGAGCCAGGGTATCTACCAATATAACACTGCCTGGCAGATACCTGGTCCTTATGCCTACCGTTGATTATATAGGGATTTCTCGGAGAATTGAGAATGAAGAAGAACGCCAACGCTTAAAATCCCTAGCAGAGGAAATACAGCCACATAATATGGGAATAATTGTAAGAACGGCGGCGGAAGGTGAAGATATAGAGAATCTAAAATCCGATATGGAGTATTTAAAACGCCTTTGGAATAATATACAAATGAAGCAGAAGAATGGGAAGGTTCCTCGGTTGATATATAAAGATATGGATTTGCTTACTCGCATGGTAAGGGATGTATTTACACCGGAAGTAAATAAGTTTTATGTAAATACATCATATGGATATGAGAAGGTATTAGAAGCTGCTTCATTGATATCACATTCCCTGAAAGATCGTGTAAGTCTGTATATGGGTCAGGAAGATATTTTTGAGTATTTTAACATAGAATCAGAGGTCGAAAGGGCCTTGGAAAGAAAGGTTTGGCTGAAATCCGGCGGTTATATCGTTATAGATCATACAGAGGCTCTAACTGCTATAGACGTAAATACGGGCAAATTTGTCGGCAGCATAAACTTGGAAGATACAGTAGTTAAAACCAATTTAGAAGCAGCCAAAGAGATTGCAAAACAGCTAAGATTGCGGGATATAGGTGGAATAATAATTATAGATTTTATCGATATGGACTCACAAGAACATCAAAAGATGGTTATGGATGCTTTGGAAATTGAGTTAAAAAAGGATAGAACTAAAGCACATGTATTAGGGATTACAAATTTAGGTTTGGTAGAAATGACACGGAAAAAAGTTCGTCAAAGTCTGCACGAAGTCCTAGAAAAAGTGTGCCCTTATTGTGACGGTAGAGGAAGGATATTATCTGAGGAAACAATGGCTAAAAAAGTCGAACAAGAAATATCTAGAATATTCAGAACTCGAAAAGGTGAGGCGATTCTTATAGAAGTACATCCATCAGTGGCAGCGGTAGTTATAGGTGCTGGCGGAACAAGACTAAGTCAATTAGAGCAGCGTTACGGGAAATATATTTTCATTAAAGGCAAGGATGATCTACATCCTGAAGAAATCCGAATTAAGGCAGTTGGAAGCAGGGTTAAACTGGAGAATTTCGCTATGCCTGTAAGAGAAGGTCAGATCATAGATGTGATTATAGAAGATAGGCATATAACCAATCACAATGATGGCATAGCCAGAGTAGACGGCTATGTAATCAATGTGGAGGAAGGTGCTGCTCTTTTAGGTGCAAAAGCAAAAGTTCAAATAAATAAGACTTACAGAACTTATGCAAAGGCGAGGCTGATATAAAAAACCTTAGCAAAACAGGTGACAGGAGAAACATTTCCTCTCACCTGTTTTTTGTAACCTTAAAACCGTATTTTGCATATATTATAGCAGGTAATGAGCAGCAGATTTAAAAACAAAATACCGGATGTAAGAGAAAGATATGTTTTGTGTAGCTTATAAAAAGGAGGGAATTGTAATGACAGATTCTCTAGGTACTGGTTATCACAAAGACAGATGGGCATTTGTCCTGTTTCTGATATTACTCCTTCTGCTTTTTGCAGATAACTAAAAGATTAGGTCGTGCTCTTTGAGCACGACCTAATCTTTTTTGATCTCCTCAGATTTAGCTGAGTTTTTTGAATTATTTGCGCTGCCGTCTGATGTTGAAAAGGTTTTCATTAAATTAATGAGAGCGGCTGGATTAATTTTTTTATCACCGGTTCCTCCCATTGAGTCTAGCAGGTCAGCAGCCATTTCCTTTAGTTCAGATACCTCGGATTTCGATGAGAAACCTCTTGTATCAGATTTGGAGTCTTGCGCATTCAAAAAACTAATGATTCCCAATAAATTACTTAGAGCCAGCAGACTTATTAATTCGTTGGCACTTTGGTCGTTCGGACCGTTGATTACTTTTAAGACTGTTTCAAGCAAGTTATTTCCAAAACCTCGGTCATCATTTTCTTCCAAACTTACCACTCCCTTATGTTTTAAAACAACCAGGTATCAAATGTGCTATATAAAATATATTCTTTTATTTATCTAAAAATGATTATTTTTAAATAAATAAAAGATGGCATAATAAGCCATCATATTTGAAAGTTTTTTTAAACCACTAATGAATATTACACATTATTTTCTGGTTCGGCTAAAGTATTTAATAAATTTTCTATATCCTCAGCCTGCTTAGCTAAAACATCCTTTTTGCATTCATCTATCTCTATTATTTGAGTATTTTTTTTTGACTGCCTAGATTCATGAATCATTGTCAAAAGAGTATTCAAGGCTTCAAAATTCATTTTATGATTTGGCTGTTCCGGCCTAAACACATTAATAGTTGTAATTAGAAAATCAAGCAGTTCCTGACTTTTTGAACTCATAAAAGGTCGTATAGCTTTTAAAAGCTGCACATCGTTATCACTTATTGAAAAGGTCTTCATCTTTATTCCTCCGCTTCCTTTAGCAAAAAACTTCTTATAATTTTTATCATGCGATCAAGCGCCCCAAATGAAATAATAAGCAATAAGAGTATGAGAAAAAGCGTGTATGGATTTGAAATGGGTTTAAAACTATTGTCGGAATTCTCAAAACCGGTGTTTTGATTTGTATTCATAGGATTCATTAATTTTCACTCCTTACTATGAACTTCTTTAAGTTATTATATGAATAAAGTGTATAAAAAGGTACCGGAATAAGTGCTAAAAAAATAAGCAAACTAAAGATAGCGATTAAAAAGAGGTGATAGAATGTTCAAAACTAAGAAGTTAATTATTTTGGCGATTGTTTTATCTGTTGCAGTTTTGATAGGCTTTTTAAGCATGAATTGCAAGGCTCAGACAAAATCAGAAAATTATGCCGTTTCATCATGGGAAGGCGATTACACTCTTTTAGCTCGGCTTGTAGCCGGTGAAGCAGAAGGAGAACCGTATCTTGGTCAAGTAGGTGTTGCAGCTGTTATCATTAACCGAACGAAGCATCCTAAATTTCCGACGACGATAGCCGATGTAATCTACCAACCGGGGGCATTTGAATCGGTCAGCAATGGTTTGATATGGTCAAGATACCCATCTAGAAATAATTTTGACGCTGCTCGTCAAGCTATGAGCGGATGGGATCCGACCTATGGCAGTGTATTCTTCTGGAATCCTTATAAATCAGTTAGCCCGTGGATATGGTCGCGTTCAATAGTAACCAGAATAGGGCAACATGTATTTGCCAAATAGAAACGGAGGGTCTAATGTTGAAAAAAAAATATATTTGGATAATTAATCTGCTAATATTAGGAGGTATTGTATTTGGCTACTGGTCGGTGTCCACTAGAGCATTTTCGGCGGAAAACGCTTTAGAGGCTTCTTATCAGCGAGGATTTTATAATCTACTGGAGCAAGTAAACAATCTAAATATCTTAATTTCAAAAAGTGAAGTTACGTCATCAAACGAACAGAGGATTATGATGCTGACTACGATTTGGCACCAGGCTGAAGGAGCAAGAACCAGCCTGGCAACTATGCCGTTGGGTGACAGAGATATGACAAATATGCAAAAATTTTTTGCACAGTTGGGTGATTTTTCTTATAATATTGCCGGTAAATTAGTAAAAAAGGAAGAAATATCCGATGCTGAATGGGAGAAGATGAGGCGATTCAGAAAAAACATTCAAAACTTAAATGAAGATCTTCGGCGTTTACAAGATGATGTAACTGCTGGCAAAATAAGATGGGAAGATAAACCAGATAGCTTGATAGCTATAAAGAAAGTTCAAGGTATGGCGGATAATTTTGAAGCCATTGATGAAAAGCTTAAAAAGGAAGTACCTACCATTACTTATGATGGGCCTTTTTCCGATCATGTCGAACAAGTGACTGCAAAAGCCTTAACAGGTAAGCTCATAAGTGAGAGCGAAGCTGCTGTAATTGCTCAACAAGCTGTAAATAAAGTAGTAAAAGGGGATTTTAGAGCTGATGTAGTTGGGAGAACAAAGGGGAATTTTCCTGCATATACTATCGAATTTACAAAAGAAGGAAATACAACCCCTGATATTATAATGGATGTAAGTGAAGTTGGCGGTCATGTGATATGGTTTTTAAATACCAGGGAAGTAGAGGACTCTAAAATACCTATAAAGCGAGCACTAGATAAAGCAAAAACCTATATGGAATCTATAGATTACAAAAATATGGAGCTTACCGGTTCTATCAGGGAAAATAATACGGTAACAATATCATTTGTTCCAAAAGAAAATGATGTGCTATTATATCCTGATTTTATAAAAGTTGAGGTGGCTTTAGACACTGGCGAAGTTGTAGGGTTTAATGCCCTGGCTTATTTAACCTCGCATAATAAACGTAAGTTGCCTGAGCCTGAAATTACCGAACAAGAGGTAAAAGATAAATTAAGTCCAAATTTAAGTATCAGAAGAATCCGACTGGCTTTGATTCCTGATGAAGCATTAAGAGAAAAGCTTTGCTATGAGGTGGATGCAGAGCTAAATTCTGACCGCTATTTTATTTATATAAATGCTGAAAATGGTAATGAAGAACAAATTTTAAAAGTTGTAGAAACGGACAAGGGTACAATGACCATGTAAAAAACAGAAGTTGAATAATGGTATAAAAGCCCCCTATAAAACCAAAGGCCGTTGCATTAATATAAGCTGGACAACCATCTTATACGCATGGTTTTTATTTATAGGAATAGTAAATATAAATTCTTCAATAGCTCTAATCTTTCAAAGATAAATTTTTGTGGCGAATAAAATTTTGACAACATAATATAGATATAAGGTAATAAATAAGAGAATTGATGTAAGGGGAGAGGATATAATATGGGTGACGTGAAGAATTTTTCTCCTGGTTATGAAAATGAAATTACTGTGCCGGTAATTTACCTATTGCTTATGGCCAATGTTTTAGGACTGGTGGTTTTTCTTGATGACAAGATGAGCAAACATACTTCTATTAAAAAAAACGGATATAAGAATTACCCCAGAAATCACCCAATGAAGCAAATTTTAAAACCGTTACCAACTATAAGTGATAAAAGTGTCATGTCAGAGCTGAACATCGAGAATAAATCAACTTCAGATAATAACATAAAGGAGATTTCAGATAAAAAAGATAAAGATAAAAATAAAAATATGGCGTTAGAACAAATTGAACAAACAGTTAAGCAAACCGATAAAAAAATACCTAAGCACAGAGATAACATCATTAGATTTAAAGAAACTACAGATCATAATAAACAAATGGTTAAGCAGCCACTGGAACCATTAATTTGGCATTTTCCAACTAAATAATATAACAAGATATTAAATTGCATTGACATGTAAGGTTTTCATGTGCTAAAATATCGTAGGTGGTTGTATTATGCCTTCCACCGCACGGAACGGGTTTTAAAACAAGTTACCTGGATTCCGGCGAGAATAAGGAGGAGATTAATTATGTACGCAGTTATTGAAACTGGTGGAAAACAGTATCGTGTATCGGAAGGTGATATAATTCAAGTTGAAAAACTTCCGGCAGATGTAGGAGAATCAATTGAAATCGACAAAGTTATGGCATTATCTGCGGATAATGGTCTTAAGGTTGGGAAACCATGGCTTGAAAATGCGAAAGTGACAGCTAAAGTGCTGCGTCAAGGCAAAAGCGATAAGATTATCGTCTTTAAGTACAAGCCTAAGAAGAATTATCGTAAGAGGCAAGGCCACCGCCAGCCATTTACGGAAATTCAAATTGAAAAAATAGAAGGGTAGTATGATAAAGGTAAGAATAAAGTCCCATCCTTTTGGCGGTTATAAATCAATAGAAATATCAGGCCATGCAGAGTATGCCGATTATGGCAAAGATATAGTTTGTGCTGGAGTTTCAGCCTTGGCAGAAACCGCAGTTTTGGGGCTAAAGAATGTCGCTGGCATAAAACCTGTGGTTGATAAAAAACCAGGTTGTTTCATGCTAAAACTTCCTGATGATATGACAGCAGAAGAGTTTAAAAAAGCGACAATTATTCTTGAAACCATATTTTTAGGAATTCAAGATATTGCAGAATCATATCCGTCGAATATTCAGACTGAACTTATAGAGGAGGTGTAGCTGATGAATTTACAGCTTTTTGCTCAGAAAAAAGGCGGAGGAAGTTCGAAAAACGGTCGAGACAGTCAGGCTAAGCGCTTAGGGGTCAAGAGGTATGACGGGCAGTTTGTAAGTGCCGGGAGCATACTGGTTCGCCAAAGAGGCACGAGGATATATCCAGGACAAAATGTAGGTATGGGTGTAGATCATACACTTTTTGCGAAAGCTGATGGTTATGTTAAGTTTGAACAAAAGGGAAAAGATAAGAAACTCGTAAGCATATATGAAGCAAACTAAGCTCCTATAAATAGGAGCTGCTTTTTTAAGGTAACTATGGAAAAAATTACCTTTGTTTTTTATTACCAAGCAAAGATTGATGCTGCTTTATAAAGTTAATTTAGACATAGAATGTCAGCAAATTAAATTGTTCTTAATTATAATAAGACATGCTGCATACTGACAATAGGTTTACGAAGATAGGATTTTTACATTAGAATCAAGACTGCTAGTGTGTCAACAACATTAGATAGAATGGAAATACGGTTTTTGAGTATAAATTTAAATATCTGAAATACCAGTGTTCTATTTTCGATAGAAGGATTTTAAGATAATAAAATAGAATACAACCCAAGTTTGGCGTCAAAAATTACCAAACCCAGCAATAACAGCAGTTTAAAGCCTCACAATATAAAAGTAGTCCCAATAAAATTCCATTAAATATTGATATTTGGAGGCTGCCATGTTCTTAAAACAATCAAAGGTTACTATCAATGGTAAAACATATAGTTACTACAAGATAGTCGAATCTTACAGAGATAAAGGAAAAGTGAAACACAAGATACTTTTTTCTCTGGGGGTTCTTACAGATGAACAAGCAGATAAAATCAGGATGGCCATATCAGCCTACTCAAACCCGGATATTATCGTGTCTAAAATAGACGATATTGTGGTGACAAAGCATTTTGCCTACCTTGATGTATGCCTTTTACATGAACTGTGGCACAAATGGCAGTTTGATAAATTCTTTTTCAATGATCGCTGGATTGAAGCCATAGTCATAAATCGCTGCATAGATCCGACAAGTAAGATTCATGTTCAGGAATGGGTATCCGACACCATTTTACCTGCTTTAAACTCATCAGACATCCTGGATGTAAACGAATTTGATATATACCGGGAATTAGATCACATCGATAACTATGAAGCCAAACTGCAAGAATTCATTTATCAGGAACTAAAACAGCAAAGCAAGTTTTCCGATGAAGCACTTTTTTATGATATCACCTCCAGCTATTTTGAGGGCATCAAATGTGTTTTGGCAAAGTTCGGTTATTCTAGAGATCACCGCCCTGATAAAGAACAAATAGTAATTGCCTTGATGATCACCAAAGAAGGTTATCCTTTCTACTGGAAGGTATTAGAAGGCAACACCCAGGATATTACCACAGTAGAAAGTCTGGTAAATACCATAAAGAATCGTTTTGGGATAAAAAGCTGTACACTTGTATTTGACAGGGGTATGGTATCGGCCGATAATCTTGCTTTAATCCAACATAAAGACTTATCGTATATTTCCGCTCTTGATAAGGATGAAATCAAATCCACCGGAATATTAGATATTTCAATACCGCAGCCTTTTTTACCCGATAGTTGGGATAAAGATATTGTAATGCATCAATTTCAACCCTATGATGATAAAAAATCATTATACTACCGGGAATTTGACTTTATAAAGTACCGCTACATACTTTTCTTTGATGCTGAAAGATTTCTTTCAGATTACAAATCAAGGAAAAACAGATTAAAAGATGCATATGCCTGGATTGAATTAAAAAACCAGGAATTACTAAAAGCCAAAAGGTCAAGGAGCTTATCAGTTCTTGAAGAACAAGTAAAGCACATGCTGACCAAAAAACAGGTAAAGAAACTGCTGGAGATAAAAATTGAACCTCTCTCTTTAAATATATCTGATAAAAAACGCATAAACACTTATCAAATCAAGGTTTCCTTAAACCCTGAAGCTGAACGTCAAGAACAGCGGTTAGACGGTATTACCTGCTTCATCACCAACTTTAAAATGTGCTCTGCCAAAGAGGTAATAAGTTATTATCGTAATAAAAATAAGGTTGAAGAAGCGTTCCATGAAATAAAATCCCAATTAAACTTGAGGCCCATACGTTTAACAAGAGATCAAAGGGTAAGGGCACATGTTACGGCATGTATTTTATCATATTTCTTAATCAATGATATAGAGCAGCGTTTAAAAGCTAAAAACATAGATTTATCTACAGCTTCTGTGTTAAAAGAATTTAAAAAATGCCAGGTCAGTAAAATCGAAATCAAAGGCAGCAACAGATCTGAGTTAAAAGTTACCGAACCTACCCAAATCCAAAGGAGTATACTTGAAGCTTTGGATTGTGAAAATGTCATAGAAAAAAAGTATATCAAAAAGGTATTAAGCAAAGCAAAAAATCAGGTGTAGTGACAAACTTTTTTTAGCTATATGCCTCTAATGCTTGGTATATCTATAACTGGAAAATTTTTACGCCAAACTTGGGGTCGATAAAAAAAATACCGGTTGCAGACATTTCAATTTAAAATCCTCCGGGCTTGTTACCAATACACAGGTGGCGGGACCGGCGGATTTATTTATATCTATTGAAATGTATTTTCCCCAGCGCAGGGAGAGCCCCAGACAAGAAGCTAGCTGCTCCGCTTCGCCCTTTATTCCCTTCGAACCCACGGGGATAATATCGTGTATGTGAGAAAGACCAAGAAGCTGTTTTACGAGTTTGCAGTCGGCAATATAAGGATCAGACAGCTTTACTTCGTTTCCGACTTTCGGTATGCCTATACAGTAAAGTCTGTCGCCGGCATTCGTTTTGTTTATGCGCAAGTCTTTTTTGTTGACGGTGCCTATAACCGTTACACCCAGACCCGTAAGTATTCTTAGAAGAGGAGAAATACCTAAAGCCGGTACCAACAATAAATATTACTGAAGAGATTGTAACAAGAACGGTACGTAAAGACAATACCGTGCGCAACCGCTACAGTGTCCCTCTGGGCACCTACTGGCCGGAAATGGTGCTTAAGGTTACCGAGCAGGATGGCCATTTAATTCTAAGGGATCTCAGCAGCGACAAACTATTGGCAGAGCACAAGCTCTGTGCGCAGAAAGGTCAACTAATTCAAAACAGCAACCACCGCCGGGACCATAGCGCCAGGATAGAGGAACTGTTTGAAGAGACCCTGGCCCTTTTGGCTACTACTGAGCAGGCCGTAGCGTTCTTAACAGGCATACGCAAAGAAAAACCACGCTATGTCCGGGATCAGTTTAAGCTGATGCAAAAGGTGGCCGCTGAACATTCCCAGGAAGCCGTAGACGAAGCCATAGTATACTGCCTGGAGCGGAAGCTTTACAGTGCGGTAGACTGCCGGGATGCGGCGCTGTGGTTTAGTCAACAAGCATCAGGTCATCAAGCATTAGCTGATACTGATACTGTTCAAGAGGTTAACGGTATTCCTGATTGGCTGAAAGTTAAGGCTGAGAAGCGCAACCTTGCCGCCGCCTATGCTCATCTGGCAGGAGGTGAAGCATAAGTGAATGCTCAATTGCAAGAGGTCAAAAGCATGCTCGGGCAGCTCCGTCTATCGGGCGCCCGCGACAGGTTAGAAGATTTGCTGGCTACTGCTTCAAAGGAGGAATTCACGTTACTGGAGTTCACCCGCCGGCTGCTGAACCAGGAAATAGAGGCCCGCAACGCTAACTCTGTGCAGCGGCGGATGAAGCAGGCCCGTTTTCCGGAACACAAAACCATAAATGAGTTTGATTTCGGGTTTCAGCAGTCGGTAAGCAAGCATCAGATCCTACAGCTAATGGATATGTGCTGGATCGAGAAGGCATACAACCTATTTTTTATCGGCCCGTCTAGCATAGGAAAAACGCACTTGTCAATTAGCTTAGGGGTGCGGGCGGTAGAGCTAGGTTATCACGTCAGCTTTGTCACATTAGATGAGCTGATCGATATATTAAAAACTGAAGCCGTGCTGGTAAGAAATAAGCGACGGTTAAAGCACATTATGAGTTCGAACCTGGTGATTATCGACGAGGTTGGCTTCCTCCCTGTGAGCCGCCAGGAAGCTAATATGTTTTACCAACTGGTGTCTCATTTCTACCAGAATACGTCGGTGATTATTACATCGAATAAAGGTTTTGAAGAGTGGGCCGAGTTTCTCGGGGATACTGCAATTACTACAGCAATACTGGATCGATTGATTCATAACAGTGAGATTTTTAATATGTCCGGGGATAGTTATCGGGTAAGTCACCGTAATACCATTTTGTAGCAATTAACGTCCAATTTTATTGGCCGTTTTTCATCCAAAAGTGTTGACCGATCACAAGGATTAATAATGTCAGCAACTGTTATTTTCGCCAAATCTTGGCTTGAGTTAATAGGGTATTTCCATTTATCGCTAGCAACGCAGGAGTTTCCAACCGAACCTGACATAGCTAATAAGACATTTCGTGGTTTAATCTCTGATTTCCAAAGTAGTTTATGAGCGTCTTTAGTTATTCTTACTACATTTGAAAAATCTGCATATCCTTCTTTTATGTCAATTGCACGTAGAAAGGGTATGCCTTTTTCTTGATATGTAACTTGATTCATTAGAGAATAAGCACCAAAACTCTTAATTGACTTTACGAGTTTCTTTAGAGGTAACGGATTTGATGCTAGTAATATTTCTTCAAGTTTAGCATATTCTGGACGATAGTATTCAGCATCAATTCGAGTACCGCATTCCAATTCTTTTTTTGAAACAATTGATATTACAGCCATTTTTACTCCTCCGTCCAAAAATCAAATCCCTGTTCTTTTGCAAAAGCAATAAAAGCCTCTGCAATTTCATCAAGGTCGTGGTCAACGATTAGATGACCATGTTCATCCAGCATCAATTCGCCATTTTCGTCTTTCTTGTAAATCGGTTCACCGCTGTTGTCTTTGCCACCTTTTTCTGATACTGCAAAGAAGATCGGGTAGTCGAGTTCTTCGGCGGCTCTTTCAGAAAGCCAAGCTTCCTTGTAACGGGCAAGCATTTTTTCGTCATCAAGCAGATACCTAACTCGTCCTTTTACTGAGCGCGCCGCCAGCTTGTGCTCAGCTTCTGCTAATGTTCTTTTGAGTTCGGCTTTTCCTTTTGCTCGCCCTGGCATTGCAGCAAGCTGAGCTTTAAGGTTTTCAATGCGCTCTATAATTTCATCGTCGCTTTCGGTCTGTGTTTCTTCGTTTTTGATTTCATCTCCATTATTTTCTAATTCGACGGTATCGTCTTCTTCAAATTCAGCTTGCAGGAACGACATCAAAAGCGGTGGTAAGTCGTCTTCGGTCAGTTCCTCTTTTTCGCTCAAGGTTCTAATTTCGGCATAATGATTATCCCATTCAGCTATATGCCGATTCTGCACTTCTCGTATATTGGCTAATTCTTCATCAGTATATTTTTGCAGAAAAACAACGCTGGTTTTTGTACCGGTATGCGGCTTAAAAGTATTAGGATGTAAGCCAACGACGGCCAAGATACGAGCTTTACTGAAAAGAAAGTTACGGATAAATAAGTCGTTCGTATTATTGAGACGGCCTTGCGGCAGTACAATTGCCATTCTGCCTCCGGGTTTTAGAAAATTAAGGTTGCGTTCGATAAAGAGAATATCGCGCCCTATTTTGGAGACTGTTTTACCATTCTTTTCCGCAAGGCGGTACTGGCGCAAAATTTCACGCTCGCTTATGCTACCCGCAAACGGCGGATTGGTCATCAGAATATCAAAATCAAAGTATTGAAAGTTGCGTTGGTTAGCTTCGTCTTGCTCGTAGTTGCTAAAACGGGTTAACAGCGGACGAAAAGCCGCTTTGCCTT
Source organism: Tepidanaerobacter acetatoxydans (assembly GCA_022840405.1). Lineage (GTDB taxonomy): Bacteria > Bacillota > Thermosediminibacteria > Thermosediminibacterales > Tepidanaerobacteraceae > Tepidanaerobacter > Tepidanaerobacter acetatoxydans_A. Next base: position 110,135 of record JALHJR010000003.1, read on the forward strand.
CTTCGCTCCATTTGGGCGGATTGAGGCTGTTCAGTTCATACACATTTGACTTACCGTCACCTGCTATTAGGTTGAGCGCTTTGGCAATTTTTACAGCTTTAGGACTGGAATCGATAGCATACACCATTTCACCTGCATACTCTGTAATTTCACGCGGTAAGCCATTCGCTGTAAATTGCTCACCTGCAACCCAAAAGATAGAGTGAACAGTGAATCCCGAAGAACCGCAAGCAGTGTCAATCACCCGTTCATGAATTTTGGGATTGAGCATTTTTACGCACATATCAATTACCCAGCGAGGGGTAAAATACTGTCCTTTCTTTCCTTTAGCAACTTCAGTAATCAGATATTCAAAAGCTTCGTCGATTACTTGTAAGTTGGCATTGAACAGCTTGACATCCTGAAGGAATGAAACACAGGTAAGCAAATGTTCAGGCTTTAGGCGGATTCTTTCATCCTGCCCGAAAATCCCTCGCCATTTGTCTTTAGCCCTATTGAACAAGCCATTGATTTTATCGTATAGCTCACGCGGTGATTCGCCGTAGATACGAAAGTGTATTTTGCGGTTGCGCGTGCGGTCATTTGCCGCTGCCCATTCGTCATATAACTTGGCGTAAATTAGCTTGAAAACCTCGTCAAAAGAGTCATCAATTCCTTCAGCATTAGCCAAAACCAAGTCTTCAAGGTCAAGGATAATTTTCTTAAGCGAAAGGCGCTCTTTTACCAGACGGTTTTCTTCTGTAAGTTTGTCTATTGTCCATTGCTCAGTAATAACATCTTGGAGAGTCTGGCCAACTGTTGGAATTGATGAAATTTGCGAAAAGACATTAGGCTCTTCACGGTGGAGGACGACCAACTCTTCGCCGTTTGACCATACACCTATAGGTGAACCCTCAGCATTGCAGTATGACTTTAATTGCTGGAGCCCGTCTTTGCGTTTAGGTTTTTTAACTTCAAAAATTATGTATGGGTGCTCACCATCGGTTTGCATAACAACAATATCTGCGCTTTTGTCACTAACGCCGGAACCAAACCAAACCGCACGTTCAACTTTAATGCGCTCTTTGGGGTAATGATATTCTTCCAATAATTTCTTTATCCAAAGCTGACGAACGATTTCTTCCGGCTTAGCAGGACGGTCTTTATCACTGGCAAGGCATTTAAGATAAGGCTTGCCATTTTTCTCAAACAATTGTGCTTCAAGCCATTGAATATTTTCAGTCTTGAATAAAGTTAACCTGTGTTTGGTTTCTTCACTCTTAAAGATTTCATCTATTTTTATCAATGTTTGTCCCTCCGATTATCAAGATAATTTCAGCATGTTAAAACTAGCGGCAATCCAAACCCAAAAACTGCTGGATGTCCTTCATCTCCATCAGTTCCTCAACAGTCCAGTAGCGGTGGAACCGGTTTTTGTAGCGCAGTTCCCACCACCTGCGGAAAAGCGGCTCAAGTTCATCGAACATCGGCCAGCGGTTCCACTTCATTTTATCCCTCAGTTCTTCCAGCGTCCAGACGCTGCCGTCGTCTTTTTTGGGTATGTTAATGCGCCCGTCAGGTTGGATAACCACCTGCGGCTGTGCAACCTCTTTTTGGAGAACAGTCAACTGCGCCAACCTCCTTTGGTTATTTATCGGAAAGAGTTATCAAACAATCAAGCTCAAAGCTCAAAGTTTGGTAATAATTCTTGTTTTGGGCTTACTGCCTGAAACCGCCGGGTAAGGTTTGCTGAAGCCCTGCGAGCGTGGAACCGTCGTCTACAACGCGGTCCCGCTTCAGCGGCTTCAGACGAACCCGTCTTTGACCAAGGTCAAAGCTCAAAAATATATATAGGGACTTTGACATTTTGACATTCAGCGGCATCTGTTTTATTCATCGCTGTCTTCATCGTCCGCTTTCCACCCATCGGGTGTCTTTATAAGTGTGTACGTTTTTGGAGAACCTTGATGTCCCCCTTCTTCCTCAATGGTGAACCCACCTGCTCGCAGTTTGCTGATGTCGTTACGTACAGTCTGGTCGCTGACCTTCAGTAAGTCGGTTAGCTCTTTCTGCGTGTAGCTCCGCTGTGTTAACAGCTTTGCCAGCTTCTGCAGGCGCACTTCGCTGTCTTTCAGCTTTATATTGATGCGGAAACCGTCATCGTAAACCAGATTCCCGTTCTCGAATTTTAAGCTCAAATTCTCTACAGTCTCAGCATCCCGGAACTCTCCGGTAACGACGACACCCACTTCTTCATCTTTCTGGAACTTGCGGATGTCTATTACGCCGTCCATTTCCGCCCCTTTGACAGAAGACCCCCTGCTGGCATACACCAGAACGTCTGACGGTTTTTTTGCGGTATGGTCAACGACGACGACCGCCATGTGGGGGTACTTGCGGAGGAGCATATTCAGCGGCGCAAATACCTGCTGCATGACGGAAGAGTCGTTTTCGTCTCCGTCGAAGAAGCTCCTCAGTGGGTCAAGTACGAGCAGGTCAGGCCGGAACTCGTCAATAAAATTGAGCAGGTCTTCAAATTCCGGGTTTTTCGGGAGCAGTTTCACGCCTGTCCTGTGCGGGATGACGATGTTGCTTGTACCGGCAAGGCTCTGCTGTACTCTCTGTATTAAAGCGTTAGTGGAGTGCTCTTCCTCCACCATAACGGCTTTGACTCCAGAGACGTTAGTCTTCCAGAACGGAACCCCGCAGACGTTCTCACCGCGGCTGAGCGCTTTCAGCAGGCTTAGGACAAACCACGTCTTCATCTGCTTCGGCGGCCCTTGGACAAGGATTTTTTGACCTCTCGCTATCATCCCTCTTACCAGCCAGTCAGGCTCCGCAGGCTCCCTCTTCAGCAGTTCTTCCACCCTGTAGTAGCGGGAAAACCGGTCTTGGTGTTCTTCGAGCGGGATTAGCTCTACCAGCTCCTGGTCGGTATGGTTGTTGCGGGTCAACCACTCGCAGATGTCTTTGCCGACATCACCCCGCTTCCACGGCAGTTCAACGACTTTACAGCGTTCTTCTCCGAGCACCGCCAGGGCAGACCTCACGAAGTTGGCGCTGGCGTCGTCATCCTGCGGGATGAGGTAGACAGTGCGTATGCCTTCAAATTCACGCTTCCATTCTTTGCGGAAATTGTTGCCCGGCACGCTCACCACAGGGATGTCTACGCCGCAGGCTTCAAGGGCCTGGATAGTCCTTAGAGCATCGCTTTCTCCCTCTACTATAACTGCTTGGCTCTTCCCCTCAAGACTGTCGAGATTCCACAATGAAAAACGGGAGTTTTTAACCGCTCCTTTCCTGCCGTCGTAAGCCCTCCCTCTGATAGCCCTGATTTTACCCCTGACGCGGAAGGGGACTACCAAGCATTCAACCTGTCCTGCATCTTCGTCATGGGGGACATAACCCCATTCGAAACGCTCCAGCATCTCATACTTGATTCCTCTGGCAGTGATGTACTCCTGGACAATCAGCAGTTCCGGGTGCAGGCGCGCTTTTGCTTCTTTGATAAACTCTTCAAATTCCTCTTCCTGTCCGGGTGTGGGGATATAGGTGTGGCTGGGGTCGTAGTGGGGGAACGCGTGTATGTATCTTCCTGTCCGTTCGTCTTTTACGTAAAGCTCGCGGAGGTAGTCGTTTATAAAATAGCTCGCGTCTTCCGGCGCTATGCCTGCAATTTCAACTAAAAAACGGTACGGTGAAAAGCTCCCGCACACGTGGCAGACGTAAAAGCCCGATTTGACATTGACCGTCGCGGAAGGCTTCCTGTCGTCGTGATATAGGCACTTTAGAG
>JALHJR010000003.1:113947-129176 GCA_022840405.1 Tepidanaerobacter acetatoxydans
GACTGGATGGTAAAGCCGTCTTCCTTTATGTCCATCCTGTCCAGTTCCGGGAAATAGCGGGCGTAAAAATCCCGCCAAGGTTCGGGATGAAGAGACTCGTTAAAATCAACCCTCCACTTCTTCATACTTAAAACCTCCTCTGCCTATGGTAATATTATACATTTGACCTCAGCAACTTTCAATAAGAAGCTCAAAATTTTTGACCTTTGACCAAAGAGTGTACGAAAAAAAGAAAAAGACAAATTTTGACAAAATTTTTGGTTCCCTCTTTAAATTTACATAGATGTACATTATAATATAATTAAGCAGATGGAAATATTTAACAGATAAGGAGTTGATGCCGTTGAACAAGAGAGAAGCCAAAAAGAAAGTGCGGGAAATCATCCGCTGTTTGGAACAAAGCGGAGACTTCCCGGAACAAGGCAACTGTATAAAGGTCGCGGAACGGAAGCTGGAGATGCTCGTAAAAGAGGCTCGAGTTGGGCTGCGTCTACAGCCACTTTAAGAATTCCGGCGGGGATGTGGACACTGCTCTATCTCGGCTGAAGAAAATTTTGGAATGAGAGGTAAAAAAGGAGGATGAGTAAAATGGCAGGTAACAATCAAACAGTTCAAAAATCAAAGAAAGAGGAGACGGAAAAAATGAAGGTTGAGTTTACTGTTTCCACAGAGGGTAAGGAACAAGACCTTAAACTGCAGGAGCTGCAGAAGAGACGGGCGACTTACCGCGCTAACCTTTCTTATGCGGTGCAGATGCAGGATAAGTACGCCGTAGAGTACACTGAAGCAATGCAGGCTGGAGCCGACCAGTTAACAATTGATAAGCTGGAATTGAAGCTGGCAGAACAGAAACTGCGGATTGAGTTTTACAGGGAAAAAATCGCTAAAGTGGAAGAGGAAATTGCCCGTTACAGAGTAGAAAGAAAAAAGGAAGAGACTTCGGGAAAGGAAGGAAATGAGAGCGCCGCATAGGAAAACAGCGGCACTCTCGCTTTTCCTCAAATTACAACCAATTATACGACTCTATGCCCTACGGAACTTTCTTTCTCAATATATTTATACTCCGAAGGGTATAAGTAACTTTCTTATGGAGGTGGTGAAAAGCTTGTCGAGGTAGCAGGATTTTTAACTCCAATGGAGAATATTACTAAAAGATATGCGTGCTTTGAGGGGGTGAGTTTTTGAGAGTTGCTTCTATGATATTAGGTATTATCGGCGGAATAGCCGGTTTTGGTGGAGCTCTTTTTGCGCTATTCGTTGGTGGAGTAGATGCTTCATTTTCAGCATCAGGTACGAGTTCTATAATTGGTCTAGGTGTTACGGCTATATTTTTTAGTTTACTTGGATTAGTAGGAGGTGCATTAGCACTAAAGAAACCAAAGGTCGCTGGAATAATGATGCTCATTAGCGCTATCGGAGGGGTTATTTCGATTTCGTGGGGCTATGTTGTAGCATTTCCAGTATTGCTGGTTGCAGGGATTCTTGCATTGATAGGTCAAAAAGAGAAAAATAAAACAACGTTAGATAAGGAGGTAGTATAATGTTTCTACATACTAGAAAACTACTTGTTGGTTTGTTAATTGGGCTTTTAATTGTGACGCTAACTGGCTGTGGTGAACCTTCAGGCGTAAAGACAGGGGCTGAGTCAGATTCCGCTAAATCTGAAGCTCAGTCAAAACCCGAGGAAAACACAAAGAAAGTAGCTGTTAATAAGGAATTTTCTGTTAATGGATTAAAGATTACCATTGGAGAGGTGCAGGTAGAAAAAGAACGTATTCTTGTTGGTATGACAATTAAGAACGAAACCAGTGATAAATTAACTTTCTATCCAGACCAGGGTAGTGCTGTTGTTGGTAGTATGCAACTGGATGCGAATATGTTTATGACTGAAGGTGACGTCTCTGGTGATATTCAGCCCGGGGTTGAAAAATCCGGTGTAGTAGTTTTCACTACGCCAGAAGGTAAGACTTTAACTCCTGAAGAAGTCACGTCAATTGCGCTTCACTTAGGAGACGTTTTCAATGAGAAATCTTTCGAGGCTAAGCCTTTCGATACCACACTATCTTTAGAGTAAGTATAAGTTTTTGTGCAAGAGTGCGCTTCGGCGCCTTTTCTTTTATATATATATATATATATGTGTGTGTGTGTGATGTAATGGGAACGCAGATGAGGTGATATTATGAAAGGACTACCAAAACGCGCTGCGATACTCTGTCGGGTATCCACAGAAGACCAAGCAGACGGAACCTCTCTTGATACTCAAGCGGAAATCTGTATGGAGGAAGCAAAAAGACGAGGTTACCACGTTACAGAAGAAGACATTTTCAAAGAAGACGGTTACAGCGGAGCACTGGGTATTGATGAGAGACCAGTGCTCCATCAGCTTTGGGAGAAATACCAAGCGGGAGAATACGACGCTATCTTCGTCTACCGTCAAGACAGGCTTTCCCGCTCTCTTGCCCTTTTTGCCGCCCTGCGGGACGAAGCCCGAAAAGTAAGGCGGTGCGGCCTTAAAGGAGACGGCTTTATTTTCGTGCAGGGGTCTAACGACGACACTCCTGAAGGTAAGCTGCAGTCTAACATCCTTGCCACTTTTGCGGAGTATGAAAGGGAAGTTATCAAATTAAGGACGGTGACCGGCAAGAAAAAGCTGGCAAAAGCAGGCAAGTATTCAGGTGGGTCTCAACCTTTAGGTTACAAGTGGGATGACGAAAAGGAAGAGTGGGTAATTCAAGAAGATGAAGCCAAGATAGTTAAGCTTATTTTCCAATGGTACGTCTATGGAGACGAGTCAGGACGGCCTTTGGGTATGGTGCGGATTGCCGAAAAGCTGACTGAACTCGGTATACCTACGCCTAACCAATTTCGCAAAACTCGAAAAGGGCGCGCTGGGAAAATGCAGGCTTATTGGAGCGACGCTACTGTCCAGCGTATTCTTACTCACACCGTTTACGCCGGGACAAATTATCTCTGGAGGGGTGATAAAATGCAGGTCAGTCCAGAACAGGTCGAAAAAATAAAGAAGGAAAAAACTGATGGGTGGTTTGAGGTAGACTTCCCGCCGATAATTGACAAGATGCTCTGGGAGAAAGCGCAGGAGAAGAGAGTGCAGTCCAGAGGAGGGTTTAACCGCAAGAGACCCAAGCCTATACTTGCCGGTCGTATCTTCTGCGGTGTCTGCCAGCGCCCGTTTCACGATGCTATGTATAACAAAGGCACAAAGCTGGTTTTCAAGTGCAACGGGAAATTGAAGCAGTACCACCTTGACGGCAGCCCGAAATGCGACAGCCCTGTGCTTGACGGCGAAGCAGTTACTGCAGAAGTCAAAAAACGGCTTATTGATATGCTTCAAGACAAAGACCAGATGCGGAAAGCCATCGAGGAGTACGTCGGTTCGCTGGAACGCCGGAAGGAAGAACTTGAAACCCTGCTTTCTCCAATATCAGAGCAGATTTCGCAACTGCAGGAGAAGCAGAAAAGGCTCGCTACTGTCTATGTTGACGGGGCTTTGTCTCACGAAGATTATAAGCGGCAAATCAATGAATTGAAGGAGCAGGAGCTTGCTGTCCGCAGGCGTTATGAGCATTACTGGCCGGAGATGGAAAACCTCACAAAGCTGGAACAAAATATCGCAGTAGTGAAAGAAGCAATTGAAGAGGAACTGTTTGATGTCCGCTACCAGCCGGATGACAACACCGTCACGGAGAATATTGCTTTTGTGAAGGTTCACGATGAAAAACATTTAACGGTCGGATTCCCACAGAGACTGATAACTTGGGAAGAACTGCTTGACAGGTTACAAGTTAAGCTGTGGGTGTATCCAGACCGTTTAGAGGTTCGGGGAATTGTCCCGATTGAAGATATAGCGAATCCTAAATGCTTTTGTTTTAATATATTCTTTTCCGTATTTCGAAAAACTTGTTGGATAGATTTTTCGCTCTGAGAGCAGCATAGAAAGCCAAAATGGAATAGCGCTTGCAGTTTTTATTTCCATAAGAACTTTATTATCATCTATTAATTTTTCCCCATAATCTCCATTTTCTAGTTTCAGATCGTATCTTCTGGTTCTTATGTTTGTATCAAAAGTTATTCTAAGGTTTTTATCTTCTTTGCAGAAGAATGCCTTTCTGTCATATGCAATGTAAGTCTTTATTTTGAGCCCTTTGTAAATCTTAAATGCATAAGCAAGTTCATCGAGAACTTGACTGTTCATATATTCTTTATATTTTGGTTTTATACCGGTATTTATAAAATCATATACCTCCTTAAGTTTTAATGCTGTTCTCCTTTTGTTGACAAAGCCTGAAACCTTTTTCTTTATTTCCAGATAAACCAATTCATCTTCACGAGGAACGCCATAAGCCCTTATTCTCAGTTTTTCTTTGTATTGAGGGGAAGCAAGTGATCTTCTTATCAAATAATCATCTTCGGTATCCAAATAAAGATTTGCTATGGTGTAGAATTCAAAATTCTTATTATACTCATCAGGTTCCATATAATTAGTTAGTTTATCTTGGATGCTTTTAGCCGTCGACTTGTCGATTAAAAACTTGCGTTCATACCTGTTAAAAGTTTCAATTGCCATCGCGGTTCTCCTTCCTTATAATTCTGTTTCGCTATAAGCTTGATTTAATTTTAGACGGCACACCTTAAAAAAACCTTAAAAACACAATTAAATTTTTAAAGGATAAATTTGCAATGATTTAAGGTTCATTTAAGGATATGCTTGTATTATAATAAAGTAGTAGAAAGTATTTTAAATCGGGGGATATAATTGAGAATATTAGTGGTAGAAGATGAGTTTCATCTTGCAGAAGCCTTGGCTCAAATACTAAAGAAAAATAATTATACGGTTGACGTGGCTTATGATGGCGAGGCCGGCCTGGATAATGCTTTAACCGGCATCTATGATTTGATAATCCTTGACATAATGCTGCCAAAAATAAACGGCATTAACGTTTTAAAGGAAATTCGAAAAGAAAAAATCTCAACTCCTGTTATACTTCTTACGGCAAAAGGGGAAATTTCTGACAAAGTAACAGGTTTAGACAGCGGCGCTGATGACTATCTTCCAAAGCCTTTTGCCACAGAGGAATTGTTGGCAAGAATAAGGGCGCTTTCAAGGAGAAAGGGCGATATACAACCTGCCTCCTGCTTAAAGTATGGCGATATCGAGCTTGACCCTCTAAACCTTAAACTCTCTAGTCTAGATAAGGAAGTTAAACTGACTTTAAAAGAAAGCGAACTTATGGAATTTTTGATGCTCCGCAAAAATTTGGTTACTTCTAAGGAATTAATCATCGAAAAACTTTGGGGATTTGATTCGCAGGCGGATCCCAACAATGTAGAAGTCTATATCTCCTTCTTAAGAAAAAAACTTTCTTTTTTAAGTTCTAAAGTAGGTATTGCAACGGTGCGCGGGGTTGGCTATATCTTGGAGGATGAAACTGATGTTTAAACGCCTGAGAAACAGATTTCTTGTTTTAAACCTTGTGATTATTTCTTTTGTAATGTTTATAGCCTTTTTATCGATTTACTTAATCACTTATAATAATGTTCAAACAGACATTGAAAATGACCTTCGCAGGGTATTAGAATTTGATAAAGGCCTTGAAATAAATAAAAACAGTCCACAGCTCGAATTTGTCGGCGCGCAGCGACTACCTGTTGATAATCATCCCCAGCCTCCTTCCAATCGCTCTATATCCTTTTCAATTAGGGTAGATCCAAATGGAAATATAACAGATTTTTCCTCAGCTTTTGAGATAGATGAAGAATTTTATGAGCTGGCCAAAGATAAGGCGCTATCTTCAAATTCAGATATCGGCAAATTTAAAGCAGATGATACTTATTGGGCGTTTTTGATAAAACCATATTTATCAGGCAAGCAACTAGTATTTTTAGATATCACATCCAGGCAAGCCATACTGGCTAATCTCGTATATACGTTTACTTTCGTAGCTCTTATTATGCTTATTGTGATTTTCTTCATAAGTAAGTTTTTTGCAGACCGTGCTATAAAACCCGTTCAAGAAGCTTTCGAAAAACAAAAACAGTTCGTAGCTGACGCATCTCATGAGTTAAAAACTCCTCTTGCTACTATAAGCACCAATGCAGATGCGCTTCTCGCAAATCCTGAAGATACTATAAAAAACCAATCTAAGTGGCTTTATTATATTAAGTCGGAAACGGAGCGAATGGCCAAATTAACAAATGATCTTTTGTATCTGGCACAAATGGACTATTCAGAAGTCAAAATGGTCTTTTCGGATTTTAACCTCAGTAAACTAGTTGAAAATGCCATTTTAACAATGGAGGCCATATTTTTTGAAAATGGCATCTCTTTGTCTTATGAGATTGAGCCTGATTTAATAGCACATGGTAATCAAGAGCAAATTCAGCAAGTTATTATGATACTCATGGACAATGCTATAAAATATACCGACCATCAAGGGAAGGTATCGGTTTTTTTGAAAAAACAGCAAAACAACCTGCTTTTTTCGGTAACAAATACAGGAAAGGGTATACCTGCAGAAAATATAGATAGGGTATTTGATAGATTTTATCGAATTGACGAATCAAGAACAAGAAAAAGCGGCGGCTACGGTTTAGGACTTGCAATAGCTAAAACCATAGTTGAACAGCACGGAGGCAAAATTTCCGTCAAGAGTATTCCTGATGAAAGCACAACATTTTATATCAAGCTTCCGGATTGCGGAATATAAAAAAACAACTACTTTATTTTGCACAAAGTAGTTGTTTTTTACTAAAACCAGGTTAAACACCTTTTTCTTTACTTGCGGGTTTGCATAAAATCTGCGAAATCCAAGTGTCAAAAATCGCAGAGGCGTGTGCCGGTCTTATGATAATTGCGGTATCGGCTCCTTCGGAAGTGCCGCCTACAGCTATTATGTCTTCCCCGTAAGGGATAAGTCCTGCGTCAAGAGCCATAACAGCCGTTTCCACACAAACTTTGGTACCCTGTCCTAACATCCGCAAAGTTTGAGCTATGATTTCAACAGGATATGCACCGCCAAATTTGCGGCTAATTCCTCTTTCAGCGCCTGAAAGCACATGAGTAGTTGTAAGGACTTTCACTCCGGCATCTGTAAGCTCTTTTCTTACATTTTCGCTCATTTCCTGCTGGCCGGGTTTTTCAAAACCTGTTACATGTGTTACGCAAACAAGATTTACTCCAAGATTTGCATCTTTAAAAAGTTTTGCTGTATAGCCTTTGCATGATGCTATTACAACATGTTTTACATCATATTTTTTTATAGCATCCCTTACAACTTCAAGGGTCTTTTCAGTATTTTGCTTCCCAGCTTTTTCAAAATACATTTTCCTTACCTCCAACTTATTTTGCTAACTAATTTGCTGTTCATAATCTTGAATAATGGTGATTCCCGAGCTTGTTCCTATTCGTGTAGCTCCTGCCTCAATCATGGCAAGTGCTGTTTTGGCATCCCTTATACCGCCGGAAGCTTTCACTTCCATTGCATTTCCTACTATTTTTTTCATTAGCTTTACATCATCCACAGTAGCCCCTCCCACTCCAAAACCTGTAGATGTTTTTACAAAATCCGCTTGGGCTGCTTTAGCCAACTGGCAGGCAGACACCTTTTCATTTTCATCAAGGTATCCTGTCTCAAGAATTACTTTTACTTTCGCCTCTGGTCTAATTGATTTTGCCGCTTTTACCACTTCAGCGATGTCTTCTTGAACACCGTAAAAATCGCCGCTTTTTAGCAGTCCCACATTCATCACCATATCTATTTCTGCGGCTCCTGCTTTTACAGCTTCTGCTGCTTCAAAGGCTTTTGAGGCAGTCAACATTGCTCCCAGTGGAAAACCTACGGTAGAACCTACTTTAACATCAGAATCCTTTAAAATGCTTGCTGCATGTTTTACATAACATGAATTTACGCATACAGCATAAAACCCGTATTCTTTTGCTTCCAAACACAATAATTCAATATCGGCAAATGTAGCCGTAGGTTTGAGCAGTGTGTGATCTATGTACTTAGCAAGCTCGTTTTTTGTAAGCATAAAAATCACCTAACCTTCTATTTTATTTTAAATAAAAACATTACTGGCTAATATCAATCCACTTTCCCAAGGTTAACTCTTCCAGCTCCTGCACGGACAATTTTACAGCCGCATTAAATTCCCCTGCCGCAGGATATACAGTATCATATTCTTTTAGAGAAATATCAAGATAAATATCAATGGGATTTCTAAGGGCAAAGGGGCAGACCCCGCCTACCGGGTGACCTGTTATCTCCATCACTTCCTCCGACTCCGGCATTTTAGGTTTGCAAGCAAAAATATTTTTAAATTTACGGTTGCTGATTCGCTTATCCCCTGCCATCAAAACCATTATGTATTTCTCCTTTACTTTTAAAAGCAAAGACTTTACTATTTCTCCTTCTGTAACATTTAATGCTTTAGCAGCTTTTTCAACTGTGCTGGTATCTTCGAAAACTTTTATGTTTGCATCGATATTCTTCTCTTTAAAGTAATTCTTTACAGCCTCTACCGACAACGACTTCCACCTCGCGAATACATAATGACATAATCTGTCTCAATTATACATGGCACACTTTAAATGTGCAACTTTGCCAAGATAAAGAATGAAAATGCAAAAAGCGCCGAAACTAAACGTTCCGGCGCATCATAAGATCTTACTTTACGCGTAAAGTCCTGATTGAGTTCATTACAGCAAGAAGAGCCACACCAACATCTGCAAAAACCGCTTCCCACATATTAGCAATGCCCAATGCTCCCATAGCTAGGAAAATGAGTTTTACGCCTAGCGCTCCTGTAATATTTTGCATAATTATCTTTTTGGTATATCTTGCCATTTTTACAGCTTGAGGAATTTTAGAGAGGGCATCTTCCATAATAACTATATCAGCGGCTTCAATAGCAGCATCAGAGCCTAAGCCTCCCATTGCAATTCCCACATCTGCGCAAGCAAGTACCGGCGCATCGTTTATTCCGTCTCCAATAAAAGCCGTATTATTTCTTGAGCCATTGTAGTATTTAAGTTCTTCTAACTTCTCTACTTTTTCTTCAGGCAAAAGCTCTGCATAATATTCATCAATTCCAAGCTCTTTTGCTACATTTTCAGCTGTTTCTTTTGCATCTCCTGTAAGCATTACGACTTTCTTTATTCCCAAATTTTTAAGCTCTTTAATTGTTTTTGCTACATCTTGCCGGATTTTATCAGCAATTAGGATATATCCCGCATATCTATCGTCAATTGCTATATGAACTACTGTTCCAATTATACCTTTATTATCTAAATTTACTTCTATTTCCTCGCTTTTTAAAAGCTTTTCATTGCCGGCAAGTATTTGTTTATCCTTAACTTTTGCCATTACACCCTGCCCTGCTATTTCTTTATATTCCGTTATCTCGGAATCATTTATGGGTTTACCGTAAGCCTCTATTATGGATCTTGATATGGGGTGGTTGGAATAAGCTTCGGCATATGCTGCAAATCGCAGCAGCTCCTCTTGTGTAAATCCGTTTACAGGCACTATCCGGCTCACTTTAAAAACACCTTCTGTAAGTGTGCCCGTCTTGTCAAATACCGTTATATCAAGATCGGCTAAAATATCTATGAAGTTTGCGCCCTTAACAAGAATTCCCTTTCGTGAAGCTCCTCCGATTCCTCCGAAATATCCAAGGGGCACCGAAATCACCAGGGCGCAGGGGCAAGAAATTACCAACATCGTCAATGCTCTATATATCCACTTGCTAAAGCTCTCTCCCGGCATAATCACAGGGGGGATAAGAGCAATTGCTGCTGCTGCCAGCACCACTAAAGGCGTATAGTATCTTGCAAATTTTGTAATTATCTGTTCTGTTTTTGCTTTGCGAGAAGATGCATTCTGGACTAACTCAAGTATTTTCGAAACAGAAGAGTCTTCAAAGGTTTTCTCTACTTTTACCTTTAATGTCCCTTCCATATTAATCATTCCGGCCATTATTTTATCTCCGGTTTCCACACTGCGGGGGACTGATTCTCCTGTAAGGGTTGATGTGTCAAGATATGAAGCACCTTCCACGACTTCGCCATCAAGGGGGATCTTTTCTCCCGGTCGAATAAATATCGCGTCACCTATGTTGACAGTTTCAGGCAAAACTCTGATTATGCCTTTGTCTGTCACTAGATTTGCATAATCAGGCCTAATATCCATAAGATCTCCGATAGACTTGCGGCTTTTATTTACAGCAAGGGACTGAAGGTACTCGCCTATACAGTAAAACAGCATTACACTTGCAGCTTCAGGCAGCTGGTGTATCGCAAATGCTCCTAAGGTAGCAATAGTCATTAGAAAGTTTTCATCAAATATTTGTCCGCGAAATATATTTGAAAATGCAGACTTTAGAACATTCTTTCCGGCTAGTATATAGGATATAACAAATAGACTGTATTCTATAATCTCAAATCTTCCATGAAGCTTAGGGGATAATATTATTCCGGCTATTAAGAAAAGAAATGAAAAAATTATGCGAAAAAGTTTCGTGCGAAATGTATCCCTTTCTTCGTCTTCATAATTAGTATGATGACTAAATGAGGAAGATTTCTTTGAAATTAATTTGATATTGGGATCTACTTTTTTAATAGCTTCCTCAGCTTTTTCTTCAAGGTCTTCATTTATTCGGACAGTCTTACTGGCAAAGTTTACTGTCGCATCAGACAAGCCGTCGATTTTCTTTAATTCGTCTTCGATTTTCGCCGCGCAATGGGGACAATCTAGGTTTTTTAGCTCATATATCATTTTAAGGCCCCCTTATATCATTTTTATACTTGAACAATCATTCAATTGTATTCCTAAAATTATTCTAACACAAGGGAGCTAAAAATACAATATTTAAGATGGTTGAAGGTATAATAAAATCACATAAATATAACTCCGGTTAATGGCATCAGACAAATGCCGGCAAAAGATGACAAAAGCGCCAGCCTGCTGTAGCCATACTGTCTTGAAGTGGGAATAAGCTCCTCAAAGCTTATATAAATCATAATACCTGCTACTACTGCAAAGGTTGCTCCCAGTAAAAAATCATTAATGAACGGTCTTAATGCAAGAAATGTTAAAATTGCGCCAATAGGTTCGGCAATGCCTGATAAAAAAGTATATTTTAAAGCAGTGGCTTTGCTTTGTGTCGCAAAATAAATGGGCATAGCCACTGAGATACCTTCAGGTATATTGTGAAAAGCAATCGCAATACCTATCGATGCTCCAAGAACCGGATCATTATAGCCAGCCATAAAGGTTGCGACTCCCTCCGGAAAATTATGTAATGTAATAGCCAACATCGAAACAAAGCCTACTCGGTATAGGTTTTTATGTGGCTTATCATTTTTTTCTGTATCAAATTCTTCATGGGGAACGAAGTAATCAATTGATAAAGCGGCCAGCAGACCCAATGCCATGAATATCACTGAAAAAACTACCGCCCGGCTTTCTCCGGTATAGATTCCTATAGCTCGTTGAGCTTGCGGCAGTAAATCGGAAAACGATACCGAAATCATTACTCCTGCTGCAAATCCCAATGAGCACGAAACTATTTTTTCACTTTTTGATTTTGCAAAAAATATTAAAACAGAGCCCAGCATTGTTGACATGCCGGCTAAGATAGAAATTGCCAATGCCGTTAAAGCTCGTTGATCCAAGCATCCCACCTCCAATATTCAAAACTGTAAGAAAATAATTATTGCAAAAAACCCGGAAGAGGCAATTACAGCCCTTCCGGAATCATTTGCTCGTTTTTTGACCTGATTAGTTATTGTTTAATATTTCTCCAATTTCCCGACCGAATTCTATACATTTCTGTTTGCCTTCCTTGTCAGGGTTCCACATTAGCTTAATTCCATCATTTATTATTTCAAAACCGGCTTTTTGGAGTTCTTCTGTAATTATTTTGACTCCTTCTCCGCTCCAACCGTAAGTTCCAAAAGCCGCAGCTTTTTTATTTTTAAGCCCCAGACCTTTCAATACTCCAAGTAAGCCTCCTGTCGAGTGAAGCACAAAGCGGTTTACAGTAGGAGAACCTACTAAAATAGCTTTTGATTTAAAGATTTCGGTAATGATGTCGTTATTGTCAGATCGGGCACTGTTGAACAGTTTTATTGTAATGCCTTGATTTGTCTGTCTTATCCCCTCTGCTATGGCCTCTGCCATTCTTCTTGTCTCATTCCACATAGTATCATAAATTATTGTTATCTGGTTTTCTTGGTAGGCATTGGCCCATTCCTGGTATTTCTTTACAATCTGTAAGGGATCTTTTCTCCATATCACACCGTGGCTTGGGCATATCATATCTATTTTAAGATTTAGATTTAAAACTTCGGTAATTTTTTTATCCACAAGTTTGCTAAAAGGGGCTAATATGTTTGCATAATATTTTAAGGCTTCTCCATAAAGTTCGCTTTGGTCTACAAGGTCATTATACATATGCTCTGATGCATAATGCTGGCCAAAAGCGTCATTGCTGAATAAAATATTGTCTTCTGTAAGGTAAGAAAACATGGTGTCCGGCCAGTGAAGCATCGGAGCTTCTATAAAGATAATTTCCTTCTTTCCTAGACTTAATCGATCGCCGGTTTTTACCGGAATAAAATTCCAATCTTCATGGTATTGTCCCTTTAAAGATTTTATACCGTTGTTAGTGCAATATATAGGTGTTCCTGGAATTTCCCTCATCAGTGCCGGCAGCGCGCCGCTATGGTCAATTTCGCCATGGTTTGCAATTATATAATCGATTTTTTTCAAATCGACCTCTTTTTTTAGCTGCTCGATAAATTCATCTGCAAAGGGTTCCCATACTGTATCAATAAGCACCGTCTTTTCATCTTGCACAAGGTAAGAATTGTAGCTGGAACCGCGGTGTGTCGACAAATCTTCTCCATGAAACTTCCTAAGTTCCCAATCAATCTTTCCTACCCATTTGACATTATCGTTAATTTTAAAACTCATTTTTATCCCTCCATTCTATTACGTCTACTTATATTTAACAGATTTATATGGTCTTTGTCAAACAACCGCGAGCTCTTTTGTAACAAGTTTGTATTTTTCTTATTAGGAAATATCTGATATAATGTTGTTAAATCAAAAGGATTAGAGGTGGCAGTAAATGAAAAAAATTTTAGCAATACTCATCGCGCTAAGTCTTTTGGTAATAACGCCCGCCTGCTCGATAAACCAGAAAACGGCATCAATTAATTTGTATTATACAAATAATGACAACAGCCAAGTTTTAACCGAAACCAGAGAAATCAAATATACCAAAGATGAAGAAATTCCAAAACTTGCCTTGGAAGAACTTTTAAAAGGACCCAAGACTCAAGGTTTAAAATCCACCATTCCGGAAGGAACAAAGCTTTTAGATATTAATGTAAAAGATAAAATTGCTACCGTAAATTTGTCAAAGGATTTTACGGGATTTCCAGGCATGATGGCTGAAAGTTTGGCGCTAATTTCTATCGTAAATACATTAACAGATATAGACGGTATCGAAAAAGTTGAAATACTTGTCGATGGTAAAGAGTTTATAGGACCGAGCGGCAACCCTTACGGTCTTTTGACTCGCTATGACATTGATCAAATCAATAATGATTTAAGTGGAAAAAAGGAAACTGTTACGCTTTATTTCCCTGATGAGCAAGCAATGTATGTTGTTCCCGAAAAGCGTGAAATTACAGTAAAGGACGATAAGCCTATAGCACAAATTGTGATTGAAGAATTGATGAAGGGTCCAACTGTGCCGGGCCTTACAGCAACTTCTATTCCAAAAGACGCAAAATTGCTGTCAGCAGAAGTAAAGGATGGCATTGCATATGTAAACTTTTCCAAAGAGCTTATCGAAAACCATGTAGGTGGTTCTACAGGCGAAATGATGACCATCGTCCCTATAGTAAATTCCCTTACGGAACTTCCCGGAATAAATAAAGTTCAGTTTCTTGTAGAAGGTAAAAAAGAACAGACCTTAGCGGGTCATGTTATCTTCGATGAACCTTTTGAAAGAATGGAAGAGTGGATAAAAAAATAGAATACTTACTGTTTGATATAGGTTTTTCAAAAGTGATTATCTAAAGTTCTTTAAAAGTGGGGCGGTTTCTGGCCGCCCTTTTTTGTGTTCAATAAACAATGCAGCTGTTAGAGGTTATGCACAGATAACATTTTCAGCTATTTTTGCTTATTAACTTCCTGGCATATTCACTTTTAGGATTATCAAATACTTTCCGGGCCGGACCTGTTTCCACTATTTCACCCTTATGCATTATATACAGTTTGTCGGCGATTTTTCTTGCAATATCTAGGTCGTGGGTAATATAAATCATGGCAAATCCTAATGCGTTCTGAAGACCCTTTAAAAGCCGCAAGATATTAGCTTGGGTGGAAGGATCCAGCATAGAGCTAATCTCATCGGCGATGAGAAGTCGCGGCTTTAAAACAAGGCTGCGGGCGATAGCAACCCGCTGCCGTTGCCCACCGCTTAACGTAAAGCATCTCCTGTTTAAAAAAGTATTATCACATGCAAGTTCCACATCTGCGAGAGCTTGTTTTACCATTGCTGTTCGTTCATCTGTATTATAGAGCTTTAATATGTCCAGAGGTTCCTTTACAGCTTGCAGTACTGTAAATTGCTCGTTTATGGATGAAAATGGGTCTTGAAACACCATTTGGATACCTCTTAGCTGGCTGGTAAATTCATGCTGTTTTATTGTTTGACCTAAGAATTCAATATTCCCGCTTTCAGGTTCCAAATAACCTGAAAGAATACTTGCCAGAGTAGTTTTACCTGATCCGGATTGTCCTATCAATGCTATAATCTCGCCTGCGCGAATACTCATATGACAATCTTTGCATGCGCAAATCTTGTTGCCTTTAAAAGAGTAAGTTTTATTTATCCCCCGGGCTTTTAAAAGTGTTATAATCCCACCTTGATTGCAGGCAACTTTGCGCTCAAGGGATGCATATTTCAGTTTAGGTTTTTGACTTTTGCATATATCTTCTTTTTGATTGCACCGAGGATAAAAGGAGCAGCCCTCCTCGGTTGCCGCCTCACTTGCCCGGGGAATTCCCCATAGATCCTGATATGGATTTAAAGAAGGCGATGAATTTATGAGCCCGCGCGTATAAGGATGCAATGGGTTTTCAAGTATATCTCTTGTCAGTCCTTCTTCTAAGATATGCCCCCGGTACATCAC
>JALHJR010000035.1:0-24770 GCA_022840405.1 Tepidanaerobacter acetatoxydans
AAGGAATAGCAATTAATATTCGTTTATTGTGGCGTGGAAACACGTGGGAATTCTGAGCGCAGCGAAGAATCTTATTTAATCCTTACAAAGATCCTTCACGGCGTTCAGATACCATAGGATGACAAGCCTTTTTCAACCTCTGAATAGTTACTAATCAAGAGTGCTTAACCTTTTTTAAGGTTAAGCACTCTTGATTTTTCCTATGACATGGTATAAAATAATATGAGCACAAAAATGTGCACAAGGAGGTGCTGCTGTGGATCTCATAAGAATTGGAGATAAGCTTATCAGTGTATCGCGTATAGAGAATATTATACAAGAAATGCTGGATTTAAGGCAGCAAGGGGTTTCTCAAGCAGAGGTTGCCAAAAAGTTTAATACTGATAGAACCTTCTTATCCCGCTTGGAAAGCTTGGGTGAAATCAGAAAAGGTAAAACCATAGCAATAGTCGGGTTTCCCTTAAAAAATACTGAAGAACTTAAGCAGCTAGCATTTCAGGAAGGTGTAGACTTTTCACTGCTGATGACTGATAAAGAGCGCTGGGATTTTGTTTATGAGAAAAGCGGCATCGAACTTTTAAATGAGGTTATGGGCCTTATATATCAAGTAAGACAGTATGATGTGGTTATTCTGCTAGGTTCTGACCAAAGACTTAGACTATTCAAGGCACTTTTGGATAAGGAAGTGATTTCGGTAGACATTGGTAAATCACCGATGACAGAAGATGTTTATGTAGACCCGCAAAATTTGAGGAAGATCATAAGAATGACAAAAAAGGAAGATTGAAATGAAACATGTTATGAGCGTGAGTATAGGTTCTTCCAAGAGAAATCACAAAGTCGAAACAAAAATTCTAGGAGAAGAATTCATAATTGAGCGAGTAGGAACTGATGGTGACATAAAAAAGGCCATAGAAATTATTCAGGAAAATGACGGCAAAGTTAGCGCCTTTGGCATGGGTGGCATCGATCTTTATGTGTGCATAGGCAATAAGCGCTTTACAATAAAAGATGCCGTACCCATAGCACAGGCAGCGAAAATATCGCCTATTGTTGATGGTTCGGGCCTTAAAAATACTTTAGAAAGAAAAGTCGTAGACTATCTAACAGAACATGAAATTGTAGATTTTAAAAACAAGAAAGTCCTTCTAGTGTGCGGTTTAGACAGATTCGGTATGGCGGAGGCATTAGAAAAAACCGGGTGTGATTTAGTGCTAGGAGATTTGATTTTTACAGTAGGCATACCGATTCCCATCAAATCACTTAATAGCCTAAATGTTTTGGCAAGTATTTTAGCTCCTATTATTTGCAAATTGCCGTTTAGCATGTTATATCCCACTGGAAAAAAACAGGAGAAAAAAGTCAGCTCGAAATTTGAGCGTTTCTATGATGAGGCTGATATTATTGCTGGTGATTTTCTTTTTATAAAACGCTATATGCCAGATGACATCCCTGGCAAAATCATACTGACAAATACGGTTACTGCCGATGATGTAGAGATGCTTTCTAAAAGCGGTGCCAAAATGTTGATTACGACAACGCCCGAATTAAACGGCAGGTCCTTTGGAACTAATGTAATGGAAGCAGTACTTGTATCGCTTTCGGAAAAACCTTATAAATCATTAACTCCCAAGGATTATGAAGAACTTTTAGATAAGCTTGGATTTGCTCCGAGAATAGAAATATTAAATTAGAAAATAATTTATGAGGTGTAATTATGGAAAAGTTTGCATTTATAATACATCCTATTGAAATTTCTGATGTATACAGGAAATTAAAATTTATGCAGAAGCTGCCGGAAAGCATGGTAGAGAAAGCAATGAAGATAGTGCCGCCTTTTACAATTTCACATATAACAGGTGTGAAAAGTCAATACAATGAAACAGAAGGCTGGTTTGTAACTTGCCCGCTTACAACCAAACAAATGATAGAGCTGCCAGAAGAGTATGTAATTAAAAAAATAATCAAAGCTGGCAAATTAGCTGAAAAGCTCGGTGCAAAGATAGTCGGCTTAGGAGCTTTCACATCAGTTGTAGGAGATGCAGGCATTACCATTGCCCAAAATTTAAATATCCCCGTTACTACAGGCAACAGCTATACTGTAGCTATGGCAATTGAAGGCACTAAAAAAGCCACGGAAATTATGGGTAAAAATATTAAAGATGCTCAGGTATTAGTTATTGGGGCTGCCGGCTCTATAGGCAAGGTATGTGCACAAATAATGGCTAAGGATTGTAAGTTTTTGACATTAGCCGGTAGGCATACGGAAAAGCTTGAAGATGTGGCCGATAAGATACTGAAAGATACCGGCCTTTCAGTTAAAATCACTTCAAATGTCAGGGATGCTGTTAGAAATGCGGATGTAATCATAACCGTTACCAGCAGCCTTGATGCTATAATAGAGGCGGAAGACTTAAAACCGGGTGCGGTAGTGTGTGACGTTTCACGACCGCGCGATGTATCCAAAGAAGTTGCTGAAAAGCGGGATGATGTTCTCATTATTGAAGGCGGAGTAGTTGAGGTTCCGGGTGATGTTAACTTCAATTTCAACTTTGGTTTTTCACCTAAAACTGCCTATGCCTGCATGTCAGAAACCATGATGCTGGCATTGGAAGGCCGCTATGAAAGCTTTTCTTTGGGCAGAGATCTTACCGTAAAGCAGGTTGAAGAAATAACAAAAATAGCCAATAAGCATGGCTTTAAATTGGCAGGATTCAGGAGCTTTGAACGAGAAGTAACACAAGAACAGATAGAACGTATCATACGAAATGCAAAGAAGAAATCAGAACAGGCAAGCTGACAGCTTAAAATCCCATCTGCTCTTTTTGGAGCGGATGGGATTTTGTTCTTACTTTTTACCCTGCATTATGTTAAAATAACAATTATAGGAGCAATGATGCTTAAGGGGGAGGGATTAGTATGGTGGAAAATAATGAAACGAAAAGTTTCATTAGGGTCTTATTTGCAACGATCGCTTTTATTTCTACATACTACATAATGATGCCGGTTATTCCTAAGTATATGCTCAATATGGGCTTTGACAATTTAACCATAGGCACTACAATGGGTCTTTTTTCAGTGAGTTCTATGATTGCAAGGCCGGTAGGGGGTGTGTGGATAAACACATATAACAGCAAAAAAGTTATGCTGGCATCTATAGTAATATTTTTCTTAACTCCCTTTCTGATAAAAATGCCATATACTTTAATAGGCTTAGCTTTAACCCTCTTGGTTTACGGATTTACTGTCGGCACTTTTACAGTAGCATCGGCAAATTTTACTGCTGAGATAGCTTCATCGGAAAATCTTGTAAAATTTATGGGCTTTAATTCAATTTCGGTTATAATTGCAAAGGGCTTATCGCCGGCAATTGGAATAAAACTTATAGATAATTATAATTTTAATATTGCTGTATATGCTACTGTGGGAGCTGCGGCTATAGCATTGATTTTAATACTTTGTATTTCTGATATTAAAAGTGATGCAAAAGCTGATATTGATTCAAACTTTATTAAGGTGCTATTGCATCCAAGTGTATATTTACCAACAATTGTATTGTTTTGCGGCATGGTCACCTTTGGTGCGATTTCTGCAATGCTGCCGGTCTTTGCCGATGCTAAAGGGATAACGGGAACAGAGTATTTTTTTGTTATAAATACTGCGGTTGTAGTAATAACTAGACTTGTCATAGGGCGATGGAGCAATCGCTATCTTGAACAATTAATAGCCTTTGCCCTAGTGGTTCTTACGGCTTCGTTTATCTTAATGAGCTTTGTTGATAGTTTTAATAAACTTATTATAGTAGCAGTAATCTATGGAGTGGGTTTTGCGTTATTATTTCCGCTAATGACATCTTTGCTGGTGCTTACTATCCAAGGAGTATCGAGAAGTATGGCACTAGGGGTGTTTACCGCAGCTTTTGATTTAGGTGTGGCTGCTGGAGTTACGCTAGGCGGTTTTAGCAAATATATTGACTTTGAACGGCTTTATCTTTTCCTGGCAATACTGCCTTTTATCGGTTTTTGCTTGTATCAGTATATCTATAGACCTTTTCTAAGAGAAATTCGTTAAAATTATAGATATTATCAATTTTAGGAAGTATAGTTTTGCAGAAGGGGAAAAGGATTATCCCTTGCTAATCATCCTGTAGCTTTATTTTAGCATTAGGATATCTCTTTTAAAATAAATAAAAATAACTATGTTTGGACCACTTAAAATGTGGGCCTAAACATAGTATACGAGGAGGTCCGAAAATGAGCAAGTTGTCAGGTTATCTGATGCCGCATCCGCCTATTATGGTAGAGGAAGTTGGCAGAGGCGAAACTCAGAAGGTAATTTCATCTGTAAATGCTGCTAATGTGGTGGGCAAAGAAATTAAAGAATTATCCCCAGACACTGTAGTTATTATATCTCCCCATGGCCCTATATTTTCCGATGCATTGTGCATCTATGATTTTTTTCTAGAGGGCAGTCTTGCAGCATTTGGGGCACCTGAAGTTAAGATGAGTTTTGAGCGTGATGATGATTTAGCAAATGAACTGCGCAAAAGGGCAAATCAGCACAGCATTCCTACAGTGACAACCAGTGAAGTAAGGGTAACAAGATATGGGTTTAAAGAAGAGCTGGACCATGGAGTAATAGTGCCGATGTATTTTATAACAAAGTATTATTCAAACTTTAAATTACTTCCTTTGGCCTTTGGCATGCTGCCGTATGAGCAGCTATATGCTTTTGGAAAACTTATACAAGAATCTGCGAAAGTGCTCAATAAAAACATAGCAGTGATAGCAAGTGGCGACCTTTCTCACAGGCTTACCATAGATGCACCGGCAGGGTATGACCCATGTGGAAAGTTATTTGATGAAAAATTGGTAAATGCCTTGAAGAAATTTGATTTGAAAGCCCTAAGGTCGATAGAACCTTCGATAGTAGAAAGGGCCGGCGAATGTGGGCTCAGGTCTGTTTGGATTATGGCAGGTGCATTTGATGGCTATAAGGTAAAATCAGAAGTGCTTTCTTATGAGGGGCCTTTTGGAGTCGGCTACTGCATAGCAAGGTTTAAGCCGGAAGATGAAAGTGAATCTGGCAAGTTCAGCAAGAATAGCGTGAAAACTACTGATACTCAAGAGAAAACAGAAGACCCATATGTAAAACTGGCTCGTTATACTCTTGAAACTTATGTTAAAGATGGAATAATACCGGATTTGCCTATTGAGGATTTACCTGAGGAAATGCTAACCAAAAGAGCGGGAGTTTTTGTTTCAATAAAAAAACATGGAGAGCTGCGTGGATGTATAGGGACTTTTTTACCGACTCGCAAGAATATTGCCGAAGAGATTCAAAGAAACGCTATCAGTGCAGGATGTGAAGATCCGAGATTTTATCCCGTTACAGCAGAAGAATTACCTGAACTCGAGTATTCTGTTGATGTACTGACAGAACCTAGGCCTGTTTACAGCTTAGATGAGCTTGATCCTAAAAAATATGGTATTCTTGTGCAAAAGGGCTTTAGATCCGGTCTTTTATTGCCAGATTTAGAAGGTGTTGACACTGTAGAACAGCAGTTAAATATAGCACTTGCAAAAGCCGGCATAAGTCCTAATGAGAAATATCAAATAAAAAAATTTGAGGTGGTCAGGCATTCTTAATCTCAATAGGCTAATTATATCATTTCTTTAATGCAATATTTTTTATCTATATTCAAATCAATGTAGTTATTGTCTATGCGAACGACAGGCATAGATGGATTATGCGGCGGTAAATACACAACCTCTCCAATTTGGCCGGTATTCATCATAACTTTGGCACCAAGATAATAATTAGCGATGTTCGAGAGAAACGTTATCATTATCTTGGTGTCAAAATGTCCCAGACCAACACCCTGAAACTCTTTGAATGTATCAAAAGGTGTAATTCTTTTCTTATAAACTCTATCTGAAGTCATTGCATCATAAACATCGGAAATGGAAATGATTTTTGTATAAAGATGGATTTTATTTCCTTTTACTCCGAAAGGATAGCCTTTTCCATCTTCACGTTCATGATGCATTAAAATAACTTGACGGACATCATGTCTTAATCCTGTAATATTTTTTGACATGTTATAACCGATGATAGTATGTTTTTTCATACAATTAAACTCATCTGGAAGCAATTTCCCTTTTTTATTTAGTATGCGCTGCTAGGTATTCGTGCTTTGCCCAAATCGTGAAGAATACCGGCAGTAATAACGTGCTGAATCTGTTCAGTAGAAAGTCCAAGCCATTTAGCAGTCAGCATGCCATATATAGCAACATTAAAACTGTGTGTATAGGTGTATTCATCGGCTTTTTTCAGTTCATTGATGCACTTTAGTACACTAAATGGGCTTTCGCTTTTGGCAAGTATAAAATTAGAGGTCTGCGCAATATCTTGATGAGATATTTTTTTACCGGAGGCGAGATTATGCAATATTGTTTTTACTGAATTTAAAGATTTGTTATATGCCTTCATTAACTCCTGCGAGCTTATCCCGATAACTTGTTTTTCATCTTCAGAATATATATATATTTGACTAATTCCATGGTTTATTAACTGGTTTATTATATAAGCGTTAAGCATGGTGTTTTGGGGTAGTAGAAAGACACCTCGGTTTGTGATGATATCTTCAGCAGCTATTTGACCTTCGCGGCAATCAGAGATATTGACAAGTTTTTTTGTTGGAGGGATCATTGAAGTAGATTTTTCCACATTATAGGCCTCCTTTGAGCATAAAGGATATCATATGTCATATGTCATATGTTGAGAAATCGTCTTTTAAGTAGATATTTCTACATAAAATGATAGACACCTCCTAAATATATAGATAGATTTTGAAAACTCAGTTTCCTTTTACTCTTAAGCATTCTCAAAAGGTTACTATTCAGAGGTTGAAAACGACTTGTTATCCTGAACGCAGTGAAGGATCTTTGCAAGGATTAAATAAGATTCTTCGCTGCGCTCACAATGACGGACCTCTGAATAGTTACTTTACAGTTGTTGCGAAAATAAGTATTTTTAAATTTGTAATTACACTGCCCTAAAAACGTGATATAATAGGGACTATGGTCAATGATGCTGTTATCAAATAGTACAGGAAAAAAAGATTGCATTATTGCATATATGTGTTATAATTATACAATATAATGCATAATTATAAAAACTTTAAATGTACTTGGGGTGAAGACTTTGAAAGCGGACATATATAAAACTATAGTGGTCAAAGTCGGGACAACGACACTTGTTCACGAAAACGGCAAGTTGAATATAGCCGGAATGGAAAGATTAGTTAGGGTAATTTCCAACATCAAAAATAGCGGGAAAAATGTTGTTTTAGTTACATCAGGAGCTGTAGGAACAGGGGCAGGAAGGCTCGGGATAAAAGGAAAAAGCGATATTAGAATAAAACAGGCCCTAGCAGCGGTGGGACAGGGCATATTGATGCAGTTTTATGAAAAATTATTTTTGGAGTACGGCATCAATGTAGCTCAGATATTGCTTACAAAGGATGATTTAGAAAATGGTGTCAGACGTCAAAATGCCTTTAATACTTTGACTTCCCTTTTTGAGTTCGATGTTGTTCCTATAGTAAATGAGAATGATACAATTGCAGTAGAAGAAATCGTATATGGTGACAACGATACACTAGCAGCAGTTGTAGCTACGCTGATTGATGCAGATCTTTTAGTCCTTCTTTCAGATGTAGATGGCCTATATACCCTGCCTCCTCATGAACCCGGAGCAGAAAAAATACCTTATGTTAAAGAAATTACACCTGAGATTGAGGCAATAGCAGAAGGCACTTATTCAAATTTAGGAACCGGTGGTATGCAAAGCAAGGTAAAGGCAGCAAAAATTGCTACTGAAGCGGGTATTGCTATGGCAATTATCGATGGGGAAAATCCTACTGATATTTATAATATTTTAGAAGGGACGAATTGTGGGACATTTTTTGAGCCAAAGAGCAAGGCATGTAAATCAAAAAAAACGTGATTTAATGGAGTGATTTTTTTGAGTATGATTTTAGATATAGCTAAAAAAGCCAAGGAAGCATCTTGTAAAATAGCCGGTATTTCCACAGCAGTTAAAAATGATGCACTGTGCATGATGGCAGAAGCACTTGAACAAATGAAAGATGAAATAATTGAGGCAAATGAAAGAGATGTTGCAAAAGCTCGTGAAATAGGTTTAAAGGAAGCATTAATAGAAAGACTTATGTTAAACAGCACTCGGGTTGACGGCATGATAAAAGAGCTTTTGGCTCTTATTGACCTTCCCGATCCTGTAGGAAATGGTACAGTGATTAAGCGGCCCAATGGTCTTACCTTATTAAAACAAAAGGTGCCGTTGGGTGTAGTCGGCATAATATATGAATCTCGTCCTAATGTTACTTCGGATGCTGCAGGCCTTTGCATAAAAGCAGGAAACAGTGTCATCCTTCGAGGCGGGTCTGAGGCAATTAATTCTAATAAGGCTATAGTTAAGGCACTTTGCCAAGGGCTTGAAAAGGCAAACCTTTCCACATACTGCATACAACTAATAGAAGATACCAATCGAGAGAGGATTCAAGAACTTTTTCAAATGAGGGATTATGTCGATGTATTGATTCCTCGCGGTGGAAGTGCTCTAATTAAAAATGTTGTAGAAAATTCCAGGATACCTGTGATAGAAACCGGTGAAGGCAATTGCCACATATATGTTGATGAATTTGCCGATCTTAGCATGGCAAAGAGTATCCTGATAAATGCAAAGACAAGCAGACCTTCTGTATGTAATGCAGCGGAGAAACTGCTTGTTCACGAGAAAATTGCTCATGCATTTTTACCGGAGGCTTTACAAGAACTGCAAAATTGTGGAGTAGAGATTCGCGGATGTGAAAGAACGAGGAAGATTTACCCAAATGTTGTGCCTATAAAAGCAGAAGATTGGTCTATTGAATATCTCGACATGGTTATCGGTGTTAAAGTGGTAGACAGTATCGATGAAGCCATGGAGCATATCAACCGTTTCGGAACAGGCCATTCTGAAGCCATTATTACTAAAGACTACGAAAGGGCAAATTTATTCCTCTCAGGGGTGGATGCGGCTTGCGTATATGTAAATGCCTCCACACGGTTTACTGATGGAGGCGAATTTGGCATGGGAGCCGAAATAGGAATCAGCACACAAAAACTTCATGCTAGGGGTCCAATGGGACTTGATGAGCTTACTACAACAAAATATTTGATTTTAGGTAATGGGCAGGTACGCAATTAATGAATATGGTTGAAAGTTAAAGTATTTTTTATATAGATGAATTTTGATTATTAGAGCGTTTTAGGGCGCTCTTTTTTCACATATGAAATGATTTTTTAAAAAATTTTTAAAGAAAGAAATCGTTTTGAAAGATAATTTTGATTCTAATGTAAAAACCCTTGTAAAAACATTATATTTAAAGTTATAATGTAGTCGTGGAAAGGTCTGTATAAATAGGGAGTATAGTGCGATAATTGATTTAGGGAGGTTAAAGGCGGTTTCTTTTAGCAGAAACCACCAATCTGATATGAGAGAAGCTATGTATTACAAAAAAAACAATGATGGTACTGTCGAATGTGGTCTATGCCCTCATCATTGCAGGATTAGCCAAGGTCGCACCGGTATTTGCAGGGTTAGGAAGAATATTGACGGTAAATTATATTCCATGAATTATGGCAGGGTTTCATCTTTGGCTATGGATCCTATAGAAAAAAAGCCTCTGTATCATTTTTACCCTGGCAGCATGATTTTTTCCGTTGGCGGTGTAGGATGTAATTTTAGATGCAAATTCTGTCAGAATTGGCAAATTGCACAACTTACGGATATTCCAACTAGCAAAGTATCGGCAGAGGAATTGATAAATGCAGCCAAACAGCGACAAGACAATATAGGGATAGCTTATACCTATAATGAGCCGACTATATGGTATGAATTTGTAATAGAATGTGCAAAACTAGCTAAGCGTGAAGGCTTAAAGAATGTGCTTATTACCAATGGCTTCATTGAGAAAGAACCGTTGCGGGGAATCCTTCCATTCATAGATGCCATGAATATTGATGTAAAGGCTTTTTCCGAAGACTTTTATAAAGACATGGTTTCCGGACAACTTTTACCGGTAAAGGAAACCGTAGAAGAGGCACAGAGAAAATGCCATGTAGAAATAACTACACTTATCATCCCGGGCATGAATGATAGCATGGAAGAGATAAGAGCTCTTGCACAGTGGCTTTCATCACTAAGAAGAGATATACCATTGCATTTGACTCGTTATTTCCCTAATTACAAACTCGATATTTTGCCAACTCCTGTAGAAAAAATAAAAATGGCACGAGATACCGCAATGAAATACTTAGACTATGTATACACCGGCAATATGACAGATGAAATCGGCGGTAATACTTACTGCCCCTCGTGTGGCAAACTTGTTATTGAAAGAGCGGGCTATCGGGTACAAGTGAAAACGGAAGATAATAAATGCCCAAAATGCGGAACACCAATTTTATTGATGAAAGATGGTGTAAAATAGAAGGAACATGTCTATTTCCCAGGAAATATAATCCGTGACGTCGAAAATATTACAAAATAGTGAAATTAAGACATAAAAACAGAGAGGAGAAAATGACATAGACACTAAACCAGCAAATATTATAGAATCATTTAAAATACTTGATGGCAATGCAAGGACTTGTGTAATATTTGAGCCTATGTGGGGCATACCTTATGTACTCTATAATTTTTATTTAAGTCTTTATATGAAAAGTCAGGGCATAACAGATAAACAAATAGGTTTTCTGATATCCTTAGGCTTTATTTCAGCTATAATTTTTTCTATGCTTGCTGGGCCGATAACAGATACTTTAGGAAGAAGAAAAACGACGCTGATTTTTGATATTATAGGTTGGCCATGCTCAATTCTAATATACGCACTTGCTCATAACTTTTGGATGTTTGCCCTTGGCATTATTGTAAATGGTGCTCACAGAGTTACTGCAGTTTCCTTCAATCTTATGGTCATAGAAGATTCTAGTAATGAACAACGCTTTGCGGCATTTAATCTAATCAACATAATAAATATATCGGCAGGCCTACTAACTCCTATTGCAGGAATAGCTGTAAAATTATATGGTATTGTTAAGGCTGAAAGGTTCCTTTTAGTTTTTGCAGTAATAAGTATGACTGTTATGATGATTTTGCGCTACCATTTTCATACCGAAACCTTAATGGGCCAAACAATATTGCAAGAACGGCTTGAGCATGATAAAAAGTCTGGTCTAAATAAAGGCATATATAGAGAAATAGCCGCAGATTTACGATTAAAACCTACGATTTTAATGATAATGAGTGTTGTTATATTATTTAATATGTACACTACAATTGGAACACATTTGAGTCTATACTTTGCACCTTATATGACAGAGGTGTTGGGAATTGAAAAATCCATGATTTCACTGCTGGGTGTTGCAAATTCTGCAACGATGATTATTGTACTTGTATTTATAAACCCCATTTTAAGCAGAGGCGATATGGTCAATAATATGATAGTAGGCCTGATGCTGCAAGCTGCCGCACTTTTTTTACTTGTCACAATACCGGAAAATAATTTTTTAATTACTGCCTTTTCCCTTGTAATTTTTGCAGCTGGATTTGGAATATTTAAGCCTTGCGTAGATTCTATGTTGGCAGAGCTTACAGAAGGCAAAACAAGAGCTACGATTTATTCGTTAGTGAATACAGGTATTTCGATTTTAAGTGCGGCAATGGGATTGATATCAGGGTATATCTATGATTTAAATCCTCGGCTGATATACATAATTTCAATTTTAATTTTAACTTTGTGCATAGCTATTTTAGCCGTACTAAAAAGGTCATTACTTGCCGATGATACCGATGTTGCCTTATAAAAACCCTTGTGCAAACCACTTAGAAAAAGTTTGCTACACTCCATTTTATTTCAATGCCTTTAGACTAAAAGTTTATTTACATGTTCTATATAAGAGTTAAAATCATCCAAATTGTTTTGCAAGATATTATAAACCTCTCCATCATCAACATCATCATAGAAATGGACAATCCTATTTCTAAACTTAGCCATCAATTTATAAGATACTGCATCTTTCTTTGGTATGACTTTATATTTATGCAGAATCTCAAAAGTATCACTATAAGTTTTTGGAGTTCCAAGCCCTTTTCGTGATATTATATGGTTTCCAATATCAATCATAGCTTCTATGGCTATTTGAAGATTATATTTTGCAGAATCAAAATTTTTAAAGTCGGAAATAAACTCATCTATAGAAAGTTGGGATAGAACATCTAATTTAGATATGCAATCTTGAATGACTCTAATTTTATCCAAAATCCTTTTTTTATCAATTTTTGCCATATTTTTCCCTAAGTCCTTCCTGAAAATCATCATAAAACTTCTTGAGGACAATTCCGTAGTCGCCATAAATGTTAAGTACCTTTTCTTTGAAGTCGGCAAGCAATATTTCATCTCTGCAAAAAAGTAAATCACCGGTATACAATACCTGATGGCGGATATCAATAGGTGCTTTGTTTAGATTTACAACATCTATATCATCTCGCTCAAATATTTGGCAGATATCTGATTCAATCTCAAGTTCTTTAAATAGTGTTGGGCTGGCTTCAAACAATATGGCAAAATCCACATCACTGGTTGCACGTTGATACTCTGTACCATAAGAGCCAAAAATATACAATGCGACAATGTTTTCGTTTTGCTTAATATAAGTAATAAGTTCTTGTATTTTATCTTTTATGTTTTCTAAACTTCTTTTCACTCAAATCACCCTTTGTTAACAACTTTAGAAACAAGACAACTCTTTTTTAATTATACCAGAATTTTGCCAAAGTTAAACGGCCTATATTTTATTTTTCCCTGACTAATGCTGATAAAAGTTAGAGTAAATAAACTTATAGTATGCAAAGCAGCCTTATAAAAACCCTTGTGCAAAATTATAGCGTGTGCTATAATACAAAAGGTATTTTGTTTTTAACAGAAATTAATTTTATCTGATAAGATTACAATAAAGAGGTGAAATGAATGAAGAAAGGAATTCATCCTAAATACGTAAAAGCCACAGTAAGATGTGCTTGTGGAAATACTTTTGAAGCAGGTTCAACAAAAGAAGACCTGCGTGTAGAAATATGTTCAAAGTGCCATCCTTTCTTTTCTGGTAAACAAAAACTGGTTGATACCGGCGGTCGTGTAGAAAGATTTAAGAAGAGATATGGCTTAAAAGGTGATGAGTAGTCTTAGAAGGTTGGAGGTTGTCTCTGACCTTTTTTCTTAATCTTTTAACCTTTATTTATGAATTTAAGGAGGAAGAAAATGCAGCCAGTTAAACCCAGTATTGGTGGGCAGGCCGTGATTGAGGGCGTTATGATGAGAGGCCCTAAAACCACCGCCATTGCTGTTAGAAAAAATGGAGAGATTATTGTAAAAACAGAAAAAAACCGCTCGATTTCAGATAAATACAAGCTTCTTAAACTGCCCATATTAAGAGGTATAGTATCATTAATTGAGATGCTTATTTTAGGTATTCAAACTCTGTCGTATTCTGCAAGCATGGCAGGATATGAGGATGAAGAAGAATTAACGAGCAAGGATATCGCCTTGGCATTAGTTTTTGCTCTGGGATTTGCTATTTTATTGTTTGTGGTTTTACCTACAGTTGCCGTCAAATTTATAGGCAGTAATTTAACAAATCCGTTCTTATTAAGTCTTGCGGAAGGGCTTTTACGAATAGCAATTTTTGTAATATATATCATAGCTATTTCCTCCATGAAGGATATCAAGAGGGTTTTTGAGTATCACGGGGCCGAACATAAGACGGTTCACTGCTATGAGCATGATGAAAAATTAACTCCTGAAAATACTGAAAAATACTCAACTGTTCATCCCAGGTGCGGAACCAGCTTTATGATGCTTGTAATGGTTGTAAGTATACTATTATTTTCTGTAATTAGCTGGCAGGGGATAATTCAGCGGATATTATCAAGGATAGTTATGCTGCCGCTTGTCGCGGGAATTTCATATGAGCTTATCCAGCTTGCCGGTAAAAGTAATAGCCCACTTATAAAGGCACTGAATGCTCCGGGTATGTGGCTCCAAAGACTGACTACGCGAGAGCCTGACAGGTCTCAATTAGAGGTAGCTATAGCAGCGATAAAAGGTGTTTTAAATTGAGTTTTGTGCGAACTGCAGGAAGGTGATTATATGATAGAAAAATTGGAAATCATAGAAAAGAAATATGATGAATTGACGAAAAAAATAGCCGATCCAGAAATTATAGCAGGGCAGGAAGAATGGATAGGTCTTACAAAAGAACATGCTTCTCTTGAAGAAATCGTGACTAACTTTAGAGAATATAAAGAGGTTTTAAAGCAGCTGGAAGAAAATTCCGAGCTTTTAGAAGATGCTGCTGGTGATATTGAAATGGAACAGCTCATAAAAAGTGAGTTGGAGGCATTAGAAGAAAAAAAATCTAAGCTCCAGGAGCAATTGAGAATCCTACTGCTTCCGCAAGATCCTAATGATGACCGAAATGTAATAATGGAGATAAGAGCAGGAACCGGCGGCGATGAAGCTGCTCTTTTTGCGGGGGATTTATTCCGCATGTACAGCCGATATGCAGAGAAACAAGGTTGGAAAGTTGAGATTATAGATTCAAATCCTACTGAACTTGGAGGATTTAAGGAAGTCATATTTGAAATTAATGGCAAGGGTGCTTACAGCCGTTTAAAGTATGAATCCGGCGTCCACAGGGTGCAGCGGGTTCCATCTACAGAGGCCGGTGGCAGGATTCATACTTCTGCAGCTACGGTTGCGGTTTTGCCTGAGGCTCATGAAGTTGATATTAAGATAAATCCGGATGACCTTAGAATAGATATATACAGAGCGTCAGGGCATGGAGGTCAGGGAGTTAACACCACCGACTCGGCGGTAAGAATAACCCACATTCCTACCGGTTTAGTGGTTACATGCCAAGATGAGCGCTCACAGCTCAAAAACAAGGATAAGGCCATGAAGGTTTTGCGAGCACGACTTTTGGAAAAAGTTCAAGAAGAGCAGGAACGTGAGATAGCACAAAACCGTAGAAGCCAGGTAGGCTCTGGTGACCGCAGCGAAAGGATACGCACGTACAACTTTCCGCAGGGGAGAATTACAGATCATCGTATTAATCTAACTACTCATCAACTGACAAATGTATTACAGGGAGAGCTTGATGAATTAATAAATGCATTAGTGGCAGAGGATCAAGCTAAAAAACTGGCTCAAGCAGAATAAAAAAAGGGAGTTTTATCGTTGAAGGTAAGGGAAGCCTTAATGTTAGGGAGAAAAAGACTTTCCGATGCGGGTATAGCAAACCCTGCCCTGGATTCGGAACTGATATTGGGATATATTTTGGGGAAGGACCGGCTTAAACTATTGGTCGATGATGAGATGAGCATTACCAAGCAGCAGCTTGAATGTTTTAATGATTTACTGGGACTTCGATGCCAATCTACACCCATAGCATATATTATAGGCCGGAAGGAGTTTTACGGCCTTAATTTTTATATAAAACCCGGGGTCTTGATTCCCAGACCTGAAACCGAGTTATTAGTAGAAGAAACCTTAAATGTCATTTATTCTATTGAAAACCCATTGATTGCCGATTTATGTTGCGGAAGTGGGGCTATATCGGTGGCAGTGACAGTAAATAATAACAGAGTAAAGGTCTATGCTTCGGATATATCAGATGTGGCATGTGAAGTAGCAAGAACAAATATAAAATTACACGGGGTGCAAGACCGTGTTTTACTGATGCAGGGAGATTTATGGATGCCTTTTGAAGAAAGAAATATCAGGGGTTTTGATGTGGTCGTTTCGAATCCTCCATACATTCCTAAGGAAGAACTTTCTACCCTCCCTGATGATGTTAAAAACGAACCGCAAATTGCACTAAATGGTGGTACCGGTGGACTTGAGTTCTACCGAGGGATAGTTTCGAAAGCTCCGGAATTTTTAAAAATAGGCGGCAGGATCATTTTTGAAATAGGTTGGAATCAAGCTCGCGATGTAGAAATTATGCTAAAAGAAACTGGATTTCAAGATATAAAAGTAATAAAAGATTATGCAGGCTTTGACAGAGTAATTTCAGGTGTTTTTTGCGGCCTATAACGGGTAAGGCTAAAGCTATATAAAAAGAAGGTTAAATTAATGTTAAACACTCAAATAGTTTCCGTTGATAAAAACCGGCCGGAAGATTATAAAATAAAAAAGGCGGCAGAAATAATAAAAACAGGAGGCCTGGTGGCTTTTCCCACTGAAACAGTTTACGGGCTGGGCGGCAATGCCTTAAATGAACATGTGGCAAAAAAGATATATGCCGCTAAAGGAAGACCGCAAGACAATCCGCTAATTGTTCACATCTATTCCCTTTCCCAACTTGATGAACTTGTAAAAGAAATCCCCACAAGGGCTGCTGTTTTGATGGACAAGTTTTGGCCGGGCCCTCTGACGATTATATTTCACAAAAGGGATATAATACCATATAGCACTACAGGAGGTCTTGATACGGTAGCTATCAGGATACCGGCTCATCCTGTAGCTCTTGAACTGATTAAGGAGTCAGGGGTTCCTATAGCCGCACCCAGTGCTAATATCTCGGGAAGGCCTAGCCCTGCATGTGCTGAGGATGTGGCAGAAGACTTATTTGGAAAGATTGAAATGATTCTAGATGGAGGCCCAACATCGGTGGGCGTAGAGTCTACCGTTTTAGATCTTTCCGAAAAAGTGCCTATTATTCTAAGACCGGGCGGAGTTACTAAAGAGGATTTAGAAGATGTTCTGGGGTGTGTAAACTTGGATCCGGGCCTTGCTCCGGGAGAAAAGCCTCGCTCACCGGGACAGAAATACCGGCATTATGCTCCAAAAGCCCAAATGACTGTTATAGAAGGTTGTGTCGAAAACCAAGTTAAAACTATCCAAGAGTTAACAAAGCAGTTGGAAAGCGGTGGACTTAAAGTAGGCATAATGGCAACGGCACAGACCCGGCACCTATACACAAGGGGTTATGTCATTTCCGTAGGTGATAGAACGGCACCGCTTACAATTTCATCAAACCTTTTTACCATTTTAAGGAAATTTGATCGTCTAGGAGTAGATAGGATTTTCGCGGAGGGTATTTCTAAAGACGGTATTGGCCTTGCAGTGATGAACAGACTTTACAAAGCGGCGGGATATAAGATTCTAAAGGTGTAGGAGGTGCTTTGACATTGAAAAAAGTAGTATTTGTCTGTACCGGCAATACATGCCGCAGCAGTATGGCAGAAGCCCTTTTCAAAAAAATGCTCGGTGACTTGGGAAAACATAAAGAAATTGAGGTTTTTTCCTGCGGTATAGGTGCTATTGAAGGGCAACCGGCCTCTGAAAATGCGAAGAAAGTCATGAAAATGGAAGGAATAGATTTGGAGGCACACAGGGCAAAACCTTTTACTAAGGATATGTTAGAAGCAGATCTTATTCTTACGATGACTCAGAGCCATAAAGATTATATAATCAATCAATTTCCTGAGGCTAAAGGTAAAGTTTTTACATTAGGAGAATTTGCAGGCGATAATATGGAGATCAGTGATCCCTTTGGTTATGGTGT
This sequence comes from Tepidanaerobacter acetatoxydans, assembly GCA_022840405.1. GTDB lineage: Bacteria > Bacillota > Thermosediminibacteria > Thermosediminibacterales > Tepidanaerobacteraceae > Tepidanaerobacter > Tepidanaerobacter acetatoxydans_A. Next base: position 17,694 of record JALHJR010000035.1, read on the forward strand.
AGAAGTATATAAGATAGTAGCTGAGGAAATTAAACAAAAATTAAGAAAAGTAATTGAAAGGCTGGAAAACAACTAGACAACATTCGTAAATTAAGTATATAATTAACAAAGATAATTTTAAAATGCAAGGAGGGAAAGAATTGACTATAGCTATAGCAAGCGACCACGGCGGTTATGAATTAAAAAAAGAGATAATGAAATATCTTGATAAAAGTAAGATAGATTACAAAGATATGGGAGTGTTTTCCACCGAATCCGTAGATTATCCGGATATAGCTATTCCTTGTGCAGAGGCTGTCGCCAGGGGAGAATTTGAAAAGGGCATAATAATTTGCGGCACAGGAATAGGCGTATGTATTGCCGCCAATAAGGTAAAAGGTATTCGGGCGGCACTGTGTCATGATACTTTTTCTGCTCGAATGTCAAGACAGCATAATAATGCTAACGTTTTGACTATGGGCGGTAGAGTTATTGGCCCGGGGCTTGCCATAGATATTGTAAAAGAATGGCTTGCTGGTGATTTTGAAGGGAATCGCCATGAGCGCAGAGTGGAAAAGATAACCGAATATGAAAACAACATATAAATAAGTTTGATTCCGAACAATTAAAAAAGAGGTGTTCAAAATTGGATATACTTAAACTTGTAGACCCTGAAATAGCTGATGCTATTGAAAAAGAAACTTACCGTCAGCAGTACAAGCTGGAGATGATTGCATCTGAAAACTTTACGAGCAAAGCAGTTATGGAAGCTCAAGGTTCGGTGCTTACCAATAAATACGCCGAGGGTTACCCCGGCAGGCGCTATTATGGCGGTTGTGAGTTTGTAGACATCGTAGAAAATATTGCCAGAGATCGAGCAAGGAAGTTATTTTCCGCAGAACATGTAAATGTTCAGCCGCATTCTGGTTCCCAAGCTAATATGGGAGTCTATTTTGCTTATCTTAATTATGGTGATAAAGTCTTAGGCATGAATCTTGCCCATGGCGGTCACCTTACACATGGAAGCCCGGTAAATATCTCAGGAAAATACTTTGAGTTTATTCCATATGGTGTTTCCAAAGAAACCGGATATATTGACTATGATGAATTGGAAGCCTTGGCACAAGAACACAAGCCCAAGATGATAGTAGCGGGTGCCAGTGCATATCCCAGAATAATTGACTTTGAAAGGATTTCCCAAATTGCAAAACAGGTTGGAGCCTATGTTATGGTAGACATGGCCCATATAGCAGGTCTTGTGGCGGCCGGCCTTCATCCGAATCCCGTTCCTATCTGTGATTTCGTTACAACAACGACTCACAAAACTCTCAGAGGTCCGCGAGGTGGCGTGATATTTTGTAAACAGGAATATGCCAAAGCAATAGACAAGGCCATTTTCCCCGGAATTCAGGGCGGACCTTTGATGCATGTGATCGCTGCTAAAGCTGTTTGCTTAAAAGAGGCATCAACTGATGAATTTGTCGAATATCAGAATCAAGTGGTAAGAAATGCGAAAGCTTTGGCTAAAGCCCTTTTAGACAAGGGATATAATCTAATTTCCGGAGGCACAGACAACCATTTGATATTAATTGATATGCGGTGTAAGAACCTAACAGGAAAAGAGGCAGAACACCTCTTGGAGGAAGTAGGAATTACAGTAAATAAAAACGCTATTCCATTTGATCCGGAAAGCCCTAATGTCACCAGCGGCATACGAGTAGGGACACCTGCTCTTACTTCCAGAGGAATGAAAGAACAGGAGATGGAAAGGATTGCAGAGCTGATGGATGAAGCTCTTACCAAGGGCCAAGATGAACGTATAAAGGCGAAAATATCCAAAGCGGTTAAAGCCCTATGTGAGCAATTTCCACTCTATTCTAAGTAAAACAGGAGGCTGCCATCCATGGAAAATGTATTTGTATTGGACCATCCTTTGATTCAGCATAAACTGGCTTTGATTAGGGATGAAAACACCGGTTCCAAGGAATTTCGCGAGCTGGTGGAAGAAGTGGCTGTTCTCATGGCTTATGAGGCAACCAGAAATATGCCGTTAGAAGAAACGGAAGTAAAAACTCCGGTAGGCCCGGCGAAAGTCAAAGTTCTTTCGGGCAAAAAAATGGGTATAATTCCCATACTACGAGCAGGCCTTGGCATGGTAAACGGCATGTTGAAACTAATTCCGGCAGCAAGGGTTGGCCATATCGGCCTATACCGGGATCCGGATACCCTTTTGCCGGTTGAATATTACTGCAAACTCCCCTCTGACGTAAGCGAAAGAGAACTTATAATACTTGATCCAATGCTGGCTACGGGAGGATCAGCGGCTAAGGCCGTAGAAATTCTCAAAGAAAAGGGAGCAACTAATATAAAACTCATGTGCTTGATTGCGGCTCCCGAAGGAATACATGGGGTTCACAAAGACCATCCGGATGTTCAGATATATACTGCTGCCATTGATGAAAAACTAAATTCTCACGGTTATATTGTTCCCGGCCTAGGCGATGCCGGCGACAGGCTGTATGGAACAAAATAAAGATAAAAAAAGCTGTCCTATATAGGACAGCTTTTTTTTAAATCACCGATGAAAGCAGCTATCCGGAAAACAATTAATGGAAAGCACTGATAAAAAGCATACAGTAATAATCTCCGAGGAAGCAGCTGATATGCTGGCAGCTCATTCCGGTTTTTTGGCACAAATTAGCGAACAAACTGCATTGAACCTAATAACCCAGTTTAACAAGAAGGCCAAATCTTTAGAGAAGTTCCCGAAGCGAAATCCATCGCTTTCCGATTCGTACTTGTCCACCAAAAAATATCTTAAACTGTTAATATGCAAAAGGTATCTTTTAATCTATCAAATTAAAGGCAGCACAGTATATGCTGATGCTGTTGTTGATTAGGAAGATATCTAACTGCTTTTAAGCGGTTTTTTAAGCGGTGAAAGTTTCTCCTTATTTATTTTGCCTCTTATAAATAAAAATTTTTTCCAGAATTAAATATTATGAAAGAAACTATTTACAAAATGATTCTTCTATGATATATTCTATTTAAACAATTTAAAAAACGGGCGGGAGATAAAAGTGATGCTTGAAAAATTTAAAGGCGTTTTCCCTGCTTTATATGCTTGTTATGATGATACAGGGGAAATATCAAGAGAAAGAACAATGAGTTTATGCAATTACCTTTATGAAAAAGGCGTAAAAGGTCTTTACGTAGGCGGAAGTTCGGGTGAGTGTATATATCAAAGCATAGAAGAAAGAAAAGCTACGCTAAAGTATGCATCTGAAGCAGTAAAAGGCAAGCTTACACTTATTGCACACGTAGGCGCGCCTTCTACAAGAGAAAGCAAGATACTTGCAAGATATGCTGCAGAATTAGGTTGTGACGGATTATCGGCAATTCCGCCAATATATTTTAAGTTGCCTGAAAGTTCTATTTACAACTACTGGACTGAAATAATTGATTCAACAGACCTGCCATTTTTTATCTACAATATACCACAGACTACAGGATATAGTCTTTCATTAGATTTGTTTAAAAAGATGCTTGCAAATAAAAAGGTTAAAGGAGTAAAAAATTCCTCTATGCCGGTGCTTGATATTGAAAGGTTCAAAAGAGCCGGAGGCGATGACATCATAGTATTTAACGGTCCTGACGAGCAGTATGTTGCAGGAAGATTAATGGGTGCCGATGGAGGAATAGGGGGTACCTATGGGGTAATGCCGGAACTATTCCTTAAAGCAGAAGAATTTATAACATCCGGCAGCTTTGAAAATGGCAGGGCAATTCAAGGCGACATTAATGATATTATTATAGCATTAACTTCACTTAACGGGTCAATGTATTCAGCAATAAAGGAAATTTTAAAATTAAGAGGAGTAGATATCGGCAGTGTAAGGGCGCCGCTTGAACCTGTATCCGGAGCAGATTTAAACAAAATAAAGGAAATAAAAGAACTTATTGATAATACAATTCTGAAATGGAAGAAAATAAAATGAGAAGGATAGTATGTTTTGGAGATTCAAATACTTGGGGCTATAATGCCGTTACCATGGAAAGGTTTTCTGAGGACATCAGGTGGCCATGCCTTCTAGGGAAACTTCTTGGAGATGAATTTCAGGTAATTGAAGAAGGCCTCTGCGGGAGAACCAGTGTTACAGATGACCCCTTATTTGAAGGCTTAAATGGCTATACATACATCTATCCTTGTTTGACGAGCCATGCACCTTTAGAACTTGTGATAATTATGCTCGGTACTAATGATAGTAAAGAAAGGTTTAATCTGACATCTTATAATATAGCACAGGGTATAACAAGACTGGCTCTTAAAGCTGGCAGCGTTCCGGCAGGCAAGGATGGCGGTTTTCCAAAGGTTTTGGTAGTTGCACCACCTCCAATAGGCAGCGAATATTTTAATACTGAAATAGGAAAATCCATGGGGGCAAACTGCGATATTAAGTCTTATGAACTTTCGCACCACCTGGAAGAACTTTTACGGCCTGAGAAGATAGAGTTTTTAGACACAAAAGGAATGGTTTCCATGAATAAGGTGGATTATATGCACCTTGATGAAAAAGGTCATAAAGCATTAGCAAATATAGTTTATAAAAAGGTTGTGGCCTTACTTTAGAGATGTTATAGGATTTTTGCTAGGGGGTGGAGGAAAGCCTACAAAAAAGTGAAACATTATTACAAATAACAAAACCGTCACCCTGTTTATGCTTAATATGTCATCCAAGCGATAGCGAAGGATCTATTAAAAGAATCTATTATAATTATTAATAGCCTCTCGGAATTAAATGATGTCCAATGATTAAAATATTGCAAGTGGACTAAAAAGCAACTAAATTTTAAGGATAATATTTAACACTAAATGCAATCTTTAAAAAATGGCATAGCAAACAAGCCTATCATCAAGAACTTTTTAAAATTGATGTTAGACTATTTAATTAAATATTACTTTCAAGAGCTTTAAAGTATCTTTTTTAACGCTGTACCAAGCATCAATATGTTGACACATCATAATGCAGTAAACACGGATGTACCACATCTTAGTAGAACGATGACGACCAGCTTCCAGTTGATAATCAACCTTTTCTCTTTTATTAGACCGTTCAATAGAAGTACGGCGTTTATAGGTAAGCTTCCACTTTTCCGATGAACGAGCAGTTTTTGGGAAAAGTCTTAGATTATCTTTAGAAAAAGTATGAAATGTACGTCCATATTTAGCAGTGGAACAGGGCTTTTTACAAGTATTCTTAGTACCTGTTGCAAGAGGACATCTCCATTTTTGACGATTTTGAGATTTATCATAGCCATTAGGTTTCATTTCTTTGCCAGTAGGGCAGATAGGAATACCTTTAGGCGAAATTTGAATATCACTCTCAGAACTAAAATTTTTCTTAGTTCTAGGATTCAAATCAATAAATGGCTCTATTCCTTGATGCTCTAATAATAAATAAATAGCTTCAGCATCATGAGCAGCATCAAGCAGGAATTTGTTAACTGTGCCTAAGGTGAAACGTTGTGAGAATTCAATCGAACTAGTTACAAGACTAACAGAATCATGTCTAGAAGCAGGTTGAAGTCTTGGATACAATGGTAAGTCATACTCGCTATCGCAAGCAGATATCATGTATAGAGTGTAACCGTTGTAAAATTTCTCTCTAGAACTATCCCATCCAGAATCGCAGTCTGGCTGGGAATACAAACGAGGATGATTACACTTCGTAATACCTTGGGCATAACACTTACAAGAAGGTTTACTCCTAGGATATCTAGCAGTTTCTATGGGAGTACCATCGCCAGCAACACTAAGAGAATCAAGATTACCAAGAAGACCTAATTTAGCAGATACATCAAGAATTTGCGACTGAAAGAACTCAAATAAGCGATCCCCTGGTAAAAGCTTTTTCTTGGAACCATAACGAAGGAAGCGATTTATCAATTTTTCAACAATACTAGGATTTTTAGGAGCTAGTTTTTCTCCTTTTTTAGGTTTCTTCTTTTTCGTGACTTTACGTTTTCGTTTAGATTTGGGCTTAACATTATCAAAATCAAGTCCCCATAAACGAGCAAAGAAGTCATAAAAGGTTCCAACACCAGGAATATCACCAGGCTCAAAGCCACTTAAAATGGCATAGAGAGGAACACGATATAACTCGTCCACCCATTTAGTAATCCCAATGGTTGGATTAGTAAATAGGAAAAGAAGATAAGATCTTAGCATAGAAGCAGGATCACGAGGTAGAGGACCTTTGTCAGAATAAGTATCACTAAGCAAAGTAGTGATATAAGAAATATCAGTAATCCATAACTTGGTGATAACAGGCCAATCCTTAGCAACAAGAGTAAGGATGCCATTAGAATAATGTTTTTTTAATTGAGTTAAAACGAAATCTTGGTAAGCTTCATGAGTAATAAAAACAGGTTTCATAAAAACACTCCCATCACAATTAGTAAGGGAAAAGGTCCCTTCAAATCGATTATTGGGGTGTTTCCAAAAAGTCAAGTGTTTTTTGGAATTTAGCAAAAAAATAATGCAGAAAAATTAAAAACAACCTGCATTTAAATAAAAAATCCTATTGTAAAATAGGAGGATGTTGAAAAAGGGTGCTAAGTTAAAACCTTGCACCGACAAACTCGGAGTATTCCGAGAGACTATTATTAATTTTAGGAGGGATTTAATTTATGTTAAGGAAGCGTTTAATGGCTTTGTTGATGGTGTCGATACTTATGCTTACATTGGTTGCGGGCTGTGGTCAGAAAGCCGAAAACAAGCCTGAGTCCGAAGGGGCAAAAGGCACAGGCAAAGAGAAAGTAGAGATATCACTTTGGCTTACACCTCAATGGAAAGGCGTTTTTGATGCCGACGAAGAAGGCGCCGATTATGACAGCTTCTTCAAGTATGCTGCAAAGAGATTTTCCGAAGAATATGAAGATTATGATGTAACAGTAGATGTACAGGTGATTGCAGGAGACCAGCGCGATGAACTGTTGAATGTTAACTTAAATGGCGGAACACCACCGGATATTTTCTACGAAAGTGTATTTGCAATGGGAGATTATGCACATAGGGGTGCATTGGTTCCCTTAAAC
>JALHJR010000083.1:0-5025 GCA_022840405.1 Tepidanaerobacter acetatoxydans
ATGAATAGTATTTGATGAAATATCGTGTCTGCGAGCTACTAGGGCTACGTTTCCCACTTCCTGGCATTCTTTAATTATTTGCTCTTTAAATTCTTCTGTATATTGTTTTCTTGTCATTTAAGTTAACCCCCTGCTTTTATACTATCATATACAAAGATTTTCTCCAAGTTGGTTAGGGGGCTATAGAGAAACTATGAATATTTACTTTATGATATATCAAGATTTACAGATGAAGAAATAAAAGGAAAAGCACAACTTAAAATATTCTTTACCACAGTAAGAGATATATTTACTAAAAGTAGTAAAGGAGCATGGGATTCTATTGATAGAGCAATAGCATATCTAAAAGAGCTGGAAGATAAACAAACAGCAACAGAATACTTTGAAACACTTATGCGCTATATATTCAGTGTAGATAAAAGCTTAACAAGGTCGGATGTTAACAAGATAATTAAGAAAATCGAAACTACTTATCCCGAAGGGAGTGAAGTTGTGATGACACTTGCTGAAAAACTTAGAGAAGAAGGTTTAAAAGAAGGGCTGGAAAAAGGGCTTGAAAAAGGACTTGAAAAAGGAAAAAGAGAAGAAAGAATAACTACCGCAATAAAGCTTCTAACTAAAAAGTTCGGTCCTTTGCCAGAAGAGTTTAAATCCAAGATATCAAAGCTGGATTCAGTTACCTTAGAAATTATAATCGATGGCATCTTTGACTATGAAAGCTTAGATGATGTGAAAAAGTATATAGGTTAGTATAGCCGGCAATATTAGGAGCTTGAAGGTGATATCGCGATGACTTTAGCTAAAGTTTTCAGTGAAGAAGGAAAAGAATATGGCATCATAAAAGGAATGGAACGAGGAATAGAGGTAGGAGCAAAACAAGGTAAACTAGAAGTTGCTAAAAGGTTAATAAATATGGAACTGCCCATTGAACAAATAGTTGATGCTACAGGGCTGCCCAAAAAAGAAATAGAAAAAATGGCTGCAGGAATGGATAATTAAGACCGTTTCATTAGAAAACCTTTGTAAATTATAAGCTTATAAAACCTATCAGTATGAATAATGCTACTCATGATATGAACGGATACCAATTTAGGCATGTAAGGAGGCTCTAAACCCTTGATATGAGTGAGGTTAGGGCTTTTTTCTTATACATAAAAATAGTATATTTTGTGCTATTAATGCTAAAAAGCTGGAAATCAAATTCAGCCAATCTGTAGATAAGGACGAAGCTGAAAAACTTAATGACAATTATACCATCGTAGGCTTGGACTAGTCACGTATGATATTATCTGTAAAAGGGAAATGATTCCTAATAATACTTAAAAAGGTCATTACCCTCTGATAGAATAAATTTATGTAAACAAAACTACTGGAGGGATGACACTGACCGTTTTCAAGCAGTAGAAAAACTTCATGAGTCAAAGACTGAAGGGTAATGATGGCTAGACATTACAAAACCATTCATTGGAGTGAGGTGTTCAAATGGAGAATATTTTAAGAGATCTTCTAAAGAAGGACGAGCAGATACCAGATAAGCATGATGGCTCATATGAGTTGGTAAGGGAAACTGTAAAGGCATTAAAAACAGTAGATGAAGAAGATTTAGGAATTGAAGATTTAAACATGCTCTACTTTTCCACTATAGGTACATGGAGAAGAGGTTGTGAAAATAAAAAAACAAATATTGACAGAAGTCATTTGCCTGAGCAGGAAAAAGAAAGATTAAAAAAGCTAGTAGATAAATTAAAAGAAAATGCAAAACAGGGACTTTATGAAAATACCAGTAAGGAGAATGCAGATATTGGTATGTTTGGGACAGGTATTGGAACTTTGAAAGTAAATAAAGAAGATATAAAAAGGTTTATCGTCCTCTGTATTAGTAAATTGATATTGATGATGAAGAAGATATATTAGATATGGCAGAAAAAGTATTAAGTGAAGATATAAGAGGTATGGGGATAGCTTCAGTAAGTCAAATACTTCATTGCATAAAACCCTATGTATTTCCTATTTTAAATGATGCCGATGATGCAGGAATAGCTGCCTATAAAAAAATTGGTTTAAACCTTAATAAGCCTGGAGATATAACTCATTACATAGAAAACATAAGACTAATAAAAAAGTTTAGAGATGAGAACTGTAATTTTAAAAATTATAGAATATTTGACACAATTTTTTGGTCTTATAGTGAAGACGATATAGCTCAATATGCCGAAAGCATAGATATTACTAAAGAGCAATGGGTAGAGATGTTAATAGACCCTGATGTTTTTAGGCCTTGGGATATTGAGCTTGTTTTAAAAATATACGATATGGGGGGACAAGCAACAGCTACAGAACTTGCTAAAAAAGATAGTAGACATCCATCATCATATAATTTCCCGGTAGTTGACTTAGCAAAAAGAATACATAATTATACAAATTGTACAGTTCCAAAACGAGGAGATGGTAAAAAGAGATGGTGGCATATACCTTTTAATGGCAGTTACACAGATAATGGTCATTATACACTCCGTAAAAGTAATTTCAGTGAAACAAAAAGCTTAATTTCATCCAATTTGTATCAGATATTTGCTTATGTTAAGAACACCGATTATGATGGTGATGTAAGTGGTATGTTGCTGTATCCCACTGTTGATTATGAGCTAGACCAAATGTATAAGATGTCAGGTAATAAAATATATGTAAAGACGGTAAATCTTGGAGATGAATTTCAGAACATCGAAAATAGATTATTGGATATAATAAAGGTGTCAGGCACTCACCTATACACTTATTAGCAAGACGCGACATATTAAAAGAACATTAAAAGAAGAATTGACCTTAACTGGTTAGCTCTTCTTTTTTTTAGAAATCTGCAGTTTAAGTGTCAGGCACTCACTTATACACTTATTAAGTAACTCAAAACTCAAAACTACTTATCCTGAAGGGAGTGAAGTTGTGATGACACTTGCTGAAAAACTTAGAGAAGAAGGTTTAAAAGAAGGGCTGGAAAAAGGACTGGAAAAAGGTAAAGTAGCAGCTCTTGCGAAAACTGCACTAAAACTACTTAGCAGAAAGTTCGGTCCTTTGCCAGAAGAGTTTAAATCCAAGATATCAAAACTTGATTTAGTGACTTTAGAGATTATAATTGATGGTATCTCTGACTATGAAAGCTTAGATGATGTGAAAAAGTATATCAAATAAAGTTGTCAGGCACTCACTTATACGCAGATAAGAAGGCAGGAATTTGGGTTCATATTTCAAAATTTCAACCTCATTCCGGTAATAAATGTATATGACAACATAATATTGCCAGTTTCAATAGATAAGAAGAAAGAAAACAAGGAATATATAAATAATCTTATAGAAAAGCTTGGCTTAAAATCACAGATAATGAAATTTCCAAACGAGCTTTCAGGAGGACAGCAGCAAAGAGTTGCAATAGCAAGAGCTCTTGCAAATAAACCTTGTCTTTTTTTATTTAAGGCTCAAAATAGCACTTGACAAATATCATTTACACATGTAAACTATACATAGTTTCATCGTTTACAGCTGTAAATAAAAACAACAGGGGTGGTTACATGAAAAATATCCCTAATATAACCGAATCAGAGCTAGAGGTAATGAAGATATTGTGGGAAAAGAGTCCGTTATTAGCCAGTGAAATCATAGCATTACTGCCAGAAGAGATAAACTGGTCAGACCAAACTGTAAAAACCTTTTTAAACAGACTTCTTAAAAAGCAAGCTATAACTCATAAAAAATCCGGAAGGAATTATATCTACTATCCGGCAGTATCTCGTGATGAATACATCAAAGCAGGGTATATGATGGTGCTGTGGGTATGCTTTTTTCAAAGTTCCTAGAACAAGAGGAACTGACAGAAAAGGACATCAAACATCTAGAAAAGATTCTAGAACAGAAAAAAGCATCTAAAAAAAACCATAGAAAATTTAATTAATGAGGGTTTTTAAAAATGATCATTATATTAAAGAAAATATTCTTGAGGGTTTTATATGCGTCTTTGACATCAACAACAATAGCCTTACTCATTCTTTTTATCGGAAAAATATTTAAAGATAAACTTACACCTAGATTTCATCACATTTTATGGCTTCTGGTATTAATAAGGCTATTGATGCCTTTTGCCCCTGAAAGCAACCTAAGCATATTCAACCTTTTGCCAGGCAGCAAAGACAGCACATCACTTGAGGCGCTAATACCCAGCACAAAAGAAACGGAACCCCTTACTAAAAGGCAAATAGACATGGCAATAAACAAAGCAAAGCCAGATCTAACTAATATCAATAAACAAAGACACCAAAACAACAATTTCCTAGAAGATGACCTACTAAAACCAAAGAAATCAATTTTAAACAAAAATGAAACAAATAAGTTTGAAAACATCATTGGCTTAATCAGCTGTGCATGGCTTATCGGTTTTCTAACAATGGCTGCATTTTTATTAACTGCAGCAATAAGATTTAAGAAAGACACAAAAACCTTCGAAAAAATAACCCATCCAAATACTTTAGATATACTAAATAATTGCAAAAAAAGGCTGGCAATAAACACGCAAATTGAGCTTTTCTGTGGTAAAGGCTTTTGCAGCCCATTTATATTCGGCATATTAAAACCAAGAATATACCTACCTAAACATATCTTAAACAAAATTGATGACAAAGAACTTTCACACATATTCCTACATGAACTCAGTCATTACAAAAGAAAAGACCTATTATGCAATCTACTTTCAACACTAGCCATAATGCTGCACTGGTTCAACCCCATTGTATGGCTTGCCATGAAAAAAATGAGAGCTGACATAGAATGTGCATGCGATATGTATGTACTTGAAAACCTAGAAGAAAATGAATCCACCCATTACGGCAGGACAATAATAAAACTCTCTAGCTTAATATCAAGACCACAACACAATAAAATGCTCTATGCATATTTTTATGAAGGCAAAGAGCAAATTGAGAGGAGAATTATCATGATAAACATGTTTAAAAAGGGTTCATACAAACTATCGGCTATTGC
>JALHJR010000233.1:0-1333 GCA_022840405.1 Tepidanaerobacter acetatoxydans
GAAGATGCGCCGCTACGCTCGGGAGAACCTTGACTGGTCGGTGAAGATGAAGAGACTCAAGAAATTCCTGGAGAGGCTGGTCGGGGAGGAGGGGGATGATATCGCCCCGGAGACCGGCAAAGTCCCTCTTACCGCAAGAGGACCAAGAGACCCGGGTGGCACCGCGTTGTCCGGTGCAGGCGGGGTTGAGATGAATTCAGGGTCGTCGAGAGAGCGGGGATCATAAAGGTCGAAAAGCGGCATTTGCAACACCCCGACCGGCGAGAAGCCCTCACGACCGGTCTTGTATCCCTCCTTCCACCCCGGCATAGAGGGCGTTTCACGCGGGACGGTGGTGTGGGCACCACCCATGGCGAGGAGCGTGCCCCTGCAGGGGGTAACACCAATGTATGTCTCTGTCCGGTCTTTGAGACCCCGGCGACCCTGAGAGACACTTTTAACCTCTGGGGGCGGGAAAGCGCCGGGGATGAAAGCAGAGCCGCCCTTCCTCCATGATACCTCAATCCCGGGTATCATGTTGACGGGGAGGATTCTGTTTCACTCTCAATCGAAGGCGCTCATCCTCTGGCAGAGGATATCCAGGCACGGCCGAATGCCGCAGATGGATTCCGGCAAGGCTCTGGCAGCAAACCTCTGGAGGAGCGAAAACACCCGTGGAGGAGCGAAAACACCCGCGCAAAAGAGGGCGCAGGCAAACGCAAAAAAGCCAGGTTGGTCACGCTCGGGGGTGAGGCCACCCCTGTGGTCAAACCACCCTCCCGGGCTAAAAACCCCCGGGTCCATGCCACCCGGCGGGTGGTCATGCTCATCTAAGAGGCTTTCAACCCCTCCCGCTGGTGGAGGGGGGAGAGCGCCCGCCAGGCTCGTTGACGAAAAACCCCTGCAGGCCGACTGTCACCACCCTCCTCTGCCGTTTTTGCGCCGATCACGCGGCGCAACCAGAAACCCCGAGGAGAAGACACTCCCCCTGCCTCCCGCGGCGAGGCTCAAGACGTGATGCACCGATACAGATCTCCCTCGTGAAGGTCCACGGGGGGACGCCGAAGGGGGAGAAGCCCTCCTCCGGATGGTGAACCATACCCCCTGGAGCGATCCCGCCATGCAGGCGAGGTGAGGAGGACGAACCACCGGGTTTTGGGGGGGGGCAGCCCTGGATACGAGACGCTCAGGCGACGGTCACCCGGGGTTTTCAGGATCGATCGTGAAGAGGGGCAGGACCCCCCATCCCTTGAGGTTTCTGTTCGCGATTTTGCACTTGACCATAGAGAGGGTCGTTTCCACCGGTTCTTGAGTGCAGGGGTGTTGATCATTCAGGCCCGGGGCGGGAGGTCTT
>JALHJR010000084.1:0-3660 GCA_022840405.1 Tepidanaerobacter acetatoxydans
CGGCATGGGAAACGGTGGAGCAAGATTGCGTGATGGCTCATGCAATACTGGTAATTAACAATATAAAAATACCTCTGGAACATTCCAGAGGTATTTTTAGGTGGATGGTTTATACTTATAGTCTAAATAAGTTAGAATTTTTATGGTGTTAGAAGGAATTATTTAAGTGAATATGGAACTTTATAGCAGGCTGAATTTTGCGAGGAGAAGGCTAGGCACTGAACCTATGGAAATCAGAGAAGAAGGATTAATTGCAGGTGATGGTCTGTATGGTTTCTTCTCGGCATTAGCGAAAACGTTCTTTTAGAATTGAAACTATTTAACAAGAAAAGAGTTTAATGTTGGAGGTCTTATTATGGCAAGGCTAAAACTTGCCAAAGACTTGATAGACGCTGCCGTCTTAGGCGGATGTGTACTGGGAGGCGGCGGTGGGGGTTCAATGGAAGAAGGCAGACAAATTGCAAATATCGCATTGAGTTTATCTTCGGTAGAGCTTTTAGACATAGAAGATATGAACGATGATAATATCTTAATAAACGTATCTGCAGTAGGCCAATTTTACGAAAACTTTGCCCAGGTATCAGACGAGGAAGTCATGGAAATTTTAAGTAAGTATATAAAGTCTTCTCCTGATATGGCCTGAATAGCTCAAGATGCTTAACTTTTCCAAAATTATAGGCGGGACTCACTTAAAATTTTGTAAGGGCTATTTTGCAGTATACTAAAAGCCGCAAAGTAGAACTTGCTGCCGAAGGCATCGAAACAAAGGCAGAAGATGAATAATTTACTTTGGGAGGCCTACTTGATTATAAAGGGCCTATAGGGATAGTGGGTTATGAGAACGTAGTTTTTGGAATCGATACCTTGTCACAGGTAATCGGCATTAATTTAGTGCCGGTTATTTTTAAGAAAGAAAGCGAAGCCCCCTTCCAAGTTGCTGAAGTAGCATCAAAAGGCGTAACCGAATTTGTCGGAGATATATACCGTAATAGTATAATAATCGTACAAGTTAAACATGGATAATTCCTCTTAGAAACCATAAACTATATTCAGGAGGATGAGAAAAATGGTAAGAAGACAATTTACTAAGTAGTTTAAGGAAGATGCTTTAGCCTATGTCCATGACACTTTAATCTAAGTGTTAATGCTTTTACGTGCAATCCGGACATCAGCGTAAGTGCGCTCCATGGTTGGATAAAAAAGCCATCAATTCTTTACGACTGACTAAAGAAATCTTCTTTAAAACATCAAAGCGCAAAGAAGAATTAAATAAAAGAAGCTTACGCCGCCTTAATGAAAGCTAAGTGTTGCGGATTCTATGCGTATCTCGAATCAATGCGAATATAGGCGTTTCAAAAATCACGAAGAAGCTTAAGAAAATGGGTATTAAAATCGCAGAAAAGACCGCCCGCGACTTATATGCTTGATATCGAGATTAAAGTCCGTTATATCAAGCCTTTTAGCAAAACTACCGTTAATCCTGACTTTGATCATGCTTATAAACTTGTTTTCGAATATATCAAGACCTTTTACAATGCTCTCAAAGCCACAGTCACTGTGAATATTTATCACCTAAGGAGGAGGTGTTGCCATGTTCAAAGATCGTTATGATGCGGGGAGGCAATTGGCAAAAAACTGCAAAAGCATAAAGACGACTCCAATACAATTGTATTTGCAATCCCAAGGGGAGGTGTTATCATAGCAGATGTCGTGTGTGAACAATTAAATCTTCCAATGGATATTGCAGTTACCAGGAAGATTGGGGCCCCCTTTAATGAAGAATTTGCAATAGGAGCAGTGGATAGTAAAGGTGGTAAGATTTTAAATCACAATGCAATAAACATGATTCGTGTAAATGATGAATATATAGAAAAAGAAGCTAAGCTCAAAGCGGAAGAGGCACGAGCCAGGCTGAAAAAGTATAGGGGCAGCGATGAATATGGCTCATTGTCAGGCAAAAAGGCTTTACTTGTCGATGATGGGATAGCCACAGGTTATACAGTTATGGCGGCTATAAATTTTCTAAAGGAATTAAACCCGATAAAGCTAATCTTGTGCACACCGGTTATAGCTCCAGATACCCTTACTGAAATGGAGAAGTTGGTGGATGAGCCGGTATGGTTAATATCCGAAGAACCATTTTATGCTGTAGGTCAGTTTTATAAAAACTTTTCTCAGGTATCGGATGAGGAGGTTATAAGAGTCTTGAATAAAAGAGAATTTTCCAGGGATAAATGAACTATACTATTTGGTTCAATTATCAGATAGAAAGATAAAACAGGACAATATTACAGAAAAATCAAACTTGACATAAAGATACAATTAAACTAAGATTTATTATATATAAAGACAAGATTAAAGCAGGGAGGGGTTATGATGACAGTGGAAACAATGGAAGGAAAGTTTAAATCCTTTGACGGAACCGAAATTTTTTATCGAAAGGACATCCCTAAAACAATTAAGGCAATTGTAGTTATAGTTCATGGATTATGTGAGCATTTGGGAAGATATGATTATGTGACGAATAAGTTTAATGAAAGGGGATTTGGTGTCTACAGGTTTGATAATCGTGGTCATGGGAAATCAGGTGGTGAACGAGGTTATGTGGAGGATTTTCAAAATTTCTTTGATGATGCCGATAAAGTTATAGATATGGTTTTGGCTGAGTATAAGAGCCTTCCTATATTTATGTTGGGACATAGTATGGGAGGTTTTATAACTGCAGGCTATGGCATGAAATATCCCAGAAAAATAAAAGGGCAAATCTTGTCTGGACCTGCTTTACTCGAAATTGAAGCTTTAGTAAAAGACATAAAAAAGGATAATTTTTTCGAAAAAAATCCAAGGGGAAAAACTCCTAATGCTCTAACGAATCTTATATGCAGGGATCCTGAAGTGGTCAAAGCTTATGATGAGGATCCACTGGTGTTGAAAGAAACAAATTTAAAATTATTGGGAGAAGCCTTTGTTAAAGGGCCGATATGGCTATCGGAAAATATTGGTAAATACCAATATCCATGCCTTATACTTCACGGAGGAGAGGATAAAATAGTTCCTCCGGAATCATCTAAATGGTTCTATGAAAATACACCATCAAAAGACAAGACTATCAAAATTTATAAAGATTGCTACCATGAAATATTAAATGAAAAAGCAGAAAAGGATCAGGTAATAAAAGACATTATTACCTGGATAGAGGATAGGATTTAATTGATATTTGAGCAAAGCCCTAGGCAAACTAACGACCTAGGGCTTTTAAATGGGAGTAATAACCATCTGTAGAGGAATACTAATCCTGACTGATTTCCTGCTTTATTATGCTCAAATTTCATCTTCTTTTAAGTATGATTTTACAAACTATAAATGGGTCTAATAAGAATAAGAGCAGGAAAAACCAATTAAAACATAAAAATTGCAAACATGTCGGGTATAACAGAAGAAATGTTTCAAAAAGATGCTATTAACTGCTAATTATATGTAAGTAGAAGAATTAACTAAAAAAGTTGCAGATATTTTGACCAAAGGAAGCAATGTATTGATAGAAAAACAAGGATGTGATTATTACCCAGGAACTAATGGCAGTCTGTTCTTTTAGCATACTGGATAAGATATTAAAGCCTTCAGTTTCTTTAATAGATTGGTCTTTACATAGATGGTAAA
>JALHJR010000004.1:0-176600 GCA_022840405.1 Tepidanaerobacter acetatoxydans
ACATTTGTCGAAGATATTCTGTTTTCAAGTTACGGCTGAGGCTTAAATGGCTAAGTTGGTTTGTAAAAAACTATAGTTTTTGGGTAATAATCATATTATACATAAGAAGTAAAAGATTTAGATAATAAGGTGATTATCTTGTGGAAAAAAATTATCCTTGTTTTTTTTCTTTTATTTTTATGTGTAATAATAATTATTATATTACATGATTATAATAATACACTAATTCCTTCTGGCCTATATATTGCTGATATAGATATAGGAGGTTTAACAAATGATGAAGCTAGAAATATATTTCATAAATTAAATGAAGAAAAAATAAATAACTCTATAATTCTTACTTTTTATGATAAGCAGTGGATTTTGAAAATATCTGAATATGTTGAAATAGATGCGGATGAGAGTATAGAGAATATGGCATCCTATGTAAAAAATATTAAAAAAAAAGGTGTAATAAAAGGATTTATTTATCGCCAACGGCTAAAAAAGTTTCCCTTGCGTATAGATCCAATTATTAAATATAAACAAGATAAATTGGCGCAGCTTTTTGATGAAATTAACAAAGTTATAATGGTTAAACCTATAAATGCTGTGTTTAAAACCGATAATGATATAGTGCACATAATTACTGATGTTAAAGGACAAATTTTAGATGAAGATATGCTAAAAAAGAAAATTAAAGAGGCTATATGGACTGAAAATAAGACATTAGTAATCCCAGTAAAAGTATGGAATGCAGAAAGGACAAAAGAAGATTTGGAAAAAATGGGGATTAGGGTAAAAATAGCAGAGTATTCAACTGAGTTCGATACAACATTAAAAAATAGAACGGAAAATATAAGAGTCGCAAGTGAAATGCTTAATGGCTGTATAATTTCACCCGGAGAGACATTTTCCTTTAATAAGGTTGTAGGTGAACGCACTAGTGATAAGGGATATAAAAAAGCACCTGCCTTTATTAATAATGAGGTTATTTACGACATAGGAGGCGGTATCTGTCAGGTTTCTAGCACCTTATATAATCTTGCTTTATTGACAGACCTTGAAATAGTCGAAAGAATGAATCATTCCCTACCGGTAAGCTATGTTCCTTTAGGCCGGGATGCTACAGTTAGTTATGGTACTATAGATTTAAAATTCAAAAATAATACGGGTGGATACCTCTTGTTAACGTCGGAGATTACGAATGATAAGCTAATAGTAAAATTTTTTGGTAATAAAACAATCGATAAATCTGTAGAATTATTTTCTGAAACGATAAAAACTATTCCATCGCCTATCATCATTAAAAAAGATTTCAATTTAGAAAAAGGCGAAATCAGGATAGAGCAAGGGAATGCAGGTTATGTAGTTAATCTCTGGAAAAAATATGCTAATGAAAAAAACGAACACAAAGTTCTAATTTCTAGTGATACTTATAACCCAACACCTACATTACTGTATGTAGGCGAGAAAGTTAAGGAAAATATAAACGATGAAAATATAAACGCAACAATAATTCAATGACAAATTGTAAAAGTAATTTGTTATGGACCGAAAGAGTATGTTTTTTAGCTTTTTAAAGTTTTGATACTGATAGATCATTTAATCTTTAACTGAGTTTATGTTATAATATAGCGTAGAATATAATAAAAGAGGGATTTCATGTGCTTGAAAGTAAAATTAAAGAATCTTTTACAACAGTAGAAGTCAGTCTACCCGATATTATAAAACTATTGTTAGATTTAAAAGATGAATTTAATATACAAAATTCAGATGTTGATACTATAGTTAAAGCTGTAAAGCTTGATAATGAAAAATCTAAAAAACAAAGAGATTATTTATACAACAGAATAAAAGAACGCATAAATACATGTCAGAGCTGTCTACTCTATGCGCAGGAAAACCATACTCATAAGGTAGCAGGTGAAGGGGCTTTAAACTCGCCATTGGTTTTAATTGGCGAGGGCCCTGGCTTTGACGAAGATAAGCTAGGTCGTCCTTTTGTTGGACGAGCAGGGCAATTACTTACAACCATATTAAATAAAATGGATATTCGGCGAGAAAAGGTTTACATAACTAATGTAATAAAATGCCGACCACCACAGAATAGAACACCATTGCAAAAAGAGATTAAAGCCTGCTCTAAAAATTTAGAACTTGAGCTTTCTCTTATTCAACCTAAAGTTATAATTGCTCTTGGTGCCGTTCCGCTGAACTATTTCAAGTCTGGTAGCAGCATTATGAGGGAACGAGGACAATGGATAAATTCTGGCGATTACTGGATTATGCCAACATTTCATCCTGCATATATTTTGCGTCAGCATGGGAAAACACTAAATAAGGTTAAGTGGTTAGTGTGGCAAGATTTTAATGAAGCTGTAGCAAAAGCAAAAGAAATGTGTCCAGAATATGATTTTAGTAGTTAGGTATAGAAGAAGGAAGTGAAGACGTGAAATATAAAATATTAACTTGGGGCTGCCAGATGAATATTCATGATAGCGAAATCATTTCAGGTGTCATGCAAAAGATGGGATACTGCCCAGCAGATACACTTCAAGAATCTGATGTAATCATATTGAATACTTGCTGTGTTAGGGAAAATGCCGAGAGAAAGGTATATGGACGAATAGCACAGTTAAAGCAATTCAAACAAAAAAACCCCAATTTGATTCTTGCGGTTTCTGGTTGTATGGTGCAACAACCACATGTAGTTGAATATATATCAGAAAAATTACCCTATGTGGATATCTTATTCGGTATAAAAAACGTTCATAAGTTACCTGAACTTATTGAAATTACAAGACAAACAAACTTACCGGTAATAGATATATCTGGAGATTCTAGGATTGATGAAAATCTACCAATTAAACATACAAATGATGCGAAAGCCTGGGTAACAATTACTTATGGATGTAATAATTATTGCAGCTATTGTATTGTTCCATATGTAAGGGGGAAGGAGGTAAGTCGGAAACCTGATGACATTTTAAGAGAGATTGAAACCCTTGCTAATGATGGTTTTATTGAAATTAATCTATTGGGTCAAAATGTAAATTCTTATGGCAAGGATCTGAATATACCTGTGACTTTTCCTGAGCTTTTAAGAAGGGTAAATGATGTTGATGGTATTAAGCGCATAAGATTTATAACTTCTCATCCGAAAGATTTATCAGATGAACTTATATTGGCAATGAGGGATTGTAAAAAAGTTTGCGAACATATTCACCTGCCGGTTCAGTCTGGAAGTAATCAAATTTTATCTAAGATGAACCGAAAATATACTAGGGAGCATTATATAGAATTGATATATAAGCTGCGAGATGCTATTCCTAATATTGCTATTACCACTGATATAATTGTAGGCTTTCCAGGAGAAACGGAAAAAGATTTTCTTGATACGCTTGAATTAGTAAAAGCAGTAGAGTTTGACTCAGCCTTTACTTTCATGTATTCTAAACGTAAAGGAACTCCCGCAGCGGAAATGGCAGATCAAATCGATGATGATATAAAAAAAGATCGACTTAATAGATTGATGCAAGTACAGGATGCCATTACCGAAAGTAAAAACAATAGATTAAAAGGGACAATACAGGAAATATTAGTTGAGGGAGTCAGCAAAGGCAATATTAACAGGTTATCTGGCCGAAGCCGAACCAACAAGCTGGTAAATTTTGATGGTTCGGAAAAATTAATAGGCAAACTTGTAAATGTAAAGATTATTGAGCCGCATACATGGTCTTTGCTTGGCGAAATTGTAGAATGAGGTTTTCAGGGGGCTTTTTTTATATGGATACTCCGATGATACAGCAATATAAAGAGATTAAAGACAAATATCGTGATTATATAGTTTTTTTTCGTCTTGGCGATTTTTATGAGATGTTTTTCGACGATGCCTATATTTGCTCAAAAGAACTGGAAATTACTCTTACATCCAGAGATTCTGACAATAAAGTACCTATGGCCGGAGTTCCATACCATGCTGCTGATCAGTATATAGCTAAACTCGTTGCTAAAGGTTACAAAGTTGTCATATGTGAACAAGTTGAAGATCCAAAACTTGCAAAAGGTATTGTCAAGCGAGAAGTAGTTAAAATTGTAACTCCAGGAACAATTACTGATTTAAATGCTCTCGAGGAAAATAAAAATAATTATCTTGGATGTGTTTTTAAGAATAAACATGAATTCGGTCTTGCTTTTGTAGATCTGATGACAGGAGAATTTGATATAACGAATTTAAAATCATCTTATCCATATCATGAAATAATAAATGAAGTTAGTCGATTTAGCCCTCGAGAGTGTTTAGCGAATCATGAATTGTCCCATGAAAAACCCTTAAATAGAAAATTAAAAGAAAATCTAAAATTATGTTTTACTTTTAGAGACGCGACATATTTTGATGAACAATCAGCTTTAATTTTATTAATGTCACAGTTTGGTGAAGAAAAAATTAAAAAATTAGAAAATAAGAAGCCGGCTTTGATAGCTGCCGGAGCTTGCTTAAGATACCTAAATGAAACGCAAAAGCTAAACTTATCTCATATTAATTCTATTTCGTTTTATGAAAATCACGACTTTATGGTTTTGGATTTTATTTGTAGCAAAAACCTCGAAATTACCGAAAACTTGCGAGATAGAAAAAAAAACGGAAGTCTTTTATGGGTACTGGATAAAACTTCTACAGCTATGGGAGCACGGCTGCTCAGGAAATGGCTTGAACAACCTTTGATCGATATCTTAAAGATTAAGCAAAGGCAGGATGCAATAGAAGAATTATTTAATGATTTTTTCTTACGCTCAGATTTGAAAGAGCAGTTAAAAAATATTTACGATATAGAACGATTAAGTGGAAAATTAGTCTGCGGAAATGCTAATGCTAGAGATCTATTAGCAATAAAAAATACTATAAAGTCATTGCCTCAAATAAAGCATATTCTTACTCGATGCAATTCTAAGCTTTTGCATCAAATATATGAACAACTTGACCCGTTAGAAGATATATGTTTGTTATTGGAGAAATCTATCTTTGAAGATCCTCCGCTAACAATCAAGGAAGCAAATGTTATTAAGGATGGATATAATTCGGAAATAGATATGCTCAGAAAAGCATCTAGAGAAGGTAAAGCATGGATAGCTGACCTAGAAAGAAAGGAGCGAGAAAGCACAGGGATAAAATCATTAAAAATTGGTTTTAATAAGGTCTTCGGTTACTATATTGAAGTAACTAAATCTAACCTCTCAATGGTTCCGGAAAATTACATTAGAAAACAAACATTAGCTAATGCTGAACGTTATATTACGGAAGAATTAAAAGAATATGAATCGCTTATACTCAATGCAAATGAGAAACTTCAGGAATTGGAATATAACTTGTTTTGTGAAATAAGAGATCAACTGATTAAAGAAATTCCCAGACTTAAACAAAGTGCTTATAATTTATCTCTATTAGATGTTCTATTATCATTGGCTGAAGTTTCGTATAGTAATAATTACATAAAACCCGAAGTAAATTTAAGTGATGAAATAAACATAATAGATGGTCGGCACCCAGTTGTTGAACTTACCCAAAAAGAAGAATTGTTTATACCTAATGATACACAAATAGACTGCAGTGATAACTTAATCTCAGTTATAACCGGGCCTAATATGGCTGGCAAATCCACTTACATGAGGCAAGTAGCATTAATTGTATTAATGGCTCAAATAGGTTGTTTTATACCCGCAAAGAAAGCCAAAATCGGCATCGTCGATCGCATTTTTACACGTATAGGAGCATCAGATAATTTAGCGTTGGGGCAAAGTACTTTTATGGTAGAAATGACAGAAGTAGCTGACATTCTTAATAATGCTACTAATAAAAGCTTATTGATATTAGATGAAGTGGGGCGAGGGACCAGTACTTTTGATGGCTTATCTATAGCCTGGGCGGTTATTGAATATATACAGAAAAACTTGAAAGCTAAAACCCTTTTTGCTACTCATTATCATGAATTAACAGCTTTAAAAAAACTAAAAGGTGTCAAAAACTATAAAATTACTGTTAAGGAAAAGGGTGATGATGTTATATTTTTAAGAAAAATTGTTCCAGGAGAAGCAGATAAAAGTTACGGTATACAAGTAGCTAAATTAGCAGGAGTTCCTAATGCTGTAATTAACAGAGCTAGAAAAATCTTGGTTGATTTAGAGCAAAACCAAACCCAAGGTGAACTGGCAATATCGCATATTGCTGCCTGCGGTGATAAAAGTTCACAAAGCACCAATGAATACCAGTTAAATTTAAGTGCCTTAAAAAATGAGGAAATAATAGAACAAATTAAATCCGTAAATATAGATACTATCACTCCTTTGGAGGCTTTGAATTTTTTGTTTTCAATCAAAAAGCAGTTGGTCTAAGGAGAATATAAAATGGGGAAAATTAATATTTTAGAACAGGATATTGCTTCTCAGATAGCAGCCGGTGAAATTATAGAAAGACCAGTTTCAGTTGTCAAAGAATTGGTAGAAAACTCTATTGACGCAGGGAGTAAGAATATTATTGTTGAAATTGAAAAAGGCGGTAAGAAAAGCATACGAGTCATTGATGATGGTGAAGGTATATCCAGAGATGATATAAGATTAGCTTTTGAGCGTCATGCTACTAGTAAAATAAATGTAATTGACGATATATTCCACATAAATACCCTTGGATTTAGAGGCGAAGCACTGGCTAGTATTGCCGCAGTTTCAAATCTTTCAGTTACAACAAAGACCAGAAATGAACCAATAGGCACTATATGCAAAATAAGTGCCGGTGTAATTGAAGATGTTAGTGAAACAGCATCCAAAGATGGTTGTCTTATTGAAGTTAAAAACTTATTCTTTAACACTCCCGCCCGACTGAAGTTTTTAAGCAGTGACACACATGAGAATTCTCGAATTACTGATTTAATTACAAGATTTGCCATGGGTAACATAAATATATCCTTTAGGCTTATAATTGATGAAAAAGAACTATTTTACAGTAGCGGTAATGGTGATTATAGAGAAGTTATTGCAAAAGTGTATGGCATGGACTTAGCAAAACAGATTTTATATATAGAAAAGGCCTTTGATAATGGTAAAATATGGGGTTATATATCAAAACCAAGCTTTAATCGCGGAAATCGTACCGGTCAGACATTTTTTGTGAATAATCGTTTTGTCAAGGATTTGGGATTGACCTTTTGCCTAGAAAGGGCATATAAGACGATGATACCTATAAGGCGCTTTCCGATAGCAATTATTTTCATAGATATTGACAATTCGCTAGTTGATGTCAATGTACATCCATCTAAGATGGAAATAAAATTTCAAAATGAAAATCAGGTTCATCATGCACTGTTTCATGCTATAAATGAAACTCTTAAGAATCATGTGTTAATTCCAAAAGAAACCCTCGGTATATCACCAGTTAAACAGTCACAGCAGCAGATAAGTATTGAAACGCAAGTAGAATTAACCAGCGATAGATTGCCGGATAATGAATACGGTGTCAGTGATAGCGGCAATATAAATAACCAAACCGCAGCTACAAAAGAGTTTGTAAGAGAAGCTTATACTGTTATAGATGTAGATGCTATAAAAAATAAAGAACATCTACAAAACGACTCCTATATACCAATAGAATCAGATGAAACAATGCAAATTATAAAAAAATATGAATTTCAAAAGATTCTTGGTCAGCTATTTAACACATATATTGTTGTAGAAAGTAAAAATAGGTTTTATTTAATAGACCAACATGCAGCTCATGAGCGAATATTATATGAGTACTATTCTAAAAAATATGCTAAACAACTTTCAAATTCTCAAACTTTAGCTGCGCCATATGTTTTATACCTTTCTGCTCAAGAAATGATGCTTTTAGATAACTATAAAGAAGATATCTTGAAAATTGGTTTTGATTTTTCGATTTTTGGCTCTGATTCTATTTTAATTCGTTCAGTTCCTTATATATTTAATAAACCGGTCGATCCTATAACACTTCGTGATGCTCTTGATCAAATAAGTAGTAACGAATACGCTAGATATCCGGCTAAAGAGAGGTTGATAATTTCGATGTCGTGTCATGCTGCTATAAAAGCAGGGGATGTTTTGTCACCGATAGAAATTCAAGAATTACTTGATCAATTGAAAAAAACTGAAGTTCCTTATACCTGTCCGCATGGTAGGCCCACAATAATTGATATAACGTTAAATGAATTGCAAAAGAAGTTTAAAAGGATATAAGAATATGCATAAAAAGTTACTAGTTGTTATTGTGGGACCTACGGCAGTCGGAAAAACCGAGATTGCTATAGAAGTAGCTCAAAAAATTGATGCGGAAATAATTTCTGCTGACTCAATGCAAATATATCGCTATATGGATATTGGAACAGCCAAGCCTTCATTAGAAGAACGAAAGAGAATACCACACCATATGATTGATATTGTGGCTCCTGACGAAAAATTTAGTGTAGTTGACTTTCAGGTTAAGACAAAACGACATATTCAGGATATCTATCAACGGCATAAAATACCATTGCTTACTGGAGGAACTGGATTCTATATAAATTCTGTATGTTACGATTACACATTTTCTCAGGTTGGAAAAGATACTACATTAAGAAGGCAATTACAAAATGAGGCTCAGAAACGAGGTAATGAGTATCTCTACGAAGAACTTACAAGACTAGATCCAAAAGCAGCAAAAAAAATACATCCAAACAATTTGCGTAGGGTGATTCGAGCATTAGAGGTATGTTTAAAAACCGGAATTCCATTTTCCTACTATGAGGAAAAGACTAGAAAGCAGCAAAGTGCTTATGATTTGCTTATGTTTGGCTTAACAATGCCTAGAGAGGAATTATACCAGCGTATTAACAGACGAGTATTTTTAATGATCGAAAATGGTCTGGTGGATGAGGTACAACGACTTTTGAAAATGGGATATAGTAAAAATTTAAATTCCATGCAAGGTTTAGGCTATCGTCAGATTATAGATTACCTTGACGGTAACGTAACCCTAGAAGAGGCTATTCGCTTAATCGCTAGAGATACCAGACACTATGCAAAACGTCAATATACATGGTTTTTGCGTGATAAAAATATTCTTTGGCTTGACATTTCAAAGGAAGGAAAGGAAAAAATTATAATAAATATTATTAGAAGTATTGAAGGAAAAATGATAAATACCTAGAATATTAAATTAAACAACACTATGAGGGGGACACAGAATGACAAAAGTACAAATTAATCTTCAGGATAGTTTTTTGAATCAGATCAGGAAGGATAATATCCCTGTGACAATATATCTTGTTAATGGGTTTCAGTTAAAAGGTATGGTACGGGGTTTTGATAATTTTACAATTGTTCTTGATTCTGACGGCAAACAACAGTTAGTATATAAGCATGCAGTTTCTACCATAGCACCTTTAAGAACGATTAATTTAAATCAGGGTATGATAGACCAACGAAAAACAGATGAAGATTAAATTATGCCCCAAAAATATGAGCATCGTAAAACTACTTTACAGTTTTACGATGCTTATATTTTTTGTAACCAATGATTATCCTGATGCATAAAATAAATTGATATAATATTTTAAAATTCTATAACAATTACAAGCAGGCATCAAGAAGTATATTGAGGTATATTTTGGTAATATACTGCCAGAAAAATTTGCAGAATGGAGGATTTTATGATTGATAAGATAGACAATAAAATGAAAAATGAGCTAAACAATCATGCTAAGATTCATGATATGTTAATTAGTGGATTAATCACGACTGCAGATGCATTAATTATGATGACTGACTTACATAGCCATAAAATAATATTTGAAAAGGTTTCTGATGAAGAGGAAAAATTAGAAGACATAATGAAAGAGCTTGATGAACTGATAGGCCTTACAAAAGTAAAGAATTTGGTTAAAGAAATACAAGCTTTTTCGGAAATTCAAAGGAAGAGAGCAGAGGAAAAGCTTTTAGCAGAACCGCAGGTCCTTCACATGATTTTTAAGGGGAATCCAGGGACAGGAAAGACGACAGTGGCTAGACTATTAGGCAAGATTTTTAAACACATCGGAATCCTTGAGAAGGGACATACTGTAGAAGTTGAGAGAGCAGATATTGTAGGAGAATATATAGGTCATACCGCACAGAAAACTCGTGATCAAATTAAGCGAGCACGCGGTGGGATATTATTTATAGATGAAGCATATTCTTTAGCAAGAGGAGGGGAGAAAGATTTTGGCAAAGAAGCTATAGATACTTTAGTAAAGGCTATTGTTTGATTTCCTATGTTTCACTGAATGCCATAGAAAAACTTAGCATGAATAAAGTCGATATGATTCCTCAAGATTTAGCGCAAAAAATAATACATATGTATGAGGTGGACATGCTTACCTTACAACAAATTGAAGATCGAACCGGGATAAAATGGTGGACAATAAACTCATTACTAGAGAAAAATGACATTAAAAAAATAAGCTTGTCTGAAAGAGCAAAAATAAAACGTGAAAAAGATTTTGACTTAATTTATAAGCTGCATTTTGTTGAAGAAATGTCTGTTAAAGACATCTATAAGAAATATAAATTTTCACCACCTTATGTTAGACAAGTCCTAAAAGATAAAGGGCTCAAACCTATAAACAGAGGAAGGTTTCAACCCCAAAAATCGGTTTAGATTCTAGCAAAAAGATGTCAGGTTAATTAGTCCACTGCTGCATATCTTACAATGGGTTAAACCAGGGGCCTCAAACTGTAATATTGTTGTAATAACTTAATAAGTGTGACCTTCGACCATGGTAGACCTATCCCTCCGCCAACCTAAATAATAAAGGAATTTATATGGTTTTTGTCGAACCTATATTTTAGCTTATATCGTTGCCAGTGCAGTTAGCATGTATTAATGAGATCCCAACTGCCCGTAGCAAATGTGGTATCAGCTGCAACAGGTTTTACTGTAATTGTCATCGGCTCTTTTTGTCGAATCTGGCGGTATATCGGTACAAAAGCTATAGTTTGCAAAAAATCATATTATTATTTCCAATGCAGATGACTTGAAGGAGTTTGCTGATTTTTGAAAACAATTATAAAATGGGCCAAGAAAGCAGCCGACCAAGTGAATAACTTAAAGTATTTTAATAGAACTTAGGTGTTTATCAGAATTGACTAATATTATTAAACGAATTAATATTTATATCGGGAGGGATTAAGGTGAAAACATTGTATGAGCTTTGTAAGCCACGGGAGAGCGTATTTGATGAATCAAAGCGAGATGACACTTTAGACCTATCAAACCTATTAGATAACTCTATAGATGGAGAAGAGTTTTTTAAGGAAACATATATTACAGATGGTATGGAGCTTTTATTTGATACTGCTTTTAAGAGGTTTGAAGGTAAGGCAGCCAGTGGCTTGGTCAAGCTTACACAAGCCATGGGTGGTGGAAAAACCCATAATATGTTGGCATTAGGCCTTTTAGCAAAGGACAAAAGCCTAAGAAAAACTGTCTTGAATGGTAAATATTCAAAATTCGACGAGGATATCAATGTTGTTGCATATACGGGGCGGGAGACATATTTAGAATTTGGAATTTGGGGTGAAATTGCAAGCCAGCTTGGCAAAAAAGATGTTTTTAATACATTTTATTCACCCCTGACGGCGCCAGGTCAAACTGCCTGGATTAATTTATTAAAAAGCGATAAACCAACTCTCATACTTTTGGATGAGTTACCACCTTATTTAAACAATGCAAGGACAATGCCTATTGGTATGGGGACATTGGCTGATATAACAACTACAGCCTTGGCAAATCTCTTTAACGCCGCTGGAAAGTCAGAACTTAAAAATGTATGCATAATAGTATCAGATTTACAGGCAACTTATGAGGAGGGCTCAAGGCTACTTCAAAAATCCTTTAAAGAGTTGGAAAATGAAATAGGAAGGTCTGCTATAAACATTGAGCCTGTGGGGGCTAATACCGATGATTTGTATAATATTTTAAAAACAAGACTTTTTGAGGAAATAGGTAATGAGAAGGACATTTTAAATGTAATTAATGGATATAAAGACGCTATTAATGAAGCAAGGCAAATGGGATATACAAACTATACGGCGGACCAAATAGCAAGAGGTATACGGACATCCTATCCTTTTCATCCCTCTATTAGAGATTTATTTGCAAGGTTTAAAGAAAACCCGGGATTTCAACAGACGAGAAGCTATATAAGGCTTACAAGGCTGATGGTTAAAGATTTATACACGAAAGATATAGATGCAAAAAATAAATATTTGATAAATGCCTTTGATATGAACCTTAACAATAGCGAACTGGTTACTGCAGTAAAAGGAATAAAATCCAGTATCTCCAATGCTATATCCCATGACATAGCAGATGGAGGAAATTCTATAGCTGAAATACTTGACAAAACAAAAGGTAATACCGATATACAGGATGCAAGTAAACTCATATTAGTTTCTTCTCTTGGAAATGTAGGTAATGCCATAATAGGATTATCTCTACAGGAATTAATAGGATATATGGCAGAGCCCTGCAGAGATATAACAGGCCTTAGACAGGGACTGGAAGACTACAGTGCCAGGGCTTGGTATCTATATAGTGATAAAAATAACAGATTATATTTCAAAGATATTAAAAATGTCAATGCCGAGTTAATTGACCTTGTAAGTACATATTCTTATGATGTTGCAAAACAAGAGATAAAAGAATTATTGGAAAAAAAGTTCGAACCTTTACAAGGGGATTGTTATCAAAAGGTTTTAGTATTCCCATCAATAGAGGAGATAGATTTAGACAGAGACAAGATAACTTTAATCCTTACAGAACCATCAAAAGATGCATCAGGATTAAAAAAAGACTTGGAGAAGTTTTACGAAGATATTAGCTTTAAAAACAGGATAATGTTTTTGACCGGGCAGAGGAATTCCATGGACAACTTAATCCACCTGGGAAAACAATATACGGGTATAAACACAATAATGAATAAAATAAAATATGAGGAAAAACTACCTGAGTCGGATCCCCAATATAAACAAGCATTAACACTTTTTGATAAGATAAATTTAGAGCTACTGCAGGCTTTAAGGGAATCTTTTGTGACCCTCTACTATCCCAAGAGAAGAGGGCTTGTAAGTGATGATATCACTATGGAATTTGAAGAAAACAATTTTGATATAGAGGAACAGATTAAAAATCTCTTAATTAAAGAAATGAAATTTGATACAGATATAAACAGTAAAGAATTTAGGGATAAATTTGAAGATAGGATTTTCACACAAAGGCAAATGAACTGGAATGCTGTAAAAGAGAGGGCAGCTACTACTACATCTTGGTCATGGCACCATCCAAATGCATTAGATGATTTGAAGGAAAATATGCTGCGAAGGGGTGAGTGGATAGAAACTGGTGGGTACATAGATAAAGAACCACAAGCCCCGGAAACCTCCCTTTCTGTAAGGGAAGTTTATGAAGATGAAGAAACGGGAGAAGTAACCCTTAAGCTAATACCCCAAAATGGAGATACTGTTTATTATGAGATTGAACAAGATGCCACAGAAGCCTCATTAAAAGTTAAAGACCTAAACAATTTTAGAACTAAACAACTTAAGTTATCATTTTTATGTGTAGATAGTAAAGGTAAAAACACTACTGGAGAACCTGTCACTTGGACCAGAGATATAAAACTTAAGTATAAACCCTATGACAAAGATGGAAATTGCCATATGGAACTCAAAGCTACATCTGATGATGTTAAAATTCTTTATACTACAGATGGCTCAAGTCCTAGGGAAAGCGGCGGAGTTTATGAGGGGGATTTCATAGTCCCTAAGGGGACCAAATATGTTCAAGCTGTAGCCGTTAATGAAAGGCTGGGCATATATTCAGAACCACTGGAAATAGAAATAAAAGAACAAAAATTTGAAATAGATAGGGATACAGCACTCACTATATTTGAACCCCTTATGTTTAATAACACCTCTGATGCTTTTGGGGCATTAGAAAGATTTGAAAGATATGATGTGACCATGGCGGGAATAAATATAGGGATTTCAAATAATGGAAATAACATGCTAAGTGAATATATAGATCTGGCAATAGGTGGATTTCAAGTAGAAAACCCCAGAAAAATATTGGATGAATTAGAAGGGCTTATAGAGAATTTCTTTGATGACAAAAAATTCGAGGTAAATTTAACTATAAATGAAATTACATTTAAAACGGGACAGGAGTTTGAACGATGGGTTTCAGAGAACAAAGAAAAAATTGAGGATTATAAGGAGAAAGTTAGGCAGTAGGGAGGTTTTAGAATGGCAAAAATCCAAGGTATTGGATTTGGATATATACCGGAAGAGACTAAACACCATTTTTTAGTGAGAATACCTAAAAACCGGACTCTAAATGTGGTAGTTTATGAAAGATTTCAATGGGATGATGAAGAACCCCAAGAAAGTGAAACAGGATATGAAAATACCAAGGTAGTAATAGATAGACATAAATGGGATTTGGTCAAAGATGCAATTCAAAATGAATTTAATAAAACCTTAAAATCCAACAATATTACTGTAGGAAGATTTAAATCAGGAAACATTCCTGTAGAAAGGCTTTTAGGAAAAGAGATGGTACTGCTGCTTTGGGCCATAGAGGACTCTGACCCGAGCTTGATACCTGTAGCTATCAGAAATTGGCTGGGATTTAGCCGGGAAGAAAGATGGTGGCTATTTACCATGACAAATGCCACTACAGGTCATGCCGATGACAAGAGAGGTTGGAGAAAGGCCATAAGATATGCTATAACAGAAAACCCGATAGATGATAAAAAAGGTCAGCAGAATATATTTGACTTATAGATGGGAAGTGAGAATTTGTTAGACTACAATAAATCCTTCATAGATGTGCAGTTTCCGGTATCTAAAGTGTCCAAGGAAAGTTATAAAGAGAGAACATCTGGAGTAAATCAAACATTAACTAGTCTAGGGAAGTGGTGGGGAAGAAAACCACTTGTACTAGTGAGAGCAGCCCTTTTAGGTGTACTTTTGCCAGTATCAGATGATTTAGAAAAGGACAGAGAAATATTTTTAAAGATAATGACAATGAATGATGAGGGGCTTTTTTTAAGAAAATGTAAGAACTTAACCCAGAAAGAACTTTATGAACTTTCCAGTGAAGAATACAAAAATAAATATATGGAATCAAATGAGAAAGAAAAGCCCGTATATAAAAGAGGAATTACCGATGATGAGAAAGATAAATTGCAAAGACATGCTTTTAATAAATTGTCTTATGATGATAGATTAAGGTATTGTGATCGACCGGAACATATACAGAATCTACCTAAAAGTTCTTGGGATGAGATAAATGAACATCTGGAAACCAGTGCAGATTCCTTCCAAAGTCTAATAGAAGAACTTGGAGAGAAGAGATTTGGTCATAGACCAAGGGTGGGGGATTGTTTCTCAGGAGGAGGGAGCATCCCCTTTGAGGCGGCAAGACTGGGGGCAGATACATATGCATCGGATTTGAACCCTGTGGCATCTTTGCTCACTTGGGCATCCCTTAATATTGCAGGAGCATCTGACGAGGAAGTGGAAAAACTAAGGGAATTCCAACAAAAAGTATATGAAAAGGTAGATGAACAGGTAACTGAATGGAAAATAGAGCATAATGAAAAAGGGCATAGGGCAATATCCTATTTATATTGTATGGAAACCATATGTCCTGAATGCGGATATAAGGTGCCATTAGCTCCTTCTTGGATAATAGGCCGAGGTACTAAGACTATAGCCATACTTAAAGACAACGGAATAGACGGATTTAATATAGATGTAGTGCAGGATGCCAGTAAAATTGAGTTTAAAAAGGCTGATAAAAGCATAACCATAAGGAGAAACAATATATACTGCCCCCATTGTGAAATGGAAACCCCTATTACAGCATTGCGGAGAGATAGGAAGGATAAAGACGGAAACACCATATACGGACTTAGACTTTGGGAAAAGGATGAATTTGTCCCCAGGGAAGATGATGTATTTCAAGAAAGATTATATTGTATAAGATATGTAAGGGAATATATAGATGAAAAAGGAGATACAAAGACTGAAAGATATTATACTGCACCAACAGAGGAAGATTTAAAAAGAGAAAAAAAGGCAATCAAGCTTTTAGAAGAGAGATTTAAAGATTGGCAGGCAAAGGGATATATACCTTCAGCTAGAATAGAAGAAGGTGAAGAAACTTCTAGGCTTCAAAGAGAAAGAGGATGGCAGTACTGGCATCAATTATTTAATCCAAGACAATTATTAACTTTATCTTTATATATTAAAGTTATTTTTGAAATTGAAAAAAACACAGAAGAACTTGTTACGGCAATTTTAATTCTTAATAAGTGTTTAAATTGGAATACAAAACTAAATAAGTGGAGAAATGATGAAACACATCCAAATGATCCGTTATTTTACAATCAGTCATTCAATACTTTGTATAATTATAGCTGCAGGTCATTTGAAATGCTTAAAAATCAATTTAGTAAATTTAATAATGGAAAAGTTAAAAATAAGAATATTTTAATAAAGACTAAAGACGCCAGGGATGTATCAGATATATGTGATATATGGATTACGGATCCGCCCTATGCTGATGCGATAAATTATCATGAACTTTCTGAGTTTTTCTTGGCGTGGGATAAAGCATTACTGGAAAAGGCTTTTCCAGAATGGTACACAGATTCTAAGCGGATTCTTGCCGTTCAGGGAGTAGGGGAAACCTTTAACTATAGTATGGTAGAAATTTATAGAAATTTAAAGGAGAATATGCCGGATAATGGGACTCAGGTAGTTATGTTTACTCATCAAGATGTAAAGGTATGGGCAGAACTAGCTATGATACTTTGGGCGGCAGGTCTTAGTGTAGTATCCGCTTGGACCATATCTACAGAAACTGCAGCAGGAGGATTAAAATCCGGCAACTATGTGTCTGGAACCGTAATCCTTACCCTTAAAAAGCAGACTTCAGATGAGAAGATTTATCAAGATGAATTATATGATGAAATAAAATATCAGGTGGAAAATGCTATAGATTCCATGAGGGATTTAAATGATAAGGATGACCCGGATTTTAATGATGCAGACTTTATACTTGCATCTTATGCAGCAGCCCTAAAGACAATAACCACATATAAGGATATAGCAGGAATAGATATACCCTATTGGTTAGAACAGGGAAGAGATACAAAAGAAAAGAACCCTATAGAAGAACTTATATCTAAAGCTCAAGAAATAGCCTATGATTATTTGATACCAGAAGGATTTGATAAATTCACATGGAAGGATTTATTAAAAGAGGAAAAATTTTTCATAAGAGGTTTGGAACTTGAGATGGATAATATATATAAAGTAGGTGACTATCAAGAATTGGCAAGGGGATTTGGGGTTACAGATTATACAGATATGTTCTATTCAACAAAGGCTAATAATGCAAGGTTTAAAACTGCAAATGAATTTAAGATGAGATTTATAGGTGATGAGGGATTTAGCAGCACACTGACAAGACATCTATTAGTTGCTATAAATGAATGTATAAAAGAAGGGTCCACATCCCATGGAGTATCGTATTTAAAGACAGAGTACCAAAAGGATAATGAGTATTGGTATAAAAAACCTATGATGATAGAAATACTAGATTTTATTGCAAAAATAGAAAATATAGACCATATGGAACATTGGCAGGATACAGCTTACTTTGCAAAGGTATTAAGGGAGGCTCTTAGAAACGATGGGGTTTAGGGGGGGATTCTGTGATAAACAGATATTCTTCTAGAAGAGAGGCTTTATCAGGCTCTTTTCTAAATGAAAAACTTTTAAATGCAAAATCTTATGATAGGATTGCCGGATACTTTAGCTCTTCCATATTAGAAGTGGCTGGTGAGGCCATAGATAGTGTAGATTGGAAAATAAGGGTTATATGCAATTCTGATTTAGATATGCGGGATGTGGCAACTGCTAATGCGGCAAGAAATGCTGTCAGAAGAGAATGGTGCCAGTCCAAGCCTGAGGAAATAGAAAATCCGTCTAAGAGATTTAAAAAATTATATGAACTTTTGTCAAGTGGGAAAATGGAAGTAAGGTTATACATGGGAAGGCAGGCGTTATCACCCTTGCAGATGGAAGCAAGACTTCTTATTTAGGAAGTGCCAATGAAAGTATCTCCGGTTGGAAGTTAAATTATGAATTGGTTTGGGAGGATAGCTCAGAAGCAGCTGCAAAATGGGTTCAGGAAGAATTTGATGCTCTCTGGGAAGATAGTTTTGCCATACCCTTAACTGATTTTGTAATAGAAGATATTAAGAGAATTTCTGAAAGGAAAGTTATTGAAACCATTGAAGATTGGAGAAAAAGAGAGGGAAAAGAAGCACCCTCGGTAGCCGTAGAATCTCCAGTATATAGAGAGCAATTTGGACTTTGGGAGCATCAAAAGTACTTCGTAGATAGGGCCTTTTATGACCATAAAAAATCCCATGGTGCAAGATATATATTGGCAGACCAAGTAGGATTAGGTAAAACTATTCAACTGGCAATGTCTGCTCAGCTTATGGCCCTTTATGGAGATAAGCCCATACTTATAATTGTGCCTAAAACACTTATTTGGCAGTGGCAAGGGGAGATGAATAACCTCTTGGACATGCCTTCTGCTGTTTGGAATGGAAAGTGCTGGGTAGATGAAAATGGCATGGAACATATTGGTAAAGGTATAAAAAAATGTCCCCGAAGGGTAGGTATAATATCCCAAGGATTAATAGTAGCAAAATCTAAAGTTGTAGAAAAACTTCTGGAAAAAGAATATGAATGTATAATAGTGGATGAGTGTCATAGGGCCCGGAGGAAAAACTTAGGTGAAGGGAAAGAAGCCCATAGTCCGGAACCTAATAATTTATATAAATATTTGCTTAAAATCTCCTTAAGAACAAAGAGTATGCTCCTGGCAACAGCAACACCTATACAGATGTACCCCATTGAATTATGGGACCTTATGAATATATTGTCTCAAAAAAATGATAGTGTATTAGGGAGTCCTGCATCCTATTGGAGAAAGCGAACTATGATTTCCAAGGGACTAAACCTAATCATGGGCAAGGAAACTATGAAGTTTTTTGATAGGGAAAATTGGGAATGGATAAGAAATCCTTTTCCACCAGCTAACGAAAATCATATATTTGCGTCTATGAGGATGAAAGCTGGAATAAAGGAAGATGAGTTTGTATATAAAAAATCCTTTGGTGAATTGACAAATCCAGAACAGCAACGGATTGGACATTTGTTGTCAAGGGGATTTTATAGTAATTATAATCCATACATAAGACATGTTATACGAAGGGAAAGGGAATATCTTGAAAAGACTATAAACCCGGAGACCAATGAGCCTTATCTAAAAAAGATAAATGTAAAACTTTTGGGTGAAGATGATGAAGATGCCCTCTTACTAAGTGCTTATTTAAAAGAAGCATATGAATATGCTGAAGAGTTTTGTAAAGAGATAGCAAAAAGAAATAAAGGTGCTGGTTTTTTAAAAACCTTATTATTAAAGCGGATAGGTAGCTCTATTGAAGCAGGTAAGAATACAGGAAATAAAATGTTAAGAGAATGGAACACTTACTACAAGGAAGTAGATGAAGAAGAAGATTACAAAGATGAGGATAATATTGCAGAACCATCAGAGATTAAAGATTTAACGGAAGCTGAGACTATTTTATTAAAAAAATATGTGAAGGCTTTGGAATCAAGTGAAGCTATAGACCCCAAGTATGAAAAAACAGTTGAACTTTTAAGAGATGATAATTGGATAGAAAGAGGAACTATTGTTTTTTCTCAATATTATGATACAGCAAGATGGATAGCAGAAAATTTATCACGGGAATTTGATGAAGAGTTAATAGGGCTTTATGCTGGTGGAACTAAATCAGGAATATATGAAAATGGGAAATTCAAAACAAAAGAAAAAGAAACCATAAAGGGTATGGTAAAAAACAGGGAGATTAGGATTTTAGTTGGAACAGATGCGGCAAGTGAAGGATTGAATTTACAAACACTAGGCTGTCTTATAAATATAGACTTACCTTGGAATCCTACAAGACTTGAACAGAGAAAGGGAAGGATACAGAGGATTGGCCAGCTCTATGATACTATTTATATTTATAATATGAGGTACAAAGGCTCTGTTGAAGATAAAGTTCACAAGATGCTATCTAGTAGGCTTAAAAATATCTATAATGTATTCGGGCAATTGCCCGATGTTTTAGAAGATGCTTGGATTAATATTGCTATAGGTAATGAAGAAGAAGCGCTTAAAATAATATATGAAGTACCTGAAAAACATCCCTTTGAAAATAGATATAACACGGATGTTGAGCCAATTGATTGGGAAAGTTGTTCGGAAGTTTTGGATAATAAAGAAAAAAGAAGGTTTTTACAACAAGGTTGGTAAGAATGATTATTATACTTTCCTTTATAGAAAATGCTCTATATTTTAATAGATATGCAATATGGTTGCAAAGAAACATGATACTAGCGATGAAACCGCAAATCAGAGTGAAATTAAAATGAAGAACAGGATTTGCGCTGGTGGAGAAATCGAGTTTACTAATCAATGGGGTATATGAAAGACGGACAAAGAAAGAAATCAAACATATGGTTAAGAGAAGAAAATAAAGTTTTAGTTAGTACAGACACAGCCAGTGAAGGTTTGAATCTTCAAACCCTAGGTTCACTACTTGTCCTTGAAACCCGACGAGATTAGAACAAAGAAAAGGTAGAATACAAAGAATTGGTCAGTATATGATGAAGTTTCCATATACAACATGAGATATAAGGGATCTATGTAAATGTTGGGAAGGTAGATTAAAGGGTGTTAGATAGCACAGAAAAGAGAAAGCATTTAATGACTGGATGGAATAGCAGATAAATTAAGTCCGAATGTCAACGAATATTTGAGCCACTATGATCACCAATAAGTGAGCCACATCTAAGCCAGAGCTAACTATTATCCATCCGATAGAAAGGATTGTTCATATTTAGAATGTGGGACGATAGGGGTGAATGTATTGAGTATTTCTAAATGGTTAAAAATTGATTTACACATCCATAGTGTTGAAAGTAACAAGTATAAGGCAAATGATTATAAGGGGGCTAAATATAATTATAGTGAATTAAAAAGGATACTGGTTAAAGAGGGGATAAATTTATTTTCTATAACAGATCATAATTGCATTAATATAGAATTATATGAAGATTTAATTGAAAATCAAGATAATTTGTTAAAAGAGAACTTGAATTTTATTGTAGGATGTGAATTGGATATTTATGATTGCGAAATTTATGATGAAATTTTTCATTGTCTAGTTTTTTTTGATACATTAGATATTGAAAAGATAAATAAAATGTTAAAAGAATTAGTAATAAGAAGTGAAAAAGGTTATAAATATCCAAATTTAGGAGCTATCTTTAAAAAATTTATTGACAATGAAATAAAAGATTTCATATTGATTCCACACTTCAATAACAAGAGCAAAGGCCTTAAAGATAGAGATATGCATATTAAAGCTGTAGAGTGTTTGAAGAGAAGTGTGTTTAATGCATA
Source organism: Tepidanaerobacter acetatoxydans (assembly GCA_022840405.1). Classification (GTDB taxonomy): domain Bacteria; phylum Bacillota; class Thermosediminibacteria; order Thermosediminibacterales; family Tepidanaerobacteraceae; genus Tepidanaerobacter; species Tepidanaerobacter acetatoxydans_A. The sequence goes on from JALHJR010000004.1 coordinate 21,629, forward strand.
TGAAGATACCAACAATTTAGACAAAATAAACAAGTCATTTGAGATCTATTCAAAAGTTGGGCATCCAGATTTACCAATCTTGATATTTTCGGATTGCCATGATATTAATGTCTATCCAAAACGAGATAAGGATGAAGATAAAACCCCCGAATTTTTGAGTATCTTAGGAAATGTCAAACATCCTTTTGAATCACTAAAGCTAGCGTTTCAAGATGCCGAAATTAGAATAGGATCAGACGGTTTAAACTACTTTAGGAAAATGATCTTACCGGAAGATAGCTGTTATATAGATAAAATCATTATTAATAACAGCGTAATTAGTTTTAGTCCATACCAAAACACTATAATTGGTGGATTCGGTAGTGGGAAATCTTTTTTATTGAATTTAATCCTAAATGGTAATGAAGGATTTAAAGGAAATTTACTAGATAGTTACGGTGACCTTTTAGACACGATTAATACCTTTGAAATAATAACAAGTGACGGTATACCACGGAAATCTCTATATGAGCTTAAAGATAAAATTGATATAATCCGTTTTGAACAGCACGAAGGAATTTTTTACAATTCTATCATTGACGAAAATGAAAAGAACCATTTAGAAGATAAATTAAAAATAATATTTCCTACCTTAGAACCAATAGAATTGGTAGACTTTAACGGATTGATAGAAAAATATAACAGTCTAACTTCTACCTTAGATGAGAATATAACCGATAAAATAAACTATGAACATTTATTTGCATCTGATAAATTTTATAAAATAAAAGATGAAAGTTCAGGTTTTGAAGTTGTTAATCAAGAGAATCTCGATTCTAGTGAATTAGTAGAACAGTTAGAGAGGGAAATGGAATTCGAATTATTCGGCATACCTGTTTATACGCAAAAAGAAAAAAATAGGATATTAGAAACTGCAAAATTAATAAAAGACAAAAATAAAATATGGAACGATAATATATCCAGATATGATAAAATGATTGATTATATTGATTTTGGTGTACAAAAATTTAATGATAAGCAATTAAAAAACAATAGAGAGTTGAAAGGCAATAGGGATGTATATAATGGGATTAAAAAGTATTTAGGTGAACTTTATAATGATATTTTGGAATTAAAGAAAGAGTGTATGCATTATGAGAACAAGCTATCCCAACAACAATACGATAGATATAAAAATAAAATTCTATTAATCAACCCAGGAAGCTATAGCTTGATAACCTCGTACAAAGTAACCAAAGAATATTCTACAATAAATGAGGAGCTCTTTAGCGTTAAGAATATGAAAGAATCCTTATTTCAAAGTTTATTAAACAAAATTACTAATAATGCTAATTTTAGACAAAATAAAGAGGATTTTGGAGAGTGTTTAGAAAAGTATTATCAGGATATATTTTATAAGAATTTTTCAGAGTTTAAATATGATATTCAAAAAGATGGAGAGTCAATTATGAAGAAGTCAGCAGGAGAGAAGGCCAATATGATATTAGATATAATATTTGAAATTATTGGTAATAATATGGCCAAAGATAAACAAACAATATTACTTATAGATCAACCTGAAGATCATTTAGATAATGAAAACATAGACAAAAATATTGTTAGGAAAATAAGAACAATGAAACAGAACAACAAATTGCCACAATTTATCTTCGTTTCACATAATGCTAATATAAGTATAACTGCTGATTCGGAAAATATTATTATAGCTAATAAAGATGGAGGGTGTTGCAAATATTTAAATTCAGGAATAGAAGATCCGGTATTTATTGATAAAGTTTGCGAGATTTTAGAAGGAGGACGTGATGCGTTAAGGACAAGAGGCATGAAGTTTTCGGTTTCTTATTTAAAGGATTTTGCGAAAATTGAGTAGGGGGTAGATCATGAAAGAAACTATTGAATTAACAATATCAACTGATAATAACGGAAGTATAGTAAAAATAGGGTCTGAGCTGAACTTAGAGCAACATGAAATAATAATAGACAAAAATGATAAGACAATTGAAGGGATAAAAAAGTTTTTTGAAAAGTTAGTTCTGTATTCATTTCAGGAAAACAGAAGGTTCCTAATAGATATGAAAGAAGAAGAATTTAGCACAAATATAGATGATGATATTTTACATATGCTTAAAGAGTTTGTTAAGCAATTTAATAATATAAATATGAAAAATGTAGATAGTGAATAAACTCCTTATTTTGATATAAAATTCGATTAAGTCTATATAACATGAGCCAGAATGCTCAACCGGAAATTTGTTGTTGCAAAAGTGGGGAATTTTTTTGCCACTTTGTCCTATTTTATTTTACAACATACAATATTCGACCGTGAGACATCAAGCATTTATATATAACCCCAATGTATTCAAACATGTGTTTAAAAACGCTTAAATTAAACTCTCTTTGACCATCTTATAGTAAAAACTGCAATTTTATGCGGCGTTAAGCATGATAGTGTAAATCAGTTAAAAATTTTAATCCCAGAGGATTTTCCTTCTGGGATTAAAATTTTTTAACGCTTTGGATATATATTGAATATAATAATATACATTGATTAATATGGGGTGGAGACTGGTGAGGATAATTTCGGATATAAATATTAATTTTAATGAGCCGAACGATATATATAATCTAATTGTGAATGGAGAGATAACTCCACCCGAAGCTATTACCCTATTAATGCAATTAGAGAATAAAAAAAACAGCATATCTGTTTACCCTTATAAGAAACCACAATCAAAGGATATTAAAGAAATAATGGAAGAACTTGATTCTCTAATAGGATTAAAAAACGTTAAAAGCTTGGTTAAAGAGGTTCATGCATTTGTTGAAATTCAAAAACGCAGGAAACAAGAAGGATTAATTAATGAACCATTAGTAATGCATATGATTTTTAAGGGGAATCCCGGTACAGGAAAAACCACTGTTGCAAGAATAATAGGAAACCTATTTAAAGAACTTGAGGTCCTACCAAAAGGACATCTAGTTGAAGTAGAAAGGGCTGACCTTGTAGGAGAGTATATTGGACATACAGCACAAAAAACAAGAGAACAAATTAAACGAGCCCTTGGTGGGATATTGTTTATTGATGAAGCATATTCTTTAGCAAGAGGAGGGGAGAAAGATTTTGGCAAAGAAGCTATAGATACTTTAGTAAAAGCCATGGAGGATTACAAAGATGATCTTATTGTTATTTTAGCAGGATATAAAGACGAAATGGATTGGTTTTTACAGATAAACCCGGGACTTCGTTCTAGATTTCCAATACAAATTGAATTTAACGACTACAGTGTTGATGAATTGATGCAAATTGCAAAAATGATGGCAGAAAAAAGGCAATATCGCTTTAGCCCAAAAGCACTTTTACAATTTGAGGATATCCTTCAAAGTAGCATGGATAATATATTTTATAATAAATTAGGCAATGCTCGGCTTGTGCGTAATATGATTGAAAAAGCCATACGTCGGCAAGCACTTCGTTTAGTTAGTCAAAGTAAGATTTCTCGAATTTCTCGAGAAGATTTGCTTCAAATAGAACCGGAGGATATTCCTGTAGATATTTCAGAGTTCGGAGGTGGGCATTAGTTGAAAAGATGTGCTATCATAGGAAAAACTAATGTGGGGAAAACGTTGTTTTTAATAAATTTTGCAGAATACCTTGGTGTTAAGTCTTTTAATATAGAATTCATTAATAATACAGGCTCTAAAACCTCCGAAAAAATTATTCCCCAAACTGCCGTTTCATATCTTGTGGATAAAAACCCACATAAAACTCGTTGCCTTCAATCGATAATAATAAATGTTCCTGTAGGTAAAGGCAAGAAAAAAATTAAAATTGTTGATACATCTGGGTTTATAGATGGTATACATCCGAATATAGAAATTCGAAAAGCTATCTCCCAAACTTTAACAACAGTACGTGATTCAGATATTATTCTTCATATTATTGATGCTTCTGCTGTTAGAAATAAAGACCTGCCAAGTTCCATGGGCGAAGTGGATTACCAGATTGCTCAATTTGCACAATTAAAGAAAAGTTATGCAATTTTAGCTAATAAAATGGATCTTCCAGAAGCAAATGAAGGTTTCGAAAAAATAAAACAAGAATTTTCCGGAAATTTAATATTTCCTATTTCAGCACTGCATAAAACGGGTTTTAAAGAGGTGAAAATTTTTGTTATTCACAATATCTAAGTTGTTTATATTAAGAAAAATCCTTAGTATTTTTTTAACCGGCTGTGTAATAAAGCTAATGGATGATTATTTAGATCAAGATATTGATGTTCTTGAAGATGAGCCAAATCTGTTTACAGTTTTGGAATTGGGCGGATTGCCTTATGCACTTTTACTGTTATCCTTAGCATTTTTTCTTGATTTGGCTACAGCACTAAGCTTATTTTTAGCAAGTTTTGCTTTAGGAATGGGAGGAAATCTGACTGCAAAAATGCCTTCGGGATTATATGGATATCAAGAAAGCTTTATAGTGCTGCTATTAGGTTTTATGTCTTTGAAAATTAATATGCTATCATCTATGCTTATTATTGTTGTTATTCAATTATTGGATGATGTTAAAGATTATAAACGAAATAAAATTAATAAAAAAAATTTAGCTTTCCTGCTAGGTGAAGTAGAATGTTCTTTATTAGCAGTTATCTGTTTTCTTTTATCATTTTATTTAGATTCTATAAAAGCGGTTTCATCAATAATTTCGACATACTTAATTACATATATAATAAGATTAATATTAATAAAAAACGAAAAAGCCACAAGTGAAACTATTTGAGTCGGAAAGACGGGAGGGAAAGTATATATATGCCTTATTTTAATAAAATTTTATTTACAGCATTCGAAATATCGATTTTTTTATTTGGATATGTATTAGGTAGAAGGATGGGTAAAAAAGAAGGTGTTATTGAAGGAATGAGTCTTATACCGCTTGACTGGCGAAAACAATTATTTGAAACTTCGATATGCCCGTTATGCAATCAAGAGTTGAATATAAAAGTAAATTATGATAATGTAAATAATCGAGAATTATAATTGAAAAGAGGATAATAAGTGAAAAAAGTAAGAGCAAATGTATTTAATGAAGATATTGACAGGATTGCTATTACAGATTATGGAATTAGCCTAGATATTATAAAAAAATCCAGAAAAGTAATGGAAGAAATTCAATCTATTTTAAAGTATATCGAAAGCGTTGTCGAATTCAACCAGGTAAAGATTTTAACTGCAATGAAACAGTCATGTTTAAGTGATTATCATCTCATGGATTCTACAGGATATGGATACAACGATATGGGGAGAGAAACAATAGAAGAAGTATATAAAAATGTTTTTAAAGCTGAAGATGCACTTGTAAGGCCTCAAATAGTATCTGGAACACATTCTATAACCTTGTGCCTCTTAGGTGTGCTAAAGCCAGGTGATGAGCTTTTAAGTGCAACCGGAACACCATATGATACTTTAAAAAGCGTTATATGGGGAGATAACTGCGGGTCATTAAAAGATTATGATATTAAGTATCGCGAGGCAAGTTTGCTTGATGGTAAACCGGATTTTAAGGCAATTAAAGAGAATATAAATAATAATACTAAAATGGTTCTTATTCAGCGTTCAAGAGGTTACAGCCTAAGACAATCCTTAAGTATTACAGATATACAAAAACTTATTAAATACATAAAAGGCTTAAAAGATGATGCAATCTGTTTTGTTGATAATTGCTATGGAGAATTTGTTGAAACAAAAGAACCTATAGAAGTTGGTGCGGATCTTTGTGCAGGTTCTTTAATAAAAAACCCAGGAGGCGGTATAGCACCTACTGGTGGATATATAGCAGGAAAAAGTGAATTGGTAAAAAAATGTTTTTATAGACTTACTGCTCCTGGCTTGGATAAAAATTGCGGTCCATCAATTTTCTCAAATCGCTTAATAGCTCAAGGTCTCTTTTATGCACCAAATATAGTGGGGGAAGCCTTAAAAGGTGCTATCTTTACTTCTAAAATTATGGAGGAATTAGGCTTTGAAGTATACCCAAGGTATAACGAAAGGCGTAGCGACATAGTAACTGCAGTTATATTAAGGAACAAAGATGCCTTAATTAATTTTTGTAGAGGTATACAAAAAGTAGGGCCCATCGATTCGCATGTACAACCTGAACCTTGGGCCATGCCTGGATATGATCATCAAGTAATTATGGCAGGAGGTAGCTTTATACAGGGTTCTTCTATAGAATTTAGCGCCGATGCTCCAATAAGAGAGCCTTATGTAGCATACATTCAAGGAGGCTTAAGTTTTTATCATGTAAAACTCGGAATACTAAGCGGAATTCAAGCTTTAATGGACAGTGGTAATCTCGATATAAAGTAAATATTTAATTAGAATCTTCTATAAAGCCCAACTACTTTTCCGAGTATTTTAAGGTCCTTTACTATAATTGGTTCCATGAAACGATTCTCTGGCTGAAGTCTAATATGGTCTGTCTCTTTATAAAATCTTTTTATAGTTGCTTCATCTTCCAGAAGGGCTACAACTATATCACCATTTTTTGCAGTATTTGTAGATTGAACCATAACATAATCACCGTTTAAAATGCCGGCTTCTATCATGCTATCGCCTTTTACCGCCAACATGAAAATATTAGCATCAGGCAACATTTCTTTAGGGAAAGCAAATACGTTTTCAATGTTTTCCTGTGCTAAAATCGGTTTTCCGGCAGTTACTTTTCCGACAAGAGGTATTTGGACTACATCTTTGTCAATAACAATCCCAGTATCCATAATTTCAATAGCTCTTGGTTTCTGTGGATCGCGTTTTATATATCCTTTTTCTTCTAATTGAACTAAATAGCTATGAACGGTTGCAGTAGACTTTAAATTAGTAGCTACGCAAATTTCTCTAACCGATGGGGGGTAACCCTTAGTTTTGAAATAATTATGTATATAATCAAGTATTTGCTTTTGTCTATGCGTTAAATTTTCATACATGGTATATTTGTCACCCCTGGGAATTTTTATTTATTATATCACAAGATAGTATTATTTTAAACATACGTTTGTTAGTTTTTATTTATAAGAAAGAGTTTAAAACAAAAGCAATGAATGGTTTACAATTATATTAGTCATATATTAGTTATTGAAATTGACAAAAATAAATACGAGAGCAGCAAGTATAATTTTATACAAAAATTTTAACGTCCGATAATATATCTTATGTAAACCAAAATATATATTTACAATTAATTATTATTAATTATGGCTGTCAAATTCAAAGATTAGATTATAGTATTATCTTCTAATGCAATACACGCAGTTTTTAATATAAAAATAAGCCTCAAGAAATTGAGGCATTAACTATTCAACATAAATTAATAATGGCAGGGGAGACAGGACTCGAACCCGCAACCAACGGTTTTGGAGACCGCTACTCTACCAATTGAGCTACTCCCCTACACGTTTATTATTATACAATATTTATTTCGTGGTGTCAAAGATTTTTGGTTAATAAATTAGCAATAACGCTTAAGTATGATCTTTTCACCTATATCTGTGATTAGTGGCTTATGTTTTATAATTAAATTTATCCCGTGCTTTATTTCAATGCATTAACAAACTCTTCAATTCGATCAAGGCCTCTTTTGATATTCTCCATTGAAGTTGCATATGATAGTCTTATATAATCATCAGCACCAAATGCTATTCCTGGGACTACTGCGACATTATGCTTTTCTAAAAGAACTTCAGCAAAATCTGTTGAATTCTTAATTATTCTACCATCATACTGCTTGTTAAAGGTTTCTGATATATTCATAAACACATAGAAAGCTCCCTTAGGTAAATTACATGAAAGACTTTTCATTTTATTAATCCTTTTTACCATATATGTTCTGCGCTCTGAAAATTCATTAACCATTTTTGAAATAGTTTCATCTTTTTTAGCTAAATTAGTCAAGGCTTCTACGCTTGCTTTTTGAGCTATGGAGTTAGGGTTAGATGTAGAATGACTCTGGAAATTTTCCATAGCTTCTATAAGCTGTGTTGGCCCCGCTGCAAAGCCAATTCTCCAGCCTGTCATTGCAAATGATTTCGACGCACCATTTATCAATAAAGTTCTTTCAAGCATATTTTCACATGTAGCAATACTAACATGTTTTAGGCCATCGTAAATTAATTTATCGTATATTTCGTCTGATATAACGAAAAGATTGTTTTTCACTGCTAATTCAGCAATTTGCTCTAAATCCTGTTCAGAGTATACGCTACCACATGGATTATTAGGACTATTAATTATGATTACTTTAGTTTTCTCATCTATATATTTTTCTAATGTTTCTGCCTTTAGCATAAAGCTATTATTTTCGGTTGTTGGCACAAAAATTGAAATTCCTCCACAAAGTTTAACCATCTCCGGATAGCTTACCCAATATGGGCTAGGAATTAAAACCTTATCACCCTGGTCTATAAGACAGTATAATGCATTATAAATGCATTGCTTAGCACCATTTGATACCATTATCTGATTTGAAGTATATTTAATACCAATTTCTTCCTCAAAATAATTTGATATAGCTGTTTTCAGTTCTTCAATTCCTCCAACCGGAGTGTATTTTGTAAACCCTTGGTTAATAGCAGATATAGCTGCTAATTTAATATACTCAGGAGTATCAAAATCTGGTTCTCCCGCCCCAAAGCCTATTATATTATGGCCTTCTTTTTTCATTAGCTTTGCTTTAGCATCAACAGCTAGGGTTAAAGATGAGCTTATATTTCGAGCTTTTTCTGAAATAAACAATTCTTATATTACCTCCCTCAGCATTCTAGACAAATAAAGTATTTTTCTTATATTCTTCATAAAATTAAAATTTCCTGCTTCTTTATAAATAAAAAAAAAGAAAAAGGCCTTAAACCTTAAAATAAAATTTTTATTTTATATATCTTAAAATTTTTGAAAGTATCTGTTCTTCTACTGTTTTAATTGCCTCAAAGTCCATGTTAGAAGCATAAATCTTTTCAAGTTCATTGCGTAGTTTTTTTATATTTCCTAACGTTTCGATAGCCTTTTCAAATAATTCACGTGAAACTGAATTATCATATTCAATGTATTCTTCCAAGCCTTTTAGTCTTGAGTAGTCTAGCACAAAATCCATATTTATGATTTCATCATTCTGCCTTATGCTTGACAATATGTGAGGTTTAACTGAAGTTACAAAACCAACATCTAGTTCTTTGATTATAATATGTTCAATTTTCTTTGGATCTATCGGACAGTGAAATACATCTGCATCAAAGCCTTCGCTAGTAGCATGGTCTAAGATCTTCTTTAATAGGTCAGACTTTCCTGTGCCCGGATTACCGGATAATATAAAGCGTTGATGAACATTTCCAAATAACTTATCTAAAAAGTGTATAGAGCCTTCTGGGGTTATTCCGCTTGCAAACATATGTCTTTGGGAAGATATTTTGTTATTATTCACTTGAACATCTTTTTTAAAAACTTGATTTACTATTTCTTCGATTTTTGCTTCCTTTAATTTATTAATTACAGCATTACTATATATGTTTTCAAGATCATCTAAAATCATTTTAGAAGTTTTTAAATACTTATAAACCCTTTTATAAAGATTACTCACCTTTTCCTGCAAATCAAAAATAATATCTTTATTTTCAAAAAGGTTAGCTTCATTCCAATATTCGCCGAAATTGATTATTTCATCTATACAACCAGGAAATTTCGGATCTATTATATGAGGTGAGGTCCCATCAACTAAAGCAATATTGTAATCCTTAACTATCAAGCCATCTAAGGAGTCGCTATCAGCCGTACAGTGTAGCAGTTCAATGTCTAAACCTTTTTGAACTAACTCATTAGATATTTTTCTTATCATAGTTGATTTTCCTACACCTGGTCCGCCTTTGAGTATTATTATTCTCCGTGATTGCTTCCATGATAAAATATAATCAAAGAAAGAACAGTACCCATCAGGAGTATTATTACCAGGAAAATATCTTGTAATACATCCTTCACCCATAATATGGTTCCCTCCTAAAAACTAAATATTAATATAGTATACGTGGAGAGAACTCTAATGGTGCAGGTTTTAAGTTTCATATATTGATATAATAGCTTTATTATTTTTTTTTGAAATACCAATTATGATTTGCTTATTTTTTAAATTTTTATTTAAGAAATCCACAAGTTTATACAACTCATCATTATAGGTTATTTCTTTTTTTGCAATAAGTTCAAGCTTACTATTCGCACCCATCTTTATTACCTTCCTGCATGTTTTTATATTTGTAAATCCCACTTTTTGAGTGTTTCAATAACTTCGTATTTCGTTAAATCAAAAAGCAGCGGTGTAATTGAAATATAATTGTTTTTTACAGCCCAAACATCAGAACCAATTTCGTCATTATCAATTGCTTCACCGGCCAGCCAATAGTAAATTTTACCTCGAGGGTCCATACGACGATCAAAACTATTTTTATATTTTATGGTACCCAGGCGAGTTACAGCAACACCAACAATCTCATCTTGCTCAACAGATGGTATATTTATATTTAACAGTGAATCTTCAGGAAAAACTCTTTCTAGGATTTGCATACATAACTTTTTTACAATCTGAGCAGCACTATTAAAACTAACATTTTCATAATTATGATTGTGGCTAATTATAGATAATGCTATAGCCGGAATTCCTGAAAGTGCAGCCTCTATTGCTGCTGATACAGTCCCGGAATAAATTACATCAGTTCCTAAGTTAGGCCCGCGATTAATTCCAGATAAGACTAGGTCAGGAGTAAAATCCAGCAAGGCTTCAAGTGCTAATTTTACACAATCAGAAGGAGTACCATTTACTTTCCAAACTGAGGCTTTGCTATTTGGAATATGTATTTTTTCAGTTCTCAATGGTTTATGCATAGTTATTGCGTGAGCTGTAGCACTGCGTTCGCGGTCCGGAGCAACAACTGTAATATTAGCAATTTCAGACATCTCTTGAACTAGAGCAGTTAAGCCTTCAGAATATATGCCATCATCATTTGTAATAAGTATGTTCAAATACTACACTCCTATCTGGCAATAATTAGTGATTTATTGAAGTTTTTTAATGCAGCATCATAATTACCGAGTTGCTCAAAACATATTCCTTTCAAGATATAAAAATCAAAATTATGACTGCCTTTGTTCTTGATATTAGCTAGACAAGTAAGAGCTTCACTATACATACCTTTTTTTACTAAACAATATGCCTTGTTAAATAGTAAATCATCTGAATGACACTTATTTGAATCTAATAATTTGTTGAAAAGTTTTAAAGCCTCATCATATTTTCCTAGAGCTACTAAGCATAAGGCTTTATTATTATATAATATTATATCATTTTTTACAATTTTTTCAGCCTCATTCAAACACTCTAATGCAATATTATAGTTCCCAAGTTTATACAGACAATAACCCTTATTTATGAGTAGATCAGGGTTATTTGGATCTATGTTCAAACCTATGTTGTAGTATTCTAAAGCTTCGTAATTTTTATCACATTCGGCTAAGCATGATGCACAGTTATTAATAGCAATAATATTATTTGGCGTCTTGCTTAGTATTTTTTTATAAATCTCGGCAGCTTCTTCGAATTTCTTTAATTTACTTAAAGTTAATGCTAGATTTAATTGCACATTATAATCATCTGGCGAAATTCTTACACATTCCTCAAAACACAATCTTGCTTCTTCTACCTTGTTAAGTCTAATTAAGCATAAACCTTTTTTATTTAATATTTTAACCGAATTATCTTGGTCTTCTGGCTTTATGTATAGCAATGCTTTATTAAAAAAGCCAAGAGCTTCATCGCAACGATCTGTTTTTAGCAAACAGCTGCCAATGCCATACAACCCTAAAATTTTATATTTTGAATCACTACCAATCAAAGATCGATATCTTACCTCTGCCTTTTCTAATTGGGCTGTTGCAAAAAATATTTCTGCTAACAAATATTTAATCTCTATACTTTTAGGATCAATTATTTCTGCTTTTTCTAAAAAAAGAATAGCATTGCTATAATCTTTTAGGAAATAATACATCACTCCTTTCCAACAGTATATCTCAATTTCGGCGGTGCTGCGCTTTTTGGATAACTTATTGGTATAATATAGGGCCTTACTATATTTCCCTATCCAAAATAAAAAACTCATCCAGATGAACTGTGTACTATGTTGCTTATTATTTTTATCGTTTTCAGTACTTTTAAGATTGAGCAAAACACGATAGGCTTCTTTTTTAGTCATATTATAATCCCCCCATTCTTTCTTTAACATAATATTCTATTTTTTGCCGTTTTTTCCTTCTTATGTTATAAAAATAAATGGAAAGACTAGTCCTTCCATTTATTTTTATCTGCAATATAGCTATTAATAATATTACAACTTACAATGTAAATTTTGTTCACATATTTTTTATTTTTATTTTACAATTAGTATTACAAAACTCAGCAGGCGAATCCATAGTAATACTTAATAATTCGCAACTGAACCAAGTATAGCTTGAACCTCGAATGGGGAAATACTTATGAGGTTTAATATATTTACAAGGTTTATCGTTTATAATACATGGAATGATGCATCTTCCGCAAGCCCAACTTTGTTCTATATCTTTTGGAGTCAGCAGAGCATTTGCAAGAATACATTTATAAATACTTCCGGAGGAATCCAGAGATTTATAATCTTTATGTTTTGTTAGATACCGGCAGTATTTATTCAATTTGACAATGCCTCCCATTTTTATGGATATAAGTTTTATAGTAGTTCTATAGTTATTTTTTTAGTTATGAAAAACAGTTAAATTATCTTCTATCTATCCAAAAGCCTTTGTTCATAAAATATGAGAAGCATATAAATAAAGTGCATAAATTATTAAATTTCTGCTCAATGATTTAGCGTAAGCATTTATTTTTTTCTATTTATTTCTATCATTTTCCCTCAATTAGCTCGATAAGCAGTTCTACGCTCTGAACAATATCGTTAAAATTCACCATTTCCGTGGGAGTGTGCATGTATCTGGTAGGAATAGATAAAGCCCCTGATGGTACGCCTGAGCGTGTTAAATGTATTGCTCCAGTATCAGTACCACCTTTTTCAAGAACTTCTAACTGAAAAGGTATGCTTTTCCTTTTAGCAGCATCTATTAGTGCTTTTTTGACTTCAGGATGGCATATAACAGAACTATCTTTTACTTTTATTGCGGGTCCTTTTCCTAACTCTACAGCCATTTTTTCTGATTCAGGAGTATCGCCTGTGTCTGTAACATCTACAGCTATGGCAAAATCAGGCTTAACTCCGTAAGCAGAAGTCTTTGCACCTCTTAAGCCTACTTCTTCTTGGACGGTAAAAACTACAAATAAATTATAATTAGGATTTTTCAACCTTTTAAGAACTTCTATCAAAATAGCACATCCTACCCTGTCATCCAATGAATTAGATATAATATGATCTCCTATAATGCTACATTCCTTATCATATACTCCGGTATCACCTATATTAACTCTTTTAAATGCGTCCTCTTTTGATTTTACTCCAATGTCAATAAACATTTTATTAATTTTCAAATTCTTAATATCATCCATTTTTTCCATTCCAATAACCCCTAAAGTTCCATTAGCAAAAACAACTCTTTGTCCTATTAATGTAAATGGAGATATCCCACCTATATTCGAAAATCTCAAAAAACCTTTTTCATCTATATTTGTTATAATTATACCTATTTCATCCATATGAGCTGCCAACATCAATCTTTTTCCAGGTCCTGCTTTTGAGGCAATAATGTTTCCCAACCTGTCAACTGTGATTGAATCGGCATAAGGCTTAATTTCATCAATAATTTTCCTTCTAATTTTTTCTTCGCTTCCAGAAGGACCAAATACTTCAGTCAGTTCTTTTATTAAAACTTTCATTTGAAAATTCCCCTTTCCTGCACATAATGGATTATAACATCAATTAAAGAAATTGTATGTTCTATGTCTTTAAAATTGGCTATAGCTACAGGAGAATGTATGTATCTGCATGGCACAGAAAAAATTACGGTTGGAATGCCTTGATAAGTTGTATAAATTCTACCACCATCAGTACCGCCAAAAGTAGTCCTCTTATACTGATAGGGTATATTATGATTATCTGCGACTTCTATAATCCAGTTTATTAAGTTTTTTTCTGCAATATAAGTTCTGTCCATAAAAGTTATAGCCGGACCTTTTCCTAAAGTTGTGCAATATTCTTCTTCTTTTGTATCAGGTATATCAGATGCAAAAGTTCCTTCTACTACAATAGCAAAGTCAGGATTAACAGTATAAGCCGCTACTGCAGAACCTCGAAGACCGATTTCCTCCTGAACTGTAAATACTCCTGTGATAGGTACATTATAAGTTTTCTTTAATATTTCTGATATAATATAACACCCAATTCTATCATCTAAGGCCTTCCCGATAATTATATTATCCACCGAGCTGAATTCTGTATCAAAAACTGCATAGTCTCCAATTTTCACTTTCGTTTCTGCATCTTCTCTGTCTTTTGCACCAATATCTATATATAAATTCTTAGATTTTAGTGGTATTTCCCTTTCCTTTGGATCTTGTAAATGTATTGCTTTTGCTCCTATGACTCCTTTAATCTTATTCGATCCTACAACTACGTTTTTTGATACAAGGATTCTCTCATCGATACCTCCGACTGTATCAAACCTTAGCAAACCATTGTTTTCAATATATTTTATCATGAAACCCACTTCATCCATATGGGCACATAACATTAAGCTTGGCTTATTACATTTTGTAGTTTTTTCAATAAATAGATTTCCTAAAGCATCTGTTTTAGATTTTCCTACATTACATAAATTCTGTCTTATAATATCTCTGACTTCGCCTTCAGCACCTGAAACGCCAAAAGCATTAGAAAGTTGCTTTAATAACATGCCAATCCCTCCATAAAATCTTTACATAATGATGCTATAAAAAGAGCAAGAAGGCGACCTGACATTTTTATATCATCTAAGCATAGAGTTTCTACAGTAGTATGCATATATTTCAGAGGTATTGACACGAGAGCTGTAGGGATGCCCTCTTTGGTAATTTGAATAGCCCAGGCATCGGTGCCGGTTGCAGACGGCTGAGGGTCAAGCTGATAAGGTATTTTATAGTCTTCAGCTATCTGCTTTAATCGATTATAAAGTTTCGGATGGATATTGGGCCCTAGAGCCAAAGCTGGTCCGAATCCCAGTTTCTGTGTATCGTATTCGGGTGTATCTGGCATATTCCCATGACAAACATCGATAGCTATTCCGATATCCGGGCAGATACCATAGCTGCTGACTATTGCACCTCTTAAGCCAACCTCCTCTTGTGCTGTAGCTACTGCATATACACTTACAGCATGCTTGAGTTTAGATAATTCCTCTAATGCAACTAACATTACGGCAATACCAGCTCTATCATCTAAAGCATTCGATGAAAAGCAATTATTAAGCAGCTCAACTGGTTTCCTCTTAAAAGTTATAAAATCTCCAATGGTGATATATCTTTGAACATCTTGTGGTGTAAGTCCTGTATCGATAAACATATTTTCAGCTTTAACCGCCTTTTCGCGTTCATCCGTTTCTTGGATATGTGGTGGTTTACTGCCAATAATTCCTAGTATATTTTTACGTCCATGGATAATTACTTCTTGAGCTGGCAGTATTCGCTGGTCTACACCTCCTATAAGTGCAAAATGCACAAACCCTTTATCATCAATGTGTTTTACCATTAAACCGATTTCATCCATATGAGCAGCAAGCATTATTTTATATTCTGGCGAAAACCCTCTTTTCAAACTAATTATGTTTCCAAATTTATCGCATTTTACTTCATCGCAATAATTTGAAAAAGCCTCTTTTATTAATTCATTGTTTTGAAATTCACTTCCAGATGGGATTGTAGGTTCTATAAGACGTAATAAGACTTTGCTTAAATCCAAGATTATCCTCCTTTCTGCTTAAGAATATATTTCTACACTTTATATAAGTTTCCTCTATTATCTATTCATTATTATCATAAATTAATTTAATTTTAAACGCTTTATTATAAGCCGCTTATAACCCATGCTATCTATAGAATAAAACATGAGAGCAGCCAATAAAATTCAAATATTGACACTCTCTTAATTAATTGCTTATATCCATAAAACAAAAAAGTCGAGTATTATTCTTAAATGCTACAGACAAAAAAGCGGTAGATGGCCTTGAAAACCTCTTAATTGGAAAGAATACTGGACATAAATAGTAATCAAATAGTAACCAAAATCAGATTATTGGACGTTATCATAAAAAATAAAAACCCTCAAATACAAGAGGGTTGTAATCTTTAATATGGTGGGCCATCAGGGACTCGAACCCGGGACGCCCTGATTAAGAGTCAGGTGCTCTACCAACTGAGCTAATGGCCCATACATCACAATGAAATCTATTATAATATGGTGGAGAGGGGTGGATTCGAACCACCGAAGGCGCTGCCAGCAGATTTACAGTCTGCCCCCTTTGGCCAACTCGGGAACCTCTCCAAAATATTTTATGGAGCCGACGATGGGACTCGAACCCGCGACCTGCTGATTACAAATCAGCTGCTCTACCAGCTGAGCTACGTCGGCAAAAATGGTGGGCCCACTAGGACTCGAACCTAGGACCGGCCGGTTATGAGCCGGCTGCTCTAACCAACTGAGCTATGGGCCCAGACGCAATTAATAGTATACAATATTTTTTTTTGGTCGTCAAGGCCATAAATCTAACTTTTTTTAAGATGTAGTTCTATTTTAAGTAATTTTACTTACTTCTATCAGCTTGCATAAATTAACTTGTAATGATTTTAGTAAAAACTTTTTAACCGGAATCATATCAAAGCAAAAAAATATGTATTTTTAAAAAGTCTCATTCTTTTGCCGTAAAATGTAAATTATGCCTTAATAATACATTAAAATGTCAATACACTTATCGAATTTTGCTATGTCCCAGGAAATTTTTATTTATTACCACCAACTATCTTTTGATAAAAAAAATGCTTGCGGCTAATGAATCCGTATTTTTGCGGCATCATGATTTGCTCCGTGCTACCCACAAAAAAGATCCCATTATCAGATAATGCATTATAAAATTTTTTATAGAGCTTTTCTTTTGCTTTTTCTGTAAAATATATCATTACATTTCTGCACAATACTAAATCGTAATTGCTTGGGAAAGGGTCCTCGAGCAGATTTATAATTTTAAAATCTACTGCTTTTTTTACCTTATCTTTTATTACATAATTATCATTTTCTTTAATAAAGTTGGCTTTTACCATTTCCTCTGGAACGTTAGCAATTCCCTTTGATGTATAAATACCAATCCTTGCTTGTTCAAGGGCTTCTTCGTCTATATCACTTGCAATAATACTGGCCCTGCTGATAAGCCCCATTTTATCTAGTAACATGACTAAAGAATATGGCTCCTCACCTGTCGAACATGCCGAGCTCCATATTTTTAACGTGTTTTTTCTTGATATCAACTCTGGAATAATTTCTTGTTCTAAAATTTGCCATTGAGCAGGATTTCTGAAAAATTCCGATACATTAATTGTAATATAACCAAGAAACTCTTTTAAATGTTGTTCACTTTTTTTTAATTGTGTTAAGTATGAATCATAACTTTCATGGCCATTCCTTTTAATAAGAGAGTCAATCCTTCTTTTCATCTGCTTTTCTTTGTAATTGGATAGATCTATATCACATAACTTTTTTATTTCTACTGTAAACTCATCATAATTCAAGCTTGAAACCCCCTTGCACATTTTAAATAAATTATACCTAAATTAAACAAAAAAATCCATGATACATTATTAAATGTATCATGGGGGCTAAATGTAAAGGGGGTCTTCGATATTATAATATAACCACAAATACTCTTTTTATGCAAAATAGGAAAAATGCGCGACTAGTTTTCACGCATTTTTCTTGTTATACATATTCGAAATCAAAATTAAAGAATTTTTTAATACTCAAAATATCTCCTACCTTTAAAAATTTATCGCCTTAACCGGCATATCAAACAAACCTCTTTTAACCTCCGTTGCATCCATGTGCTTTGCACAAAGTCCTTTCGAAATATAGTTACAGGCATCCCAGGGATTTACTCTGTCGCCGCAAGTAAAAACGTCAACAGCAGCATACCCCAGTTCAGGCCAGGTATGGATGGTGAGATGCGATTCAGAAATTATTACTACGCCGCTTACTCCTTGAGGACTAAATTTATGAAACGCAACCTCTCTTACCTCAGCTCCTGCTTCTAAAGCTGCTTTAACTAAAATTTCTTCGATTAATCCTCTGCTGTTCAAAATAGTTGGATCACAATCATAGATTTCCGCCAATATATGACGGCCTAAATTTTTCATTTGTCCATCAATACCCCCTCACCATAATTTAATTTCAATCAAATTAAATTGTAGCAGATTATCAAAGTTTGTCAATAGAATCCTTAAAAAACCTTAACTAATACGCAAGGCATAGATTTATCACTGTTTATATATCTATTTCTCGATATTTCGTCCAATGATAGGTTTTCCCTTGTATAATTACAGGCCTTTGTTGTAGTTCTTCAAAATTCTTAGCACCAACCATTGCCATAACATATTTAATTTCCTTTTCAATTTGTAATATGTATTTTTCAAGAGCTGATGGCCCCTTTTTAAGTAATATGTACAGAAAGTATCCGGCAAAAGCTGTTGCCTTCGCTCCAAGAGCTAGCGACTTTGCTGCATCAAGACCATTTTTAAGTCCTCCGGATGAAATAGTGTCAACTTTATCGCCAACAGCATCAATAACTTCTATCAAACTTATCGGGGTAGGTATACCCCAATCTTGTAGATGTCTAAAAGCCTTTGACTTACTTCTGGCATTTTCTATTGCAATAAAATTAGTGCCACCACTGCCGCCTATATCTATTATTTTTACACCGTTTTTAGCAAGGATAATGGCTTCTTCTTTTGCAATTCCAAATCCAACTTCTTTAACTATAACGGGAATGTTAATATTATCGACAATTTCTGCAATATTATCGACAATACCTGTAAAGTTCTTGCGTCCTTCTTTCATCATAACCTCTTGTGGAACATTCAAGTGTATTTGAAGAGCATCGGCATTTATCATTTCAATAGCTTGATTTGCTTCTTTTAAAGTAGAATCTGCACTTAAATTTGCAAAGATTATACCATCTGGATTTATTTCTCTTGTTATTTGAAAGCTGGCAATACTATTTGGATTCTTTAATGCTATTGTTTGAGACCCCACAGCCATAGCTAAGCCTAACCTTTTTGCAATTTTAGCAAGTTCACGATTAATAGCTCTACCTTCTTTTGTGCCGCCTGTCATAGCATTTATAATTATTGGACTTGTAAGCTTGATGTTTTGCAAATTTGTCGAAAGGTCGATATCATTTATATTTATTTCAGATAAACAATTGTGCAATATTTTAATATCATCAAAGGCATTTCTTTTTAAATTTTTTTCTAGAAGCATACTATATTTAATATGTTCTTTCTTCCTTAATTTTCTTTTTATTTCGCTCATGCGATCAAACTCCTTGTACATAAAATTTAGGGCGGTTCCGCCCCAAATAAATAAAAGATTTTATTTTTCATCAAAAAGATCTCCAACCATTTCACCGATTGTTATGCCATTTTCTTTGGGCTTTTCATACATCTTGATATTTTCCTGGCTTTCCTTATATTGTGCTTCCTTTATGCTGAGGCTCATTCGTTTTCCATTTGTATCTACATCTAAAATCTTTACTTTTACGCTATCACCTTCTTTTAAAACATCTTCAGGGCTAGCTATATGTTCTTGGGATATTTGCGAAATGTGAACAAGGCCTTCTACTCCAGGTGCGACCTCTACAAAAGCGCCAAAATTCACCAATTTAACAATCTTACCTTCAACAATAGAACCAATTGTATATTTTTCATCTAATTCATCCCATGGATTAGGCATTATTTGCTTTAAACCGAGAGAAATGCGCTCACGCTCCTTATCAACTTTTAGAACTAAAACTTCCACTTCTTGTTCTTCTTTTACTATTTCAGAAGGATGCTTAATTTTATGCCATGCCAAATCCGAAATATGTATTAGCCCATCAACACCGCCAATATCTACAAAAGCACCAAAACCAGTTAATCTTTTTACTACACCCTTAACAGTTTGACCTTCTTCAATACTTGCCAAGGTTTTCTCTTTTAATTCTTCTCTCTCTCTTTCAAGTACATATTTACGAGATAATACTATACGATTTTTGTTGCGATCCAATTCAAGAATATGTAATTTTAATTTTTTACCTACAAATACACTCAAATCAGGAACATATCTTAAATCCAGGTGTGAAGCAGGAATAAACCCCTTAATGCCATTGATGTCTACCAGAACACCGCCTTTGACAACTTCAGTTACAATTCCTTCTAAATCGCCTTGATGATTGTAAATATCTTCTATATAATTCCATGTATTAATTATATCTGCTTTTTTCTTTGAAAGAATAACATTCCCATCTTCGTCTTCTAATTTCATAATGTAAACCTGTATTTTATCTCCAACTTTTATAATGTCTTCCGGAGATTCAAAAGCTATATCTGAAAGCTCATTTATTGGAATTATACCGTCAGATTTGTATCCTATATTTACTAAAACTTCATTGTTATCAACTTTAACTACAGTCCCTTCCACAATGGTATCTTCTTTTAAATCGGCGAAAGTATTTTCGTAATTCAGTTCACCTTCTTCCTCTTTTTTTACTGTTTCTTGATTGTTCATTTCTTTGTTGAGTTCTTCCATCTTAGAAATAACCTCCTTTATAATCCAATCAGGTGTAGAAGCTCCTGCAGTAATACCAACTTTATCACTATATTTGAACCAGCTCTTTTTAAGTTCTTCCGCCGTTTCAATATGATAAACACTCGCTCCTACATTCTGACAAACTTGAGCTAATTTTTTAGTATTAGAGCTATTTTTACCTCCAATTACCAGCATTATATCAACGTTACGGGCTAAATCAGTAGCGGCTTCTTGCCTTTGTTGAGTGGCTTTACATCTTGTATTATTAAAAATTTCAATATCTAGCTTTGAGCGTAATACACTCATTATTTCTTCTATATTTTCCTTTGTTTGTGTAGTCTGAACAATTATCCCTACTTTTTTAGTTGTATAAAAATTTTTTGCTTCTTCAGCATTTTCTATTACTTTTGCATCACCATTACAATAACCTTTAATACCTTCAACTTCTGGATGATTATGATCACCTATAATAACAGCGAGATACCCTCTGTTAGAAATATCCTGAGCTAAGTTATGGACCCGCTTTACATGAGGACATGTACAATCAATTATATTCACTGGCCTTGACTCCAATTGTTTCGTCAAATCGGGTTCTACGCCGTGAGTTCTTATTATTACATTACCCTGTTTAATATCTGATAAATCTGCGGCTATTATTCCTGAGTATTTTAATCTTTCTACTACCTGAGGATTATGAATTAGAGGACCGAGCGTAAAGGCCTGCTCCCTTTTTCTGATTAAATTTTCAACTATTTCCATGGCTCTTTTAACACCGAAACAAAAGCCAGAATAGTCGGCAATCATTATCTCCAAATTGTTTCACTTCCTAGTTATTAAATATTATTAAAATCTAAGCATGCTGGATTCCAGTAGTAAATAACCAGCTTTAGTTCAATTCTATAAAGACGCTTATAATTCCTGCTATTTGACAAAAATTATGATGGCATAGACATAAGTTTTGACACTTCTGCAAAAATTGCATTACTAATCTCTTTTAGTTCTTGTGAATTCATTTTTTCGCCTTTTTTATGATATGCATCAAATTTTGTTGGTTTGCCAAATATTACATCAATAGTCGAAAACCACTTATAGTTACTCTTTATTGCAACAGGTACCAAAGCTACATCTTCACTTTTGGCAGCTAACAAAGCAACTCCTGGTTCCGGATCTTGCAGTCTTCCGTCTTTACTTCGAGTACCTTCAGGAAAGATACCTAGCACTTGTTTTTTATTCAAAATCTCAAGAGCCTTTTTAATAGCTTTTCTATCGGGCATTCCGCGTTTTACAGGAAATGCATTTAAGTTTTTAATAACAAAACCCACAATAGGGTTCTTAAATAATTCTTCTTTTGCCATAAAAAAAATCGGTCTTCGTAAAAGGCAACCTATAATCACAGGATCCCACATGCTTTTATGGTTAGAATATACAATTATTGCTCCTTCATGAGGAAAATCATCAATACCGTATAATCGAATTTTAAACAATATGTGAATAACTATATTGCAGATAAATTTTACAATATTATAAAACAAAGCCCTCCCCCTTTTTTATGTAATCTAATATTTCATTTACGACTTCGATTATAGTTTTTGCTGTAGTATCAATAACGACTGCATCTTTGGCTACTGTCAAAGGCGAAACAGCTCTATGTTTATCTTGATAGTCTCTCTGAATTATATCTTTTTCTATTTGTTGTAAAGTAACATTACGCCCCTCTCTTATAAGTTCTTTATACCTTCTATCAGCCCTTTCCTTAAGATCTGCGGTTAGGTAGAACTTATACTTTGCATCAGGTAAAACAGTAGTTCCGATATCTCTGCCATCCATTACAACACCTTTATTTTTCGCTATTTGCTGCTGAATTTTTGTCATCAGAATCCTTATTTCAGGTATTTTAGCTATTTTAGATACATGGTTTGTCACCTCGATATTTCTTATATCATCGGTTACATCTTTACCATTTACATAAACACGCTTTCCATTTATACATATTTTTGCATGTTTGGCTAATTCTATGATATCAATAACATCTGTTTTACCATTTTGAATTGATAGTAGGGTAATGGCTCGATACATAGCTCCAGTATCAATATAAGTCATATTCATTTTATCTGCTATTATTTTAGCTACTGTACTCTTCCCTGCGCCTGCCGGACCATCAATTGCGATGTTGAAATTCAAATAGATACCCCCTTATTTAGCGGAAGCTGAATTACATCCTGCAACAAAGCCGGTAGAAAATGCTGATTGCAAATTATACCCTCCTGTTACCCCATCTACATCTATTACTTCGCCGGCAAAAAATAGTCCATTGACTATTTTTGACTCCATAGTTTTAGGATTTATCTCCTTAACTGATACTCCTCCCCTTGTAACAATAGCTTTTTTTTCTTTGCACCCAGTTATTGTTATCTGAAAGTTTCTAAGGCAATCTCTTATCTTTTTTCTATCATCCTGAGAAATTTGATTAACTGGTTTTTCGGGATCAATTCCGGTGTAATTTATAAAAACTGGAATCATTTTCTTGGGTAATAAATCATTCATCGCATTTTTAAAAATTTTATTTTTGTAAAGATCGAAATCTCTAATTAATCTTTTATCTAGCTCCTGTTCAGTCAAAGCCGGCTTTAAATTAATTGACACTAATGGATATTCTTCTAAATAATCTATTATGTGTCTGCTCAAGGTTAAAATTATGGGCCCGGAGATACCATAATGTGTAAATATCATTTCTCCAAATTCTGATGCTAATTTTTTTTGTTTAATATATGCTGCTGCTTCAACATTTCTTAAAGTAAGGCCTTGAAGTTCTTTAATCCATTTCTCTTTAGATATCAAAGGAACTAGCGAGGGCTTAAGCACCGTAATTGTATGTCCTGCCTGGCGAGCAAGTTCATACCCGTCTCCGGTAGAGCCTGTAGCAGGGTATGAAAGACCCCCAGTTGCTATTACTACGCTATCACAATCAAATCTTTCATGGTCGTTACCAACAATAACACCCTTAATATGTCGTTTTTCAATAATCAAGCCCGTTATACGGCTTTTATATTTAATATGAACACCCGCATTCGTAACAGCCTTTTGGAGTGCTTTTACAACATCAAGTGAATTATCAGATACAGGGAATACTCTACCACCACGCTCAACCTTTGTTTTAACTCCTAGTTTTTCAAAAAAGGCTATTAAATCTCTATTAGAAAATGTTGAAAGTGAGCTAAAAAGAAATTTCCCATTGCCTGGAAAATATTCGATAAACTCATCTAGTTTCTTTAAATTAGTTAAATTGCACCGTCCCTTACCTGAAATAAGTATTTTTCTTCCTAGATTTGGATTCCTCTCAAAGAGATAAACACTTGCTCCACGAACAGAGGCTTGATAAGATGCCATGAGCCCTGCGGCACCACCGCCAATAACTGCAACTTTTTTTGCCATCAAATCATCCCATTATCGCTTTATTTTTCTTGACAAAATCAAAAGTTGATTTTTTAATTCTTCATTCATTTTAAACAATATTTTTTCCAAGTCATTGTTCGTAATAAGCATTTGAGACGGTTCCAGGATTTCCAACTTTCGGAATTCTTCTCTCATGACAAAACGAATCATGTCTTCAACTGAATCTGCATTCAAAGTAATTTCTGCCGGAGCATAAGCTACTCTTTCACCTATAGCATCATCATAAACTACATAAGGTTCCAATGAAATGTCATAGTCTATAAAAGAAACCCCTTGAACCGGAATATTCTTAAGCAATGCTATTTGTTCCTCTCGTGAATCTTGGGCTGCTTGCTCAACAGATTTTCCGCCAAATAAGAATCTTCCGGGCTTATATTCTCCCTTAAAATCAAACCTAACTTTAAATCTTATTTTGCTTTGAATTACATCATCACCTAATTTTACCTTAACCATGTGCAGGCCTCCAATATCATATTATCTTCTTTAACTCCTGCATTGACTTTAAAACGGTTGCTCTTTTCTTAATTTCATTGTACATTTGGGTAGCTTTGCCGTTGGTATAATCTCTTTCACCAATATCTTTTTCTTCCAAAATAAAAACTCTTTTTTTAGCAACCAATTGTTTCAGACAGGTAAGATTTTTTAGGTTACCTAAACCAAAGGGAATATTTGCTAAAATTACTGCATCAGATCTGTTTATATGTGATATATTTTCTAAAATCTTCTCCTCAGTAATTGGCGAAAACGGAACTTCTTCAATAACAGTAAAGCCTAATAAATGAGCTACTTTCCAATCAGTATCGCCTTTGTTTAAAACCCCTACAGAAACTTTATATCCTCTTTGACTTAAATAATATAATAATTTTTCGCCTTCTCCGCCTCCACATATAACATGGAAACTCTTAAAAGGTTTAGGTGAAACATTTTTATCCGTAGGACTTAAAAAAATAGCAACAGGCCGCAGACTATCTTTTGGAAAGGTTACCTGAACATCCATACAAAAAACTTCTCTTATATTTTGTTCATTCAGTACTTCAGTCAAGTTACCCATCTTAAATATTCTATGCTCTTTTAAAAGAATAGCTTTATTGCAAAACATAGATGCTAAATTGATATCATGAAGTACAATTAAAATGGTTAAGGATTTTTCAACACATAATTTTTTTAAAAGCTCAAGCAATTCCCATTGATAATTAATATCAAGATGTGAAGTTGGCTCATCTAAGAGAAGTAAGCGGGGCTGCTGTGCTAAAGCCCTAGCTATTAAAACTCGTTGCCTTTCTCCGCCGCTCAGTTGATAAGCAGGCTTGTCTTTTAAATGTAAGATATCCATAACCTTCATAGAATCTTCTATTATAGCACGGTCTTTTGATTGCTCGGATTCAAAGTTTTTAAGGTGAGGATTTCTTCCCATTGCCACTATCTGTTCTGCTGTAAAAGCTATATCTAGATAAGTATCTTGAGATACTGTGGCAACTTGTTTTGCTAAATCCTTAACGCTGATTTTTAAAATGTTTGACCCCTCAATGTGTATATTTCCCTGATGAGGTTGTAGCCAGCGATTAATGTTTTTCAATAATGTGGTTTTACCACAACCATTAGGTCCTAAAATGCCTACAAAATCTCCAACTTCTAAAGTAAAATTTATATCCTTAAGTACATCTGCATCATTATATTTAAAGCAGAGCTTTTCAACCTTCAGTATTTCTCCTGGCATATTTATCATTCCTCTATTTATCCCAGCCCAATTAATAATTCACGTAATATTTTAGCCGCTAAAAGTGAAGTTCTATCAGACAGATCATTAGCTGGAGAAACTTCTACCAAATCAAATCCCACAACGTTTAAGCTCTTAAAATGTGATACAACTTCAAGTATCTCCTGCGAATTACACCCGCCCGGTTCAGGAGTTCCTGTGCCCGGAGCAAAAGCCGGATCTACAACATCAATATCTAGTGTTATATATATTGGCCGGTTCTTTAAGTCTTGAAGTACATTTAAAAAAGGCGTTTTGACTTCGATAGGATGCATATGTGTGTGTTGCTGTGCATACAAAAACTCTTCCCTAACTCCAGACCTTATGCCGAAATGAAAAATATGTTTATCCTTTATATGTTCTGATACCCTGCGCAAGACGGTGGCATGGGACAACTTTTCTCCAAAATAAGTATCTCTTAAATCTGCATGGGCATCAAAATGGAGCACGACAAGATCAGGATACTTCTCTGCAACTTTTTTTATTATAGGATAACTTATAAGGTGTTCTCCCCCTAAATAAAGAGGAATTTTTTCATCTTCCAAAATTTTTTCTGTAATATTCTCTAATATATTAAGACTTTTTTCTACATTACCAAAAGGGATATCTGCATCTCCAGCATCAAAAAACTTTTTATCTTCAAGTGAATCATCAGTGTAAACACTATAACTTTCTAATCCATATGAAACCTCGCGTATTTTTTTAGGTCCGAATCGAGTACCTGGTCGGAAACTCACTGTAAAGTCCATAGGTGCACCTATAATTATAATTTTAGCATTATTGTAATCATCTTTAGCTTCCAAAAATCTGTCTTGGTATCGCACATAATCAAAATATTCCAAGATGATTCACCTCTATTTAGAAATAATATCTTTTACAAAGGGTGGCAAAACAAAGTAGCTTTTATGCAGTTCTCGGCTATAATATTTAGTTTCTAGAAAAGGTATATCACTAATTTCCCGTGAAATTGGATTTATGCTTTTAGACCCCATGGTAAAAGTCCAAAAAGCACCGGGATATGTAGGAATAACAGCTGAATATAAGTTTGTATAAGGGAACGTTGCCGACATATCGGTATAAATTCTTTTAATCAAATCTCCAAAAAGAATTGGTGTTTCTGTTTGAGCAACCATTATTCCATCATCATTTAGAGCTTCAAAAACATTTTTATAGAATTGGCCTGAAAATAACCCTACGGCAGGCCCAATAGGATCAGTGGAATCTATTATAATAACATCATATCCGCTGTGTTTTTTTACAAATTCAATTCCGTCTTCACAGAATATTTTTACTCGCGGATCTGATAAACCACAACTTACAGCAGGAAAATATTTTTTTGATGTTTCAATAACTTCATGATCAATTTCTACCAGATTTATTTCTTTTACTGGATGCTTTAAAATTTCTCTTACTGTTCCACCATCTCCGCCACCTATAACAAGCACCTTTGCTGCGTTACCGTGAGTCAATAAAGGAATATGAGAAATCATTTCATGATAGATGAATTCATCTTTTGTTGTAAGCATCACTGTATCGTCTAATGCTAAAACCCTTCCAAAGTCTTCTGTATCAAAAACAGATATGTATTGGTACTCGCTTTGCTTTGTATAAATAACATCGGTTACTCTAAATGATAGTTTAACATTTTTTGTTTGATATTCCGAAAACCAAAGCTCCAAATTCTTCACTCCTTAAATCTTTATACAATCTATACATTTTGGGAAAATTATATCAGATATATACTAAATACTCAAATGATTTCTTTGTTGACATGCGTATATGTCAGCCGCTAAAATAACCAAAATTATAGCTTTAAATCACCTAAAAGTGACATTGCTGCTTATTAAAAAAATCATTAATATCAAGTTCCATGATAAAATCACCCTTATTTTTACCATGATTATGTATTTTATGAATTCGGTTGTCAAGTTCTTCTAAGGTTACATATTTAAAACCAAACCGTTTAAAATATTCAACCTTTTCTTTATGAATAATATACATTTTTTTGACATTCCTGCGGTCAGCATAGTTTATCAATGCCCTGACAAGGCCGTCTCCAAAACCTTGATTTTGGTATTGGGGAAGGACACATACAAGTTTTAAAATAGCTATATCACCATAAATATCTAGACTGCCATATCCTACAATTAAATCATCCAGCTCGACAATCATAGCATCTTTTGCGCCATCGGCGATATCAGAACTGGATGCTTTAATATCGAATTTGAGCAGTATTCTTTTAATTTCATCTCTTTCATCAGGAAGAGCTTTTCTGATCAAAATCAATTATCACAACCCCCATAATCTAAAGTCCTTTGATATAATCTATTTCTCTTTGGCTCAAGAGCCTCCACTCACCGGGTTTTAAACCTTTTATGGATATATCTCCTATTTGTGTTCTCTTTAACTCAATTATAGGATGTCCTATAGAATCGCACATTCGCCTCACTTGGCGTTTCCTACCTTCATGAATCTCAAGTTTGATTATAGTAGAGTTTCTTAAAACTTTTAGAATATTTGCTTTAGCTGGAGCTGTTACACCATCTTCAAGGGTAACTCCTTTTTCTAATGCTTTTATCTTATTATTGCCAACAATACCTTTGACATGAGCAACATAGATTTTAATCACCTTGTACTTTGGATGTGTAAGCTTATAGGTCACTTCTCCATCATTTGTTAGTATTAAAAGCCCTTCTGTTTCCTTATCCAAACGACCTACAGGAAAAACCCTTTCACAAAATTCTGGCAGTAAATCGAGCACAGTGGGCCTTCCTAATGGGTCTTTGACAGTAGTGAGGATTCCTTTCGGCTTATTTATAAGTATATATATAAAGTCATATTTAAGGCTGCATACTTTTCCGTTTACCTTGATTATATCCGTTTCAGGATTAACTTTTGTTCCTAGCTTTTTGATGGTTTTTCCATTTACACTAACTTTGCCTTGAAGAATTATGTCTTCACAGGCGCGGCGCGAATCTACTCCTGCTTGTGACAAATATTTTTGCAATCGCATTTGCAAAAAACAACACCTCTTTTAAATCCATATATTATACATACATGTTTACTTTTCCTGCTTTTTATCAGGTTTTATCATATAACAATCAAGTAGATAATGTCAAAAGAACTGATTCTAACACGAATCAGTTCTTTCCGTTATTCTCAGTTTATCAATTATTTTTTGTGCAAAAGAACCCATGTCGCCTATTGCATATGCATTCATAGTGCCACATGCCACGTTTCGAATAGCAAAACTTAAATATTCCGATGGCACATTTATTTCTTCAAGTCTTTTTTTGATATTTAAGGCAGCCTTTATTCCTTCTTCACTGGCTATATTATTTATCTTTTTAACTATACTTTCATCACCATAACATATACAACCGATTTTAGAAAAAATTTCTGCTACTTTATTACATGTATCCAAGTCATCCCCATCTATTAATATTAGCGGTAATTCACCAGTAGCAGCCATGTGTTGAGCATGTCCAATTATTTTTGCCGAGGCTAATTTGCATAAGCTTTTGATAGGTTCAAAAACCGATTTTTCCGTATCTGTTGAAATATTGATAAGTATTTGCTCTTTTGCTATAAAAGGTTTTATTTCTTTTAAAATTTCAGGAATTACATTAGCCGGCAGGGCTACGATTATATAGTTTGAACATGATAACATTGAGTATTCGGAAGTAGCCAAGCCATTTACCTCTTTTGCTAGCGAACCACATTGCCTTAAATTTTTATCTACCAAAACCATATTATAATTAGAAGATATCTTTCGAGCTATGAAACTTCCCATACGGCCTGCACCGATAATAGCTACAGTTTCCATTGCGGTTTTTACTCCTTTCTTTGTTAACAATTAAATACGACTTAAAATACTTTCCAACAAACGCGACGGACCTTCTTGCTTAATGTCGATTACAGGAACTTTTATTGAAGCTCTCATTTTATTTAATAATTTTTCCTTATTAATATAACCTGGCTCGTAACTCGACTTATCAAAGCGATATTTAGGATAAAATGGATTCACTGTAATAGCTAACAACGGAATATTTTTCAAAGCTTTTATATTTCCGCCATTATATTTTATCCTATTTACCTCCTTTAGCATAGTTTCAGGATTGCCTCCAATAATTAATTTTATTGGATCGCTAATAATTAAATCTTTGTTTGCCCATGAGTTACCTACACTATCATTAAGCATTTTAAGTGCAAATTCTGATATTAATGCAGGTATAAAGATTACCTGAATATCTATCTCTTTAATTATATCAGCAATCTCATTTACTATTTCATTATCTATTAATGAGCCATACTTTAAAAAAACAGTTTTAGCATTTGAATCTTTAGGAACAAGAGCTATTTTGCTAATATCTGAAAGAAACTGCATATCATCTTTAGATGTCATCGGTAGATTAAGTAATTCATATAAGGCTTTAGTTTCCTCAACCAAAACATCAATATCGGTATTTCTTGATGCACCGGTTGCAATAATAATACCGTCTGTTTCTATCATAGGTGCAAGTCTATTTAACGCACCATCAACTAAAATGACTTTACAATTTAAATCATTAAACATTCTACTTTTAATATAGTTCAGTTGACTGCCTTTGTTAGGCCCGGCAACAACTGCCAGGCCTTCTTTAATAACTTTTACAATGCATACCTTACCTAATGGAGTTGAAATATCAGTAATCTCTAATATATCATAGTCAGCATTTCCCGCCTCGAGACATTTTTTGGCTGTAGCTAAAATAGTATTTTTTTTAACAAACAAGCGAGGCTTTGGCAATCCAGTAATATTGTCTATTTCTTCTCCGTCGTATCCAATACTTGTCAAAGCCACCTGTATTTCATGTTTATAAAGTTCATCAAGTATGGCTGATGTTGTTGTTGTTTTTCCGGTATTTTTTGCCGTTCCGGCTATGCCGATTGCTATGCCCATTATTACCCTAACCCCCTTGTATTAAAGCGCTTCTGGTTTAGTAAATCTTTTTAATTACTGAGCCCCTACCTGCTCTCCCTGGATAAGCACCATCTTCTTTACTTCCGAGTATTCCTTGGTATAGAGCATTTACGAAGTTTCCATTTTTTACTACAAGCTCTAATACAGCTTCTATACCTTCCTCTATTTCCTTGGCCCATTTGTAAGCATTATCAGTTGGAACAATGTTGGATTGTCCAAAAAATCTAAAGGATGACTGGGTTGCCCTTAAGGTATCAATTCTAGCAGGAATAGTTATAGGGCCTCCAGAAAAAGCCTCATCTGATGAAGCTATGGAAATTCCGTCAACACCTAAAGAAGAAGCAAGGGATGCATGAAGCGCCGTCATCAATGATGATTGTACCCTATCCTCTGTTTGGGTTAAAAAGCCAATGGGAGCACCGCACCATATCGGAGCATTGACAATATTTCTGAGACAATAAATTTTTGCTGCATTAAAATCAACATAGTTATCTTCCATCTGACCACTTATCATAACTTCCGGTGAGTAGCAAAACAAGGGTTGAAGAATTGGCCTTGCTCCAAGCCTCAAACCGAGTTTTGAGACTATCAGCATACCTGCAAAAGCTTTATAAGCAGGCACACCACAAAGCTCCTCATTAGTTACCACATCAAACGGCATATTAAATTCAGCCGCATATTTAATAGCTTCTACCGCATCCACGGTTAATCTTTCAGGGTCAGTACCACCGCCTAAAGAGCCATAAGCGATATTTATTTTTGTTAAATCTGCCCCAATTTTTCCTGCAAGTAATACAGTTTCAGGGGTATTTAATCCGCGATGAGCTCTAACTTGCCATAAAGTGTTAGGCAGTAAGGACTTCTTAATACTTTTAAGGTTCTCATAAGTTATGACTGAACCATCTTCTTCATGAGTTATATAACCCTCTAAAAATCCTTCTGTTCGAGCACCCCAGGAAGGATCGAAGTGTACTGCACCATCGGCACCCCAAGCCTCACATGATTTTATATGAGCAATATCCATAAAAGGGCAGCCTGTTCCGTATTGAATAAAAACTACAGGATTTTTATCTACATGTTGTAAATATAGAGGATTCATGCGCGAATTCACTGCATTCACATATTGATTAAGTGCATCCACCTCGTCATTAGTCATTGGGCGGGTTTTTTCTCGATATTTACCTGACTCATAGAAAGACTTAATTACATTATCACATAATTTTGAATAATCCCTTCTAAGTTTTTGTTTTTCAGATTCACTGTCGCTTTCTAATATTTGTTTCCTTATCTGTGCTCTCTGGATAGCAGTAGTTGTTTTATCACTTACATAATCAAGGATTCCCTCAACTATAGAATCCAATAATTTTTCAATCTTTTTATTATGAAATAAATAGTCATACCCTTCGGTTATGTCTTTCTTATTTTTTTTACTCCTACCTTCTGATGGAATATATTCTCTGCCCTCTACAAAAGCCACTGCTTCATCGACTGATGTACCTGGCCCAAAGCCGGCATCAAAACCTAATTCTGCAGCAAGTTCGGGCCGTACTGCCATTCCGCCTATGCCTATTTTTACCTTATCTCTTATGCCAGCTGCTTCAGCTAAGTCAATAAATTTCCCTAGCACTTCTGCAACACCATAACCAAGAGTGCGACTAACTAGAACTACGTCGACATCATTATCAATAATGGATTTAATTATTTCTTCTGTCGAGTAATCCGGAGGTATAAGTATGGTTTCATGGTCTTTATATTCCAATCCCCTCTTTATCATTTTAAGACCTATATCATGAACCGGATCAAGCGGCGCTAACAATACTTTCTTTTTATCTGTCAAGTTATTCTCCCTCCTTAGCAACTTTAATTAAAAAGCCAACCATAACGGTCACCCGGTTTATATATATATCCTCTGGCCCTAACTCTTGCGCCCGGTCCGCGATGCTGAATAAAGACTATTGATGTATCTTTAAAACCCAATTTTTCCATTAATTCCATTGCAAACTTCTCTGCTTCATCTTCGTTTTTACATACTATATAAGTTTCTATGTCGATAGCATCCATTATTTTTTCAAGAACGTCTGACATTACATACCCTCCTATTTACTCATCAAGGATGAGTGGTTTTAATTACACGAGCAACTATTGCTTTAATTTTTTACTACATGAATATTATTATCTTCTCCATAGAAAATTTCCCAATACTTTTTTACATCATTTTCAAGCTTTTCTATATGGCGTATCATTGCCTCTTCAGCTAATTCTGGTTTTCTGGCGGCAATGGCTTTATAGATATTTTTATGATCTAAAAGAACTGAACTTTTTACTTCTTTTCTTATATATTCTAGCATGGGTGAAAGCTGTCCATGTTGCCTTATTAAATCCATAGCTGCATCTAAAATTCTATTTCTCGCAGCCTTGGCAATAATTTTATGAAACTCTACATCATCCTCTGCTATTGAAATACCTTCATCAACATGCATCTCTTGTCTTTCAATAACTTTTTTCATTTGGGAAATTTCTTCATCAGTTATATACATAGCTGCAAGTTTTGCAAGTTGACTTTCAATAGCTTTTCGTGCAATTAATGCATCAAGAAGTTCCTGCTTACCGGTTGCTCGTATTACATTTAACAATTCTTTTCCATAATGGTTTATTGTGTTTTCACGTTCAAGTTCTTCTAATTTTTTTTTGCCAAGAGGAGTTAAATTTCTCCCCTTAAATCCTATTTTTTCAGTATATCCCTTAATATCCATTTGCCTTAACATTCTACCAACAGTTGCTTCACTAACATCAAACCCTTGCATTTGCAGAGTGTTACGTATGAAGCCGGAACCAACCGGTACTGCTTTAGAATTATCAATGGCCTTTAAAATAAAAAACAATAGTCGCTGCTTTTCTTGTAACATTTTAAACCTCCATTTGACATCTTAATAACTATTTATTTTATAGGACTTTAAGCCTATACTAATTAACCAAATGCTTAACACAAACTTTAAAAATAAACTGTTTAACTCACATGCACACACTTTGCTAAGTTATAATAAACGTACAAGATTAGCATACCATTATTATAGCTAAATTTCCAGATAGGTAATAGGGAAAATATTACGATTTTAACTTTATATTTAAAAAAGGCAGCTACTATTATTATACTTACTATCTTAATATTAAAGGAGGCTCCTGTCCTGTAGCAAGAAATCGGTTTATGTTTATAACCAAAAATAATTTAAAATAAAAGGAGTCATATAAATGACCCCTTTATATATTGCGACCTGCATATAATTTTTATACAATTTTCTTGTTGAATATATTTAGCATTCCTGCTTTATCAACACGGTCTTTTATTTCATTTATATCTATAGTGTATAAATCTAGTTTTTTCATTCTCTCAAAATAAAAAGAACCAGAAAAAGTGTATTTTTTCGATATGCCTTCTTCAGTTTTCATCTGCTCCTTAACATAGGCTATAGCATCTCCGACTGCAAGTTCTGTAGGAATTTGAACGAGTTCTTTACCTACTGCCCAGCGCACAGCATTTGCACCTGCTAAGGTTCCTGTGCATATAGCTTCGGTATGGCCGACTAAGGGTCCCGCTTTTTCGCCACCACAAAATAGATTCTCTACCCCTTCTGTTTTTAAATAGTTATCTCTTGGCGAAATTGCTAGGTATCTCATTGAGTTTCCTAAGTTCCCTGCATATGGATCTTCATATCGTGCATTTTCAAAACCAGGAATTTGTCTTAAATTATTTAACGGGAAGAAGGGTGTCATTAATTTTGCATGTCCGGTATCTAATAGTATTACATTTTCAACATATTCATTTAGTGCATATTGCTGACAAGCTTTTTTAGTAAGAATTTCCGAGCTCTCTTTGGCATGTTCCGGTACAGGTATTACCGCAACGCCAGTAGAATTCAATTTGTCGACAATATCTTTTGAAAGAGATTCTTTGAAAAGTTTACAAGATCCGCTCATAGCTCCATAAGTGCCATCAGCTTTCTTAGCCATCATTTCTTTAACTCCCATTTTAGCTGCAATGCTCACTCGCGGTCCATAACTGGGACATCTGTAAATACACATAGCACAGCCATTTCCATACTTAGTGCAATTTCCTTGAGGTCCAGCAGTTCCGGTACATTCTACGAAAACATCGCCTTCATATTTTTGACCATCACTAGTAATAACAGCTAAGATTTTATTTTCTTCAGCTACAACATCTGTTATCCTGCTTTCGGTATGCACCTCAATACCTGCATCTAGTAACACTTTCTTAACTGCAGGCTCAACTAAAGCTACATCATATAGCGAAGCATGTTTATGACCGGGAAAATCGATGTTAGTATGTCTTGCCACACGGTCTGTGACTTGAAACAGTTCACCACCACCCATAGCAATCATTTCCTCGGTAGCAGTGTATCTTCCGTTATTTCTCATGATGCCACCAACAAGACCTGTTCCTAATAGCATATCAGTTCTTTCTAATAGCACTACATCAGCACCGGCTTTTTTCGCTGATATTGCAGCTCCACAACCAGACCATCCGCCACCTATAATAACTACCTTGGGCATTCGCATAACCTCCCTTTATCATATATTATAAATTATTATAGTTTTATATTTTTTATTCTTTAAGGTGACGCAAAAGACTATCTTTTAGCGTCACCAATAAACATTCTGTGATATTAATCAATATACCCACTGTATTTAGCAACAATTTCCATAAGTTTGACTTGAGCCTTTACGGCATATCTAAAGTTGCTCTCGATAATCTGACCATCATCATCGGTAGTGCCAAGGCCAGGTGAAATCATTATGTTACCATCATATGCTACTGTCGGGATTACACCCATTTGTGAAAGACCTGTTTGCAGTAATTGAGTTCCTGCATACATGTCTTCAATTGAGAAAATGGGGAAACCAAGTTCTTCATTATTCCATGTATTTTCATAATTTACTTCTATTGCTCTTGAGTTATATGACTTGGATATAATTAATCCTTTCCTTATCTTAGGATGTATTTGGTCAAATTCCTCTTTAACAATTTTATACATATCGTCAACTGGCTTCTTGAGATTATCCGGATTATCTTTTAGCTCTTTTAATGCTGCAATCATACCAAGCATAGCTTCTTTACCGGGGTCATTTGTAACATAAGCGGCTTTTCCATAAGATGCTGTAGTTCCATACCTGTCACCATGCATTCCCAGGGCTCTACGAATAGGCACCATACATTCCTCTTTACCTATTATCAGACCTGATGTTGGAGATTCACTGGCTTTATCCATACTATATATAATAACATCAGCACCGCTCTTGGAAATATCGTGACCTACAAAAGGAACTCCCCATGCATTATCTAAAACATAAGGTACATTGAATTCCTTTGCTATTTCTGCTAAACGTTTCTGGAGCACAGGCACACCATCGCTGTCTTTTACTCCGTAGCCATATCCAGGTGTATCATAAGCAAGTGAAGTAATACCTGTAAGCATTGAAGCCTGTCGCTCAGCTATGGCTTTAATCTTTTTAGCTGAAGCCTCCGGATCGACTTTAGTTAGCTGAATTGCAGGATGATATTTAATACCATGAACTGAATAATCAGCACCAACTAAAGGTGCAATATAAACACTTAAATTGTTTTGCCTTTTACCATAAAATCCTAATTCACCGGCGGTAGAGCCTCTGTCAGCAATAATATCTTTAAACCTTCCAGGGAATGGCCTGCCGTAGCCACCATGGTGATGTAAATGTTTTTCATAAGGTATAATATAACGAGCCTGGTAACTTTCACCGCGACCCTGCATAGGTGGTGTAAATAGAGAATCAAATGTAACCCATAATCCGGCCTCACAAGTGTTTACGGGAGCAGCATCGTATTCATCGCCATAAACATCTTTAACTATGGATCTGATTTCATCTACTAGCTTAGCTAAAGGTATAACTTCAGTAGTACCTTTTTCTATAGCTGCTCTTACTTTTTTGTTTAATGGACCTGGGCAGCCTGAAACAGCCCCTGTAAGTCCGAATTTGCCTCGCAATTCTGCAGGAATACCTATTTCATCAGCTGCTTTTCGTGCATCGGCATAAATATTTGAAATATTTGCCTGCAAAGCTCTGTACATCTCAAATTTTTTTGTAAATTTAGCCATTTTTATTCCTCCTTATTATTTTAGCTTTACTATAATTTCTACTTCGCAAGTAGCATCCATAGGAAGTTGATTAACACCAACAGCCGAACGAGCATGTGCACCTGCTTCACCAAAAATCTCACCTAGTAATTCTGATGCTCCGTTTATAACTTTAGGCTGCTGATTAAACCCATCGGCACTGTTAACGAATCCAACTACTTTGACAATTTTCTCTACATTATCTAGGCTACCAGCTAAAGACTTAACTATACTCAGGCAATTTAATGCACATGTTTTTGCCGCCTGATAAGCTTCTTCTACAGAAACTTCCTTACCTACTTTACCTTTATACATTAATTCACCATTTACAAAAGGAATTTGCCCGGCGGTATAGATATATTTTTCAACTTTAACGCCAGGAACATATGCTGCTACCGGCTTTGGTGGCTCAGGTAATGTAATTCCCATCTCCTGTATTTTTTTCTCAAAAGACATTTGATACACCTCCTTTCAAATAAAACCATTTAAAACAATCAACCAATGATAACTTCGTCATTAAGATTAAGGCTTCTTTCATTTCCCGAAATACGATCGTTGCCATATATTACAATATTATAGTGATTGGGCATATGAGTTTCATCAAATCCTGCAATTTTCCCGATTACTTGCCCATTTATTTTTACCTCATCTCCTACTATAATTACTGTACTTTCCTTTACTGTAAAAAAACCTATATATGCTATTTTATTTACAGTATCTCCAGGTTTCTTGTCTTCATCGGTTAAAATAATCTCATGTACTTCATCAGCAACTAGACATCTTGATGGTTGTGGAATAAGCTGCAAACCACGTTCATCATACTTACCATCTAGAACTACTACAAGATTGCCTTTCAATGGTTTTTTTTTAGCATATGGATTAGTTTTAAACATTCCTTTTTTATAAGGATCATTCATCTGTATTTACCTCCTCATCACTGATGAGCTATTCTATTATATTAATTCGACATAAATAACGAAAATCCTTCTCATAATTTAATTTTTTAATAGATTTTTAGAGTTATTATCCAAAATTTCAAAAGTACTACAATGAATATTTTAAATTTCCAAACTATCCCTTACAATAAATGAAACAACCCAAACAAATCTCTATCAGGTAAAAAAATAAACGTCAATCGAAGTAGTCATTATTTAATATTTTTGTTTAAAAACATCTTCCGCCTACTTTTTTTACAATTGTATTTAAATTCTTATAACTTTTGGGAAATTTTCTTAAAAAAATTATTATATGATGCAGATCGTATGTTAACCATAAACTCAAGCTTAAAGTTTTTACATTAGAATTAAACGTTGATTCTAATGTAAAAATCCTGTTTTCTCAAATTGATGGTCAACATATAGCGTTTTTATTAAATCTAAAACAATATATTGACATTTCTTGGCTAAAATTAATTTTCTACAGTAAAATCAACTTTACTTTTTTTAAATATACTGTTTACTTGGTCGATTATTTGAGGTGCGACATCTATTATTCTTTCTACTGTGGTATTTTGGCTAATTGACAGAAGTCTTACTTGTTCTTTGCCAACAACTAAAAAAGCTACCGGCTTTACTGTAACCCCGGCACCGCTACCGCCACCGAAAGGAAACTCAGACTTATCTTTCTTATCATTTTCTTTTGAAGTTTTTACATCAAATTCGCTTCCTCCTGCTGCAAAGCCAAAGCAGACACAGGAAACCGGGATTATTACGCTCCCGTCTTGAGTTTCAACGGCATCCCCAACTATTGTATTTACATCGACCATTTCCTTAATGCTCTCCATTGAGGTTTTTATTAAACTCTGAATAGGATGTTCATCCATGGTCTTATCGCTCCTTTTTATTGCCAATATGGCTATAGATAATAGAATTTTTTTTCGATAATATCCAGTACCAAACAAGGATTAAACTTGCAATAATAATATGACCAACCCTTGCTTGAAATATACAATTCATTTCAATTTCTAGAGGTTCTTGACTTGCAAAAACCGGATTTATATTTACTTTTACATTACTGTAATCAAGGTTAGTATAAGTGGAAAATATTCTTAATAATATATAAGCAGCACACCATATCTGACCAGCTAAAATTCCTGTAAAAACCACATTTTCACTGCCAAAGGTAATATTAAAAATAAAATCCGAAAGGACAATAAACTTAGATAAACATCTAATGATTATTTTTTTTAAATTATCAGGATATTTATAAATATACTCAAGTCTTTTTGTTATTATTTTATATTTTCCCTTAAGAGGGGAAACAGTAATTGTTTTTAATTTAGAAATCTCATCGTTTCGGATATTAAGATTGTATTTTAAATTTAATACGGGAATAAAATTTTCTATTATAAATTTTATCTCAGATATTTCAAAAACTACTTTTGATATTTCAAAAAAGACCATTTTAATCCGAATGTAGTTATCGGATTTTTTTTTAAATACTTGGATACAGATTTTTACCGGTAATAAAAGAAAAAGAGAAAAAGTTAAGATAATCAGCAAGTATTTCATAGTAATCTCCTTAAACCTTTTCTCTTAGTTTGCAGCAAAAAAATGTTAATAATTCACTACTATTTGTCAGTAACAATATCTTCGATGCTTTCTAATCCAAAATAGTCCATGCATTGTTCCGTTATACCATAAAGTATCGGCCTGCCAGGAATATCTAAACGTCCCATTTCAAAAACGAGATTTTTCTCCTGAAGTGTACTAATTGCTTTTTCTGAATTTACACCTCTTATAGCCTCAATTTCATTTCGGGTTATGGGTTGCTTAAACATTATGATTGCCAATGTTTCTAGGGCAGCTTTAGAAAGTTGTGATTTTATCTTAGGTTTAAAAATGGCTTCTATGTATGGAAATATATTAGGTTTTGTTGTGAGTCTTAAGCTCTCGCCAACTTTTGAAACCATTAAACCATGATATGGTTTATCGTAATAATGCTGTAATTGCTCAACACATTCCATAACCTGTTCATTTGATATGCCTAATACCTTTGCAATTTCATCTATATTCACTGGCTCACCTGAAATAAATAATATTCCTTCGATGATACCCATGGCTTTTTGTATATCCATCTGGCAACTAAGCCTCCCTGCAAGTTAAAACAATTTCTCCAAATTGTTTTTCTTGGGCTGCTAAAATTCTATTCATTTTTATCAATTCTAATATCGCTAAAAATGTCATTATTATCTCAGTCTTTGATGCATCATAACTAAACAATTTGCTAAACCGCACCTGCGATTTTAGACGTTTTAATGTCTTGTAAACTTCTGTTATTTTATGTGATAGCGGCATAGAATCCCTGGTTATTTTAGAAATTTTTTCTTCCGGCCTCTTTTTATTCACAACAGATATAAATGAAGATTTCAGGTCCTCTAAGGATACTTTAGATATGGAAAAATCAGTTGCCCATACATAAGACAAATCTTCAGGAGGTTTTTTAAAAATTAATTTCTGTTCTTCTTCTTTACCTTTTAATATAAGGGAAATCTCTTTAAATTTTTTATATTCCAGTAGTCTATTTACTAAGTCGTCTCTAGGATCATCATCTTCCATTGCTGCTAACTCTGATTGCACTTCTTGATTTTTATTAGAAGGTAACAGTAATTTTGATTTGATACTTAACAGAGTAGCAGCCATAACTAGAAATTCACTAGCTAAATCTAACTTATTTTCTCTAATTTCTTCAATAAAGTTCAGATATTGCTCGGTCAAATCCGATATTGGTATATCATATATATCTATTTGATTTTTTTCAATTAGGTGAAACAAAAGATCGAAAGGCCCTTCAAAAGCATCGA
Organism: Tepidanaerobacter acetatoxydans; assembly: GCA_022840405.1. Taxonomy (GTDB): domain Bacteria; phylum Bacillota; class Thermosediminibacteria; order Thermosediminibacterales; family Tepidanaerobacteraceae; genus Tepidanaerobacter; species Tepidanaerobacter acetatoxydans_A. Next base: position 62,634 of record JALHJR010000004.1, read on the forward strand.
TTTTAATATTTAATGTCACGTTTCTTCACCTTTATCTAAATTTTCATTGCATTTCTAACTTCTTCCAAGGTTTTCTCTGCAACCAAACGTGCTCGCTTAGCTCCATTATCAAGAATATCATCTATAGTTTTTGGATTTTGTTCTAGCTCTTTTCTTTTCTGATGTATTGGTTGCATTTTAGTAATTATTAAATTAGCTAACTTTTTTTTACATTCTACACACCCAATTTGACCTTTTTCACAAGCCTCTTTTAATTCTTGAATATTATTTTGCTTATCAAAGGCAGTATAGAACGCATATACATTACAAATGTCAGGATGACCAGGATCATTTTTTCTGATTCTTGCAGGATCTGTAATCATCATTTTAACTTTTTGTTTTATTATTTCAGGGCCTGCGGATATTTCAATATAATTATCATAACTTTTGCTCATTTTTCTTCCGTCAATTCCGGGCAGTACCTTAAATTCTGTATAAAGTGCCTCAGGCTCCAGAAAAACCGGTTTATAAATATAGTTGAATCTTCTAGAAATCTCCCGTGATAGTTCAATATGGGCTTCTTGGTCCTTACCTACAGGAACTTTATTTGCTTTATAAATAAGTATGTCTGTTGCCATCAGAACAGGATATCCCAGGAAGCCATAGGTATTAATTTCACGACTTTCTAGTTGCTTTAGTTGTTCTTTGTAAGTAGGACATCTTTCCAACCATGATAACGGTGTTATCATTGAAAGTAAAAGATGCAACTCGGCATGCTGTTTTACATGAGATTGTACAAAAATGTTGCATTTTTTCGGATCAAGTCCAACGCTTATCCAATCGATAACCATTTGACGAATATTCTCTTTTAAATCTTCGGTATTTTGATACCCGGTAGTAAGCGCATGCCAATCCACTACTACAAAAAAACAATCATAATCATCTTGCAATTTAACCCAGTTTGTTAATGCTCCCATCATATTCCCCATATGCAGGCGACCGGTAGGTCTCATCCCGCTCATAACCACATCATTTTTCATGAAAATTCCTCCCATAATTAACTACTAAGATGCTAAAATCTCAATAATAGCAAATCAGATAAAGTATTTAATCCCGAGTGTACAAATACGATCAAAGGGTTTAAAATAACATTTAATAGACCGAAATACACTAATAACACTAATATAAAGGGGCCATAAGCTTCTAACTGTGAAAACTCATAGGAATATCTTGCAGGTAATAGTCCCATAAGTATCTTAGAACCATCCAATGGTGGAATTGGAATCATATTAAAAACAGCTAGGGTTAAATTATATAGAAATAAAATGTAAATAAAATTATCCAGAATACCATTATGAAAGATATCTAGTTTCAAAATAACCATTGTTAATAACGCTAATATTAAGTTAGCAATAGGACCTGCTAAAGAAACCAACACTATACCCTTCTTAGGTTCTTTATAATAATTTGGATTTATTTCAACAGGTTTGGCCCATCCAAATTTAAAAAGCCATAACATTAGTAATCCTACAGGGTCTAAATGAGCTAACGGATTTAGCGACAATCTACCTCGCCATTTAGGTGTTGGGTCACCTAATGAATATGAAACCTTAGCGTGAGCATATTCGTGAAAGGTAATTGCCAATAACAAAGCCGGTATTCTTAATAGCATTTCCGGACCTAAAAAATATGGCATGTAAGCTGTCATCCTTCCTATATATTTTTTGTTCCCGCATAATGCATTATACCATTTATATCAAAACGAAAAAAGTGTGCTTCAGCACACTTTTAAATAAATAATCAAAAATTGAACCAAAAATCCAAAGTCGAATAAACTGATCCACAACAAAATTATAAGCTTGCCAAAGAAATATTTTTAGAATTTGGCATAAACACTTCATTGCTTAGCAAGTCTTCATATGTTTGGCGGCGAACAACAAGTCGAGCTGTTTTATTTTTTACAAATACTACTGCCGGTTTTAGCATCATATTATAGTTGCTAGCCATAGAATAATGGTATGCTCCTGTGGTAAAAACAGCTAAAATATCACCCGGCATAATTTTAGGTAAATTTATGTCCCAGATTAACATGTCTCCAGATTCACAACACTTTCCGGCTATAGAAACTATTTCTTCCCTCGGACACCCAGCTTTATTGGCAATAACAGCTGAGTATGCTGCTCCATACAATGCTGGTCTTATATTATCACTCATTCCGCCGTCAACACTGACATATTTTCTAACGCCAGGGATATTTTTTATGGAACCAATTGTATATAAGGTGGTACCTGCTTCACCGACAATAGCTCTTCCTGGTTCTATCAATATTTTAGGAATAGGCACATTATGTTTTTTACAAGATTCCTTAACTGATTCGACTAAAACTTCAATGTAATTTTTTACAGCCAAAGGCTTGTCTTTCTCTGTATATCTAATACCAAAGCCTCCGCCAAAATCAATTTCTCTGGTTCTAAAATCGTATCGTTCATTTACAATTTTAGCAAATTGAATCATTATTTCTGCTGCATCCTTAAAAGGCTCATCTTCAAATATTTGAGAACCAATATGACAGTGAAAACCCATTAATTTCAAGCCTTTTATACTTAAAGCATTTTCTACGGCCATAAATGCATGTCCATTTTCCATTCCAAAGCCAAATTTAGAATCAAGTTGACCGGTTTTTATATAGTCATGCGTATGAGCTTCAATGCCGGGAGTTAAACGTAATAAGATTTTTATTTTTTTACCTTGATATTTTTTAGCAACATCTCTTAACAATTCAAGCTCATAAAAATTATCTACCACAATACGTCCAACACCATATTCTGCTGCCATTTCTAATTCGGCATACGACTTATTGTTACCATGAAAATATATCCTTTTTGAAGGAAAGCCGGATTTTATAGCTGTATAAAGCTCCCCTCCGGATACTACATCAAGACTGAGGCCCTCTTCTTCTATTAATTTGCACATTTCCATAGTTAAAAAAGCCTTCCCTGCATAAATCACTTCACTATTTTCATGCAAATTATTCAAACTATCTCTATATAAACGGCAATTTTCACGAATATGATTCTCATCCATTACATATAAAGGCGTGCCAAATTCTTTTGCAAGTTCTACCGCATCGCATCCACCAATTTCCAAATGGTTGAACTTGTTAATTCTACCAGTACCGCAAAACATATAATTTTTCTCCTTTCGTTTACATATAAAAAAACAACCGGGATATTTGCCGGCTGTTTAGTTCAAAGGCAAATACCTCTCTCATAAATGAAGTAGCGCTTCACTGAATAAAATTTCAGTGACAGTCTTATACCTATTCGATATAAGCCCAGTATGATTTCTTGGGGAAAACCATACTTCGGCGATAATCCCTTTTAATTTGCCTCATAGACTTCCCGTATCTCCACAAATCTACTCATGATATATCGCACCTCTACCCCAACTCTTATCGAGATGAGGTATAATATTTAATTTTGTATACTATATCACATTTAACTTCAAATTGTCAAGCAATTTTTTCAATAATCGATTTTTTATTTATTTATTATTTGTAAACTTAAACCGCTGCTGTTGATGACCATTTGCCGCATCTGTCGCCCCATCGTGCCTTAAGTTCTTTATCTAAAAAGAGTTGTATTATTTCACAATTATTGGGACAACCCATACATTCAAAGCTTTTAACTTTATAATCTTGAACGGCTATATCCATTCCAAAAAAGCGAGTTGTTTTTTTATGGGAAATGATATAGTCTGAAGCTAGTATCGCAGCTCCTATTGCACCCATAACATCATAATTCTCAGGAACTGCAACGTTATACTTAAGTTGTTCTTCAAAGGCTTCCTTAATGCCTATATTTGCTGCTACACCACCTTGGAATAATATTTGTGGTCTTATGTCCTTTCCTTTACCTACATTTGAAAGGAAATTTCTTACCAAAGCTTCACAAAGTCCTTTTAAAATATCCTCAATGGCGTGACCCATTTGCTGTTTATGTATCATGTCCGACTCAGCAAAAACCGCACATCGTCCAGCAATTCTTGTTGGATTTTTTGATCTTAGAGCTATTTCGCCAAATTGATTTATAGGAATTTGCAATCGCTGGGCTTGTCTATCCAAAAAAGATCCGGTACCAGCGGCACATACTGTATTCATTGCAAAATCTACGACAGTTTTGTTGCGAAGTATTATTATTTTTGAATCTTGGCCACCTATTTCCAGAATTGTTTGTGTATCGGGATAATAACTAAGTGCAGCGGTTGCATGAGCTGTAATTTCATTTTTTGTAATATCGGCTCCGACTAATATAGAAGCCAGTTGTCTTCCACTTCCAGTAGTCCCTACAGCATAAATCTTTGCATCCTTCAATTGCTCTTGCAAAATAGAAAAACTATTTTTAATAGTTGCTATAGGATTACCTGCAGTACTTAAATACAGCTTTTTAACAAGATGTTTTTTTTCATCAAGTAAAACTAGGTTAGTGCTTACAGACCCTACATCAATTCCGAGTGCATACTCTTGCAAAATCTTTACCCTCCTTGTTATGATATATCATATCTATAAAAGCTTCCAATCGAGTTCTAAAACCCGTTTCAGCTGAGTGCTCGTCTAATACGATTGTCATTACCGGAATGGAATACTCCTGACTTACTTTTGGTATAGCACTTTTAGCTACTATTTCAGGCATGCAAGTAAAAGGAAGAAGATGAATAACGCCATCAAAACCCATCTTAGAAAAATTAACAATCTGAGCTATTGATTCTTGGCCATGTCCTCCTACGAAACAATTAATAAAAGGCCTAGATAAGTCTAGCATTTTTTTGTAATCTTTGGGCTTTAAAAACGATGGTAAGAGATTTTCACGTACCCAATCAGTAATATATATATTTCTATGTACTTCAGTTCCTAGTTCTCCTAATTGCTTTTCAATATCTAAATTCACAAACGGTTCAAGAATAGTATATATTTCTCCCACTATGCCAATTTTTATAGTCTTTTTATCATTATTGACTGGTATAGATGAAAAATTTTTTGTCATTTCAACTTCATATGCATTCATTTCGTTTGCATCGTTAATTTCAATTATGCGTTGTAAATTATAATTATATAATTTGTCACTTTGTCCTTTTGTTATTTCAATAGCCCTTAGTTTACAAATTTCTACATCTAATTTGTCTAAAAGAACTGCCTTTTTCCATGCCAATGTTACTGCTTTTATAATGTCTTTTAAAGAATTATTTTTTTTATTTGTAATGAAATTAATTTTTTTAAGCAATTCAAGAAAGTGACCTTGTGGTGGCTCGAGAATAATCATGTTAAAATCAAATCCCAAGTCTTTCAAAATCTCCTTTTGCACTTGTCCATAATATCCAAACCTGCATGGGCCTATACCACCAGCCATTACTATAGTATCAGCTCCTTTTTCGAATGCTTCTATGAAATTACCAACATTGATTTTAAGCGGTAGACATGCAAATTCAGGTGAATTTGCAACACCCAATTCAAGAGTTCTTTTTGTGCAAGGAGGTGGTGGAATAACCTCAAAGCCAAGGTTTTCAAACAAGGTTTTTAATGGAATATATATATTACCCATATGTGGAAATGTTATCTTCAAAATATTTCCTTCCTTCCAATACATCTAAAAATGCTTCTAGTCTTGTATTAAATCCAATTTCTGCAGCATGTTCATCCAAATTTAAATATAAAAATGGAATGTCATAATCACGCTTAGTTCTTTTCTCAATAAGTTCGCCTACAAGTGAATCCGGACCACATCCAAAAGACGCTACATGAATTATCCCATCTACCTTCTTTCTATCTAAAAAATAATATGCTGTACCAATAGTTTGTTTGCCTAAAGTCCAGAACATATTTTTTTCTAATTTTTTGGTTCCTTCAAGAATGATTTTTTCTGTTACCATTTCACTGGTTATAAAATTAATATTTTGTTTCTGTAGTTTTCTAATAAGACCCATGCTTATAAAATCATCATATATATTATAATTATGACCTAATAACAGAACTTTTAAATTATTAGAGTTTTTTATATGGGAGTTATTAGAAGAAGATTCCTGATTATTACATAGAGCATCTTGAGGAATTATCTGTTTTTCAATTAATCGAGAATCAAACTGCCGTTGAATCCTGAGCGATTTATTATAAGCTATGAAGGCCTTTCTCTTACTTACATTTAGAAATTCACTTATTTGTAAAATATGATTCAAAATCTTATTTTTACCTCTATATAAATTTAGCTCAGGTTCAATAATATATGGAAGATTAGGTATACTATTTCTAATCATGTCAGGTAATCCTAAAAATTTTGGACAAATGTACTCCTTTGGTTCTATGCTTATTATCCTGGGTATATAAATTGCATCAGCTTTACCTATTAAGTCGGCCACATGGCCATGGAAAACTTTAATAGGAAGGCATGCATCATCGACGCAGAGTTCAATACCTTTTTTTACTATTTCTTTATTTGTAAGTGAAGACAAAACTACCTTATAACCCAATGATTCAAAGAAATTTTTCCAAAAAGGATAATATTTATAATAAAATAACGCTCTCGGTATTCCAATATACAAGGCTCTTACTCTCCTAAGTAATTTAATTTTGATTCTATTATATGAACTTTCTTTTTCTAAACTTACGTTCAAAGCATAGTGTATCTCATTATAAGTGGAATCATTTTTCACTGCAGTCTAGTTTAGTAAATATATAACCATAATTCTAAATAATGAGGTCTTTATCATTAATGCAGGCAAAGGGCTTTTAAAATCTGCAATTGGATTAATCAAATCTATCCATGGTATTTTTTTATCTTTATGAAGTCCCAAGCCCAACATAAGAAAGAAAAGAGGACTTAGTATAAGAAAAAAATCTTTATTATTCGGACCGGCCACTGTAGTAAAAATACCTCCAGCAATTACTTCTGTTATGTTTGACTCTAAAACCATTGAAATTAAAATAGTTAAAACAGATTCCATAAAACATAGTAGTAAAACAATAAAGCAATATCTGGGGCTTATCATTATAACAGTAAGTAGTATTCCGACAACATCTATAAACATAATCGTTTCCTATTTAGACCTTGGATTAAAAATAACAGCCATAAAATAGCCGAAAACAATAGCAGCTGTTATCCCACCAGCAGCAGCTCTTAGACTTCCGGTAAATACACCCAAAAGGCCATATTCATCTACATCTTGAATAACTCCGGTTACAAGGTTATGACCAAATCCTGTAAGCGGTATAGTTGCACCGGCCTTTCCGATATCTACTAACGGTTGATAAAGACCTATTCCGCTAAGAACTGCACCTGATGTTACAAAAAAAACTAAAACATGTGCTGGTGTCAATTTTGTTGCATCCATGAGTATTTGTCCTATTACGCATATTAAGCCCCCAACAATAAAAGCACTTATAACATCCATTTGCTTCTCTCCCTATTATCATAAATTTTCTAAAGAAATTGCATGAGCAATACAAGGTATAGTTTCTCCTTGTTGGCTGCTTGTAGTACTCAATAATGCTCCAGTAGCTATCAGCAGCACTTTATTATATTGCCCTTTTAACATTTCTTTAAAAATATAACCGCAAGTAACAACTGCAGAACATGCACATCCACTACCTCCAGCATGAACATCTTGTTCTGGATAATATATCAAAACCCCACAATCAGCATATTTATTTGACATATTATAACCTTTTTGTTTTAAGAGTTCTTCAGTTATTTCTTTCCCAATACTTCCTAAATCACCAGTTATAATTAAGTCATAATCATCAGGAGTCTTTCCTGTATCTTGGAAATGTCTTATGATAGTATCTATGGCAGCAGGTGCCATAGCTGCTCCCATATCGTTAGAATCTGACTCCCCCATATCAATTACTTTTCCGGTAGTTGCAAAAGTTACTCTGGGGTTTTGCTGTTTTGAAGATAACACCATTGCCCCTGCACCTGTTACCGTCCATTGAGATGTAGGAGTTCTTTGATTCCCTAATTCCAAAGGGAATCTAAATTGTCGTTCAGCAGTACAAAAATGACTCGAAACTGCTGCTACCACGTTTTCAGCAAAACCACCATCCACTATAATAGAACCTAGTGTAACCCCTTCAGCTAAAGTGGAACACGCACCATATATTCCTAAAAATGGTATTTCCAATTCACGCGCAGCAAAACCAGCAGATATAATTTGGTTCAATAAATCACCGGCAATAAGATACTCTATTTTAGTAGTAGTAAGATTAGCGTTTTTTATAGCAATTTCAATGGTTTCTTTTAATATTTTTTTTTCTGCTTTTTCCCAACTGCTTTCGGCATAAATGTTATCACTTAAAATCAAATCATAATAATCCTTAAATCGGCCTTGACCTTCTTTGGGACCGACAATTGATGCGGCCCCGATTATAGAAGGAGGATTTTCGAATCTAATAGTTTGACTGCCCAGTTTTTTTATAGACAAAAAAATCTTTCCTCCTAAAGTTTAATTAAATAATAAATTAAACCTATAATGGTTGCAGAATTTATACCATATACCAGTACCGGTCCAGCTATGACGAACATTTTGGCCGCAACTCCAAATACATAACCTTCTCTTTTAAACTCCATAGCAGGAGAAACAATGGAATTAGCAAAACCGGTTATTGGAACCACTGAACCAGCTCCAGCAAACTTACCAATTTTATCATAGACCCCTAGACCCGTTAAAAGAGCTCCTAAAAAAATCATGCTAATGGAAGTAGGAGCACCGGCTTGTGCAGGAGTCATACCTCGAGAAACAAAGAAATTCAAGATTACTTGGCCAATAGCACATATGGTTCCTCCCACAGCAAATGCTGCAATTACATTTTTAAGTATAGGAGGTTTTGGCCGTTTTTGCTTTACAAAGTTTTGATAATCTTTTTGTTCTTTTGTAAAAATAGGCATGCAATCACCTTAATCAATTTCTAAATATAAAAATCCGTTTAAAAACGAGCACTTTTAGTGCCCGTTTTTCTTAGCTTTCTGTTGTTCCGTCTACTTTAAAGGCTATTTGTACATTAGATTTATATTCCACTATTTTTCCGTTCTGTACATTTGCAGTATTATTTAAAACCTCTACTCCTGTAATATTTCTAATTGTCTTATTAGCATCCTCTACTGCATTTTGTACTGCTTCCTGCCAGCTATTTTTGGATTCACCTACCAATTCTAAGACCTTAACTGTCATACAAAAAGTCCTCCTTGTTTTATTACCTTAATTATTCTTTTATAGTTTGCCCAATCACTGAGCAGTTATTCTTTTAACAAAAAAACTAATTTTGCACTTTTAGGTATTCTACTATTGTCAAAAATTTTAAAAATAAACGACCCAGCTATTAAAAATAATAATAAACATATTATTATAACAAGCCTTTTGTTTATACCTGTCATTCGGATTTCCTCCTTATCTTTTATTATGTATGATTAAGTTTTTTTTATACAAAAAAAGCCTAAACTAACTTAGGCTTAAGATAATAAATTTTTTACTTTTGTTAGAACCTTTCTTTCTAATCGCGATACTTGAACTTGAGTCATATTTAATTTTTTTGCAACATCTATTTGCGTCATATCCTTAAAATATCTAAGAGTAATAATTTGTCGCTCATCCCTATCAAGCTTTGAGAGTGCTTCTTTCAAAGCTATTTTGTCATACAATAAGTTTTCTTGATATTCATTTTCATTGAGTTGATCTATTAAATAAATAGGAGAACCATCATCTTGGTAAACCACATCATTTAACGAAACTAAAGATTGAGAAGCTTCCATTGCCATTACAATTTCTTCTACGGGTACTTCCATTTCGTCAGAAATTTCGTTAATTGTTGGTTCTCTATCTAAAGTATTTGTAAGTTCTTCCTGAGTTTTTTGAATTTTGTAGCCTAATTCTTTCAACGAACGAGATACCTTTATGGGTTTATCATCACGTATGTATCTTCGGATTTCACCCATTATCATAGGAACAGCATATGTTGAAAATTTAACATCGTATGAAAAATCAAATTTTTCTATTGCTTTTAATAGCCCAATACTCCCAATTTGAAATAAATCTTCAGGCTCATAGCCTCTATTATTAAATCTCTTTACTATGCTCCATACCAAACCCAGGTTAAGGGACACAAGCTCATCTCTAGCCTTTTTTTCACCTCTTTTAGCTTCTTTTAAAAGTTCCATAATAATTTCAGAACTCATGAATTATTCCTCTCTGAACTATCTCTTAAAATTTTAACCATTGTAATAATTGTTCCCTCACCCAGGGTAGATTCAATCTCCAACTTATCCATAAAATCTTCCATTATTGTAAATCCCATACCGGATCTTTCTAACTCAGGTTTGGAAGTCCATAAAGGCTGTCTTGCCTTCTGTATATCTTCAATACCTTTTCCCCAGTCTTGAACAGATATAATTATTTTATCAGTATAAAGTTTTGATTTTATTCTTATAACTCCTACGGTATTCTCATAGCCATGAATTATACAATTTGTTACAGCCTCTGAAACTGCTGTTTTTATATCTGCAAGCTCGTCCAAAGTCGGATCCAACTGTGATGCAAAAGCTGCTACAACAACTCGTGCAAAAGATTCGTTTTGAGATTTGCTTAAAAAATCCAATTGCATTTCATTTAATGCAGTCACAAAATCACCCCTCATAATTTTTCTATGGCCTCTCTTTCATCTCTAAAACAATTTACAATATTCAAAAGTCCCGATATCTCAAAAATCTTTTTAACTTGAGGAGTTAAATAAATAACCCCTATCTTCCCTCCTGTTTTTTGGAGTTTTTTATAGCGCCCTATAATCATACCTACACCAGAACTATCCATAAAGGAAACATCTTTAAAATTAAATAAGATGTTTTTTATTTTGTGTTTTTCAATGTATCGGTCTATTTCATCTTTAATAATCGATGCTATATGATGATCTATTTCTCCCTTTAGGTTAATTTTTAGCATATCATCCTTTACTTTTACTATCTCACCCATACTCCACCCCCCTTTATTCTATTAAAATAATTCGATGAATTTTATTAATTTCCTTCTATAAAATTACATGATTTACATATATTTCTCTTTAATGATTTAAGACTTCCTTCAATTTTATAAGGAAGTCTTAAATCATTAAAATCCACGTATTAGTAACCGGATATTTAACAGAAACTGAAAATATCCCTCTAAATTTTCAATTGCTATTGTTTACATTGCTATATTTCCAGAATGCAGTGGAAATATAGCAATCAAGTAAAAGCAAGAAACATACATTTAGAAAGTAAACCATTTGTTAAATATCTTTTTAAACATCTCGATAATATTTGCTTTCATTACATCTTCAGATATGACAAGATTTACTTTTTTTACAATTTTACCACCTTGCTCAATTAAAAGAGTTCCTACCGCATGATCTTTCTTTAAAGGTGCACATAATTTATCAGGCACATCAACTTTTGTGTTAATTTCTCCTTCTTTGCCCTTTTCTATTAAAAGACTTACATCTTCCGGAACAATTACATTTACATTTTCCAAATGCCCCTTTTCGACAGGGAGAATTTTTTGTATTGAGCCTTTTTCCACTACTTTAATTGAATCAAAATGTCCAAAGCCATAATCCAGTAATTTTACTGTATCTTCAAATCTCTGACTGCTAGTATCTGCATTTAGTACTACTGATATTAACCGAAAATCTCCCCTTCTTGCGGTACCTGCAAAACAATGTCCAGCTTTATTATGAAAGCCGGTTTTTAAACCGTCTAATCCTTCATATTTTCCAAGTAGCTTATTTGTGTTAGCAAGCATTGTCGCATCGCGTTTTTTATCAGTATGTTCAAGATAGTCTATCCATATGGTCGACCAATTAAAAAATAAAGGATATTTGACTAATTCCCTTGACATCAATGCAATATCATGTGCAGTAGTATAATGTTCAGGTGATGATAAGCCATGCGGATTTACGAAATTTGTATTACTCATCCCCAGCTGTTTCGCTTTATCATTCATAAGCTTAACAAATCCTTCAACGCTGCCGCCAATATGCTCAGCTACAGCCATCGATGCATCATTAGCTGAAGCAATAACAATACACTTTAAAAGTGTTTCAAGTGTCTGCTCTTCTCCGGGCGCCAGAAAGACTTGACTGCCTCCTGTTCCCCATGCTCTTTCACTTATCCTGACAATATCCGACAAACTGACTTTGCCCGATTCAAGAGCTTCAAAAGCAATAATCATGGTCATTACCTTTGTAATACTAGCAGGTTCCATTTTTTCATGGGAGTTTTTTTCAAATAGAATTGTTCCCGTACCGGCATCCATCAAAATAGCCGATGGAGATTTGATATCAAGTTGTGGTGCAGCTGCAACAGGACTTATAATGATAAAAAGCATAAGAAGTGTAATAAGCAGAATACAGGATATCTTTTTATTATAATAAACCATTTATCGTTCCTCCCTTCTTATAATAGTTTTCCATAAGAAAGGAATGTTATACACTCTTATGCTCTAGGATGAGTATTATCATATACTTCTTTTATTTTATTTCGTGTTATATGAGTATATATTTGTGTTGTAGATATATCGGAATGACCTAATATTTCCTGGACAACTCTTAAATCCGCACCATTTTCTAATAGATGTGTAGCAAAAGAATGTCTGAATGTGTGAGGAGTTATTTTTTTATTAATACCGGCTTGCTGAGAGTATTTTTTAATTATTTTCCAAAAACCTTGACGCGTCATTGCACTGCCCTGCCGATTAAGGAATAAAATTTTTGATTTCTTTCCATTTAAAATTTTATTCCTGGTATCAAGGGTATAAAGCTTTAAATACTTTACAGCAATGGAACCGATGGGAACAATTCTCTCTTTTGAACCTTTTCCTACACAACGTAAAAATCCCATTTCTAAGTTCACATCTTCAACACTTATTGAAATTAGCTCTGAAACTCTCATACCTGTAGCATATAATAATTCAAGCATACTTCGATCTCTTATTCCTAAAGGATTTGACATATCGGGCTGAGATAATAATTTTTCAATTTCTTCTACACTTAGCACTTTAGGCAATCGCTGTTCCAGTTTAGGAGCATCTAAATTCACTGTTGGATCTTCACTAATTATATGTTCCATAAATAGAAATTGATAAAAAGATTTTATGGCAGCACATGCTCTAGAGATGCTGCTGCTTGCTTTACCATTCTTTTGCATTAATAACAAATAAGATGCAATAGTTGATCGATTAGTGCTGCTGATATTTGTTATTTTTTTTGTTTTTAAATAGTATATGTAACTTTTTAAATCCCGTCTATAAGCGTCAATAGTATTTTTTGCAAGTCCCTTTTCAACTGATAAATATTGAAGAAAATTCTCTAAAAGATCTCTCATATTACTCATCCTCTCTAAGCTTGCCCATATTTTATATTCAATATAATGTCTACAATTCCTGTCTTATCAATAAAAAAACATAAAAAAGCAGCCTAAATTTTAGATAAATTATGTTAAAAATTTAAATGCTTAGAGTAAAATTTAATAAATACAGGAGAAATATAACCTTCAATTAAACCAGATATAATAAGTAAAAAGCTAAAAAAAAGATTTAGTAGCAAATACCCTACTACCATTTGTGAGTAAACTTCATGATGGTTTTTGATTTTATTTTTAATTACTGCTGCAGCGAATGTTAAACTTGTTACGCCTATTGATAATATACACGGTAATATGATTATATTTTGTGGAAGAATTGATAATGCTGATAAAACTATACCTTTAGGGCCTAGTTGTTCAATTAGAAAGCCTACAGTAAAGCCTAATACAAATCCTCTGAAAAAAATTAATACTAAAATAAACGGTAAACCTACAACGGAAAGACCAAATAATATTAATGCAATAGCGGTTTTAAAATTGTTGGACAATGATAAATAAAAAACGGAAGAATTATCAATTGAAATATTGCTGATATTGGCTAAAAAACCGCTAATGAGACTTAATATGCTTTCTCTCTGAATATCTGATATCATGTTTACCGTAAAACTGCCTACTATGATACCAGCTATTAATATAATGCTCAAAAGTACATACTGTATCATATTTTTTCTTAAATATTCTAAAAAAATTCTGGGGAAATGGCTCATTAAAATAATCCCCCTTCCTTACATTTCCATAGAAGATATTATGCAGGAAGGGACGAGATTATTCATTTCTATTTATAACCTTACCGTAAAAACCACCACCACCTACTTGTAGATTTAGTTTTCCTTCTCTTGCCAATACAATATTTTTAGCTTTTTGCTCTCCAATTACTTCTGACAATTCCTTTATATCAGTATTATGAATTACATCCATTTCTGTGCCAAAATTTAAAAGTAGTTTTTCAATAGTTTTTTTACCGATTCCCGGAATAAATTCCAAAGGAATCTGATAATGATACGAAGGTCTATGTTTCGGATGAATCGGCATCTTATAATCAGCTATAAGAGTTATTCTATCAAGTACACCAAGCGTTACTGTTTCATTGTTGCAGTTAAGGCATTTTGTTACTGGTGGAGTTCCTTTTGAAATGTTGCTGCAAACTGGGCAAAAAGTTCTATGATATTTACCAAGTTTGGGGTTTAAACCATAATTAGCTATTATGCAATTATTATCTAAATGCCTTAATGCAGAAAAAACATTATTAAAATCCGGAAATTTTAAATTCATTTTGTTATATTCTCTTGCTATTTTTTCTAGTGAATGAGCATCTGAGTTGCTTAAAAATGCCTTGTCAGACAGTTCAACTATAGTATCAGCAAAATCTGTATCAGCACTTAGGCCTAATTCAATGGCTGTAATGTAGTCAATTTTATCTTCAAAAGCTAGTGAAAGCCTATCATAGCAGCTACCATAAAAACTTTTAAATGGAGTAAAAACATGAGCAGGTACCAGTTCGCCACCTAAACCCCATACTATTTTAAACAAATCTTTTGCGGAAAGGCGCGCCTTTTGAGAACTCAAGGTAATATTTGTTATATACGCGGAAACAATTGTGGAAAATTCTTTGATTTGTTCATAATAAGGAAAAAAAGCAATACTGTGAGCTACGCCTTTTTCTTCTGTAGTTTCAATCTCAGCTCCGAGAATAATTGTAAGCTTGTCTTTGTACCTAAGACCTCCTCCATCTAAAGGACTTACTACTCCGGTTTTTAACTGCTCTGCTATCTCTTCAAGAACGTATGGCGAAGCACAATCTACAATACCAATAATATCAATGCCTTTTCTATTAAGGCAGCAGTCATAGATATTATCAAGAGTTAAATTTCTTGAAGCAGTAATCTTTATAGGTCGTTTTTTGGCTTGACCGATGTGAATATGTAAATCTGCAAAATATTCCATTTACACATCACCCATAATAAAAGAATGTGTTAAAAGAAGTCCAGTAATGGTTTTACCATCAACGATTTGTCCGCTGGAAATTTTTTTAATGGCATCCTTAAATGGCATAATTTCTAATTGTAAATATTCATCGAAGTCAGCTTTCGCATCCTTCTTTTCTAAATTCTTTGCTAAAAATAAGTGTATTATTTCATTAGAAAAACCTGGAGAAGTGTAAAAACTTATTATATGCTGTATTTCATTAGGGTAATACCCTGTTTCTTCCATCAATTCTCTTCTAACACAAATTTCTTTAGATTCACCCTTTTCTAATTTTCCTGCAGGAATTTCCAAAAGTTCTTTTTCTATTGGTTTTCTATACTGCCTTACCATTAATATATTATTTTTCTCGTCTAAAGCTACTATAGCAACAGCACCTGGATGTTCGACGATTTCTCTGGTAGACTTTCTGCCATTCGGTAGCAAAACTTCGTCTAATCGAAGTTTTATAATACGACCAGAAAAAATATTCTTAGAACTTAGTGTAGTTTCATTAAAATTCATTTTCTTCATCTCCCAATTATTAAATATGATTTTGATTTTTCATACACATAATATTTTAAGACAAGTTTTGAAAGAGGTAAAGACCAAATATAGTTTTGGATAACTTAAGCACCTTTATTTATTTAATACATTTAAATAAATAAAGGTGCTTAAGTTATTTTTATTATTTATATGTATATGTTTTTCTCTTTTTCTTAAATATTGCCTAATATGTTTTATGTATACAATTGATTTTTTAACTTCAGTAATCTTATATGCTTTATCTAAAAACGGATTTATTAGCAAATATTTACCAATAAACTAGATATATTCATAGTTGCAAATTTAAGGCTTTATAGTATTGTGGTAATACTGCTTTAAGTAACTTGTCTGCTTAATTAAAAGATATAACCCTTGATATAATCGCATTAACTTGCTTCAAGCTCCATTCTTAATTTGTCCGAAATCATGGCAATAAATTCTGAGTTGGTAGGTTTTCCTCTATCTTTCGTAGTGGTATATCCAAAAAGATTATTAAGCGTTTCTACGCATCCTCTATTCCAAGCCACCTCAATAGCATGCCTTATAGCTCTTTCTACACGACTGGGAGTAGTATTATATTTATTTGCTATATTAGGATAGAGCTCTTTGGTTACTGCAGAAAGCAAATCAACGTTGTTGATTACCATATATATGGCTTCACGAACATAAAAATATCCTTTGATATGTGCAGGTATACCTATCTCATGAATAATATTGGTAATCAATAATTCTAAATTATTTTTTTTATCGATTGAAAATCCTGTGTTCTTTTTCTGCATTTGATACTGTGAAGGAAAATTACTATCTACCATTTGTCTTACGCGATCTACAAGAATATTTAAGTCGAAAGGTTTTACAATATAATAATCCGCACCAAGGTTTATTGCTTTTTGTGTAATTTTGTCCTGCCCAACAGCAGAAAGAACTATAATTTTAGGTTTTTTAGGTTTATTTGATAGTCTTTCAATTACACCTAAACCATCAAGATTAGGCATAATTAAATCTAGGATTAGAACTTCAGGTTCGAGCTTTTCCGTTTTCTCCAAAACTTCCAAGCCATCATAAGCTACCCCTACAATTTCAATATCTTCTTCATTCTCAAAAAACTCTACAACCAGATTACAGAACTCCTTGTTGTCATCTGCGATTAGTAACCTTATTTCTTGTTTCTCTGACATGAAAAACCCCCCTAAAAAAATTATTTGTAATAATTAAGTAATTCGACAATCTCTGGAATATTCCTCCTTGTATTCCATATTTTGTTTTATTTTTTAAATTTTTTCGCGAAAATTTAAATTATTTACTTCATTTAGCATCCATTCGATAAAAATACCATAGCCTTTTGTCGGATCATTTACAAATACATGAGTTACAGCTCCTACTATATAACCGTCTTGGATAATCGGGCTACCGCTCATACCCTGAACAATGCCTCCGGTTTTGGCAATTAATTCCTCATCGGTAATTTTTATTATCATTCCTTTCCCGTTGGGAGATGATTGCTTTATTATTTTTTGTATCTCAATATCATATTCTTGAATTTTTTCATCCTCTACTACTGTTAGAATTGTTGCACGACCTTCGTGAACTTGGCTTACAGTTGCTACTGGAAGTGAGGTATAATATGGATTCTCAAATGATTGATATGCTTTCCCAAAAATCCCATATGGTGTATTTGCAATTATGTTTCCAATAATCTTTTCTTCATCTATAAAAACACCTCTTTTTTCTCCCGGCTGATTTTTTTTGCCTGGAGATATGGATGAAACCCTTGCACGAATTATTTCACCCTCGCCCACTTCAATAATTTTACCTGTGTCTGCATCAGAAATTATATGACCCAATGCACCATAAAATCCGGTTTGGGGATCATAAAAAGTAAGAGTGCCAACTCCAGCTGTTATATCTCTAACCCATAATCCTATCTGAGAAAGACCAAAATTATTTTTCACAGGGGTCAAGTTCACATCAAACATCTTATCATTTCTTTTAACAGTTAAAATAACTGATTGTTGATTATCAATAATTTGGGACAGTTCCTCTGCTTGAAATATCTTTTGGTTATTTACCATAACAATTATGTCGCCAATCTGTATACCTGCTTCCTGAGCCGGTTGATGCTTCAGGCCGTTTTCGTCTGTAACAGATGCAAATCCTACAACTATAACACCATTGGGACGAAGTTTAACTCCAAGAGAATGTCCTCCGGGCACTACACGAGTTTCAGGCAATACATGAACCTTAATTTTTTTTAATGGTATAAATCCCAATAATCTGAACTCAAAATCATAGGTTCCTTTAACAGAAGATTTTAAAATTAGGGGTTCTTTTAAATTTATTATTAAATTTTCGTTTAAATAACTGCCATTAACAAGAAAAGGCTCTTTGCAACATAATTGCAAAGTCATTGGAAACTTGAATTCTAGTTTTTGTTCTTTGCCTTCAATTATTTTTATTTCCTCCGGCAAAGTTACAAGAAAGATATTCAAGATTGATGTAATTAAAATCAATACTACTAATAAAAGCATAACTAATTTTTTCGATTTACTTTTTTGCAAGTCTTTCACTCCCTGCGGAAGAATGCGTATAATTCTATAATAGTAATAGCATGGCAACTAGCTATTAAACTTTCCTATGGGTTATAAGATAACCTTAAAAAATCTTTTTTATACGCCGATACACCAGGGAGTTAATTTTTGTAAAAAAATAAAAAGCCTTATCTAATTTAAAAGGCTTTCAAATCTTTATATTTATATTTTATATTACAAGAGTTGGGTTAAAAGAGTATGTGCTGAATACAACGATTCAACATCCCTTTATTTTTTTTGCCAAATTCAACATTTCCTGAGCATGAATTATTGTATTTTCAGTAATTTCAGCTCCTCCCAACATCCTTGCTAGCTCGTTTGTACGCTCTCGACCTTCAAGATTACAAACTCTGGTAAATGTCTGCCCATTTATATTTTCCTTTTTTATCAAAAAATGAACATCACCAAGGCTTGCAATTTGTGGTGAATGAGTAACACAGAGAACCTGATGCTTGTTGCTGATTCTTGAAAGCTTTTCTCCAACTGTTTGTGCAGTCCTTCCACCTATTCCGGCATCGATTTCATCAAAAATCAGACAGGAAATATTGTCAACTTGAGCTACAATACTCTTCAACGCCAACATAATGCGAGAAGATTCTCCACCTGAAACAATTTTAGCCAATGGCTTTAGTGGCTCTCCGGGGTTTGTAGAGATTAAAAATTCTATATTATCAATACCTTCTTCGGATATATGAACTTTTTTACCATCAATTTCAATACCATTTGAATCTTCCTTTAAAGTTATATTTACTCTAAATTTAACATTTTTCATGCCTAAATCTTTTAATTCTTTTGATATACTTTGTTCTAATTTATTTGCTGTATACTTTCGTTTTTCATGTAATTCTAAAGCTTTTTGACTTAAAGCCAATTTTATTTTTTCCTGCTCAGCTTTTAACTCACTGATTTCTTCATTTATATTAAGTGCTTTATCTAATTCAGCAGCAGCTTGAGCCTTATAGCTTAACAGCTCAGGTATATTTTTACCATATTTTAACTTGAGTCTGTTTAGCAATTCTAATCTTGCATTGATGGTATTGAGCTTTTCTGCATCAAAATCTACTGAATCTCGAAGATTTCTTATTGTAAATGAAATATCTTCTAATTCATATAAAATACTTTTTAAAGATTCTGTAATATTATCAATTGGTTTATAAAAATCCATTATAGATTCGAAATTATCGACAATTTTACTTAGATTATCAATTACTGAAGAAGTTTCATAACCTTGATACAAAATACTATATGCAAATTCCAGAGCACTGAATATCTTCTCGGCATTCTCTATAACTTTTCTATTTTCTTCTAACACGACGTCCTCTTCAGGCTCTAATTGAGCCGTTTCTAATTCTTCTACTTCATATTTTAATCTGTCTTGTCGCCTATAAAAATCCGCATATTCTTTTTCTAAAACCTTAATATTATCCTGTACCCGACAGTATTTTTTATAAAGAGAACTAACCTCATCTTTTGATTCTGATATATTTTCATGACCGAGTAAATCCAATATACGAACATGATTTTTGCTATCCAACAATGATTGATGTTGATGCTGGCCATGAATATCAATTAATAATTTCCCTATTTTTTTTAGTGCAGAGGCAGGAACCATTTTGCCATTCAAACGAGAAAAACTGCGACCTTGTGCATTTACTTCCCTACTGATGATCAATGTATTATCTTCTGGCTCTATACCATATTCTGCCAGAATATCGTCTATGGCTGCATCATTATAGTCAAAAACTGCCTCTACGCTAGCATTTTGTTTTCCTGTACGAATAAAATCGGTATAAGCCCTTTCCCCAATAATAAGATTAATTGCGTCTATTATTATTGATTTTCCTGCTCCAGTCTCGCCGGTGAGAATGTTCAACCCGGGACCAAAAGCAATTGATAAATTGTCAATTAACGCATAATCTTTAATGTAGAGGTTAAGGAGCATAAGTCTGCCTCCCTATCTCATGATTTCTTCAAATTTCTTTAAGATATCATTTACGACCTTCTTAGATTTAGCAATAACTAAAATAGTGTTATCACCTGCTACAGTTCCTACTATATCAGACCAATTAAGCCCGTCAATAGCTTCACCTACAGCCGATGCAGTTCCTGATGACGTTTTAATCACAATAAGATTTTCTGCTGTATCAAAACTTATAATAGATTCTTTAAACATTTTGAGCAATCTGTCTGAGGATATTGAGGTTTTTTCAGGCTCTGCATAGCAATAATGTTCATTGTCTCTTAAAACTTTTATGAGCTTTAATTCTTTAATATCTCTGGATACTGTTGCTTGAGTTACATTAAATCCTTCTTTTCTAAGTTCAACTGCCAATTCTTCTTGAGTTTCTATTGGTTTTTCTCTTATTATTTCACGAATTTTGAAGTGCCTTTTTTGTTTCACAGATGCGCCTCCTCATATTGTTATAATTTCGCTCATTCACTTAGTTTTTTCCTCAGCACATCATAAAAGCTCCTTTTTTTAATACGTATCAAACGAGTTGAAAAAGAAGACTTCCTGACTATGATTTGATCTCCGGGCAGCAATTCATATCCTTGTTGCCCATCTACAGTCAACATAATTTCAGGATGTTCAGCCAAAAGTTTTACCTTAATAATATCATCTTTTGATACGACAATAGAACGACTTCGCAGTGTATGAGGACATATTGGGGTCAATAACAATAAGTCCATGTCAGGATTTATTATTGGTCCTCCTGCTGATAAAGAATAAGCAGTAGAGCCAGTAGGCGTAGCAATAATTAGCCCATCAGCATGATAAGTATCTACATAGTCTTCATTAGCGTAAGTTTTGAGGCGTATTAATCTTGCAAAAGGCCCTTTAGTTACAACCACATCATTTAGAGCTAAAAAACTTTCCAAAACCTCACCATTGCGAACCACTTCTGCTTCTAACATCATTCGAATATCAATGCTGTAATCCTTTCGGTTGAAGCGCTCTAAATCAGTATATAAATCAGATATTTCTATTTCCGTCAAAAATCCAACATGTCCCAAATTTATGCCTAATATAGGTATTTCATAAGGGGCTACTTGCCTGGCAACACTTAAGAGTGTACCATCACCGCCTAAAGTTACAGCAACATCTATTTTTTTTACAAGTTCATCTTTATCAGCTGAAAGATGAGATAAATAAAGTGAATCAGCAACTTCTTGTGGCAGCATTACTGAATAATCTCGGTTCTCAAACCAGTTGATTAAACCTCCGGCTATTTTCATCAAATTTTTTTTATATACATTTGGATAAAGACCTACTGTGAACATTTCATCCTCCTCTGGTTAAAAAACCAATGATAAATCCAATGGCAATTAAAATGAAAATCCGTGTCAAATATTTTATATATATCATTTTGTCATATTCCAAGATAGAGTATTCCACAGTCCTGATTTTTTGCCTTTCCATATCAACTAAAATTAGACCATTGGGTTTAAATACCATGTAATACTCCAATAACTGGCGGCGTGTATCAGTATATTTAGGTGAAGTTACTTTTTCACCGGTTTTTACTTCCGCAACATAAAACCTATTGTCCTTCTTAACTATCATATCGGCTCTTACTGTTATTTTATGTGGCTTATCATCAATAAATAATGTATAGGATCCTTCTTTTTGTAAATCTAATATTTGATAGCCCTTATTCTGCATAAACTCTATAGCCTTATATTCACTTTTTTTTGCCTTTTGCATTCTCTTTTTTAGATTATATCTTCTTAAATATTTTAAGATATTAACAGTTAAAACAGCCCCGATTATCGCGCCAAATATTATGTAAGAACTAATATCCATTTTTATACCTTTCATGAGCAAGTTAGCAGAAACAGCCGGTATACCCTATCCCTCTATATTCAATTCTACAAGAATAGAAGAATTCCTTTCATCTTTATAACAATTCAAGATGCGACTTTTTAACTACATCTTCTATATCAACGGAATTACCAACTTTTAAATCCTTTCTGAAATGAGCAAGATATTCTATATTGCCCTTTGGACCTTTTATTGGAGAAAAGGTAAGACCAATTACAAAGAAATTATGTTCAGCAGCATTAGAAATTATCTTGTTAATTGCTTCTACATGAAGATTGAAATCTTTAACAACACCTTTTTTGCCAACATCTTCTCTGCCAACTTCAAACTGAGGCTTTATTAGAGTGATTAAATCTCCATTTTCATTAAGTAGTTGATAAAAAGGCTCAAATACCTTAGATAAAGATATAAATGATAGATCCGCAGTGATGATATCCACTTTTTCACCAATATCTTCAAAGCTCAAATACCTAACATTTTTTCTTTCTAAGACCACAACTCTTACATCTTCCCTAAGACTATACGCTAACTGACCATATCCGACATCTACCGCGTAAACTTTCTTTGCACCTTTTTTTAACATACAGTCGGTAAAACCTCCAGTAGAAGCACCTGCATCTAACACGATCTTATCTTTAACCTTTATATTAAATAATTCAAGAGCTTTTTCTAGCTTAAGTCCCCCTCTGCTTACATATGGAAGCGATTTTTTTTTAATTGTTATATTACTTTCTACATCAATTAAGGTTCCAGGCTTATCAATAATTTGAGCATTTACTATTACATTTCCACACATTATTTCTGCCTTTGCTTTTTCTCTGCTATCAACCATACCTTTATTTACTAATAATACATCTAACCTTTGTTTGTTTTGACTCATTGTTATTCTCTCCTAATTTTCCCCTTAGTTACGCCATTTCTCGGTAAAATATCAATATGTAACTTATTGCTTAACATATATAAAAATAAAGCTACATTATGCACTACCGTTTTGGAATTTTTTATAGCTATGCCCTTTCCCATTGCTTTTCCTCCGATGGTCAGTGTTGAAATAATCCCAGTCAATAATATACTGAGAATTATATCATTTTTATCATAGGCTATCTTAAGTATTATAGCCGCTCCAGCAGCTCCACTTATAATCCCGCATATATCACCAACGACGTCATTACAAAAGTTCGATACTATGTCAGCATTTCTGATCAGCTTTACTGCTTCTTTTCCACCGGGAATCTTATCTGCGGCCATAGCATGAAAAGGTGCCTCGTTTGCCGAAGTAACAGCTATACCAATTATATCAAAAATAACTCCTATAGCAATTATTATAAGCAAAATGACTAATGATACAATAACATTTACACTCTTTAATAGCACTTCTGAAATCAAACTAAAAAAAACGGAAAGTCCAAAAGCCAAAACGCATGCTCTATACACCCATTTGGTTTTTGAATTTCCGTTATTTTTTTTAAACTTTTTATTTTCTAAATCAGAATTCAACAAACTACCTCCGTTTTTTTAACAAGAACAGGTGGTAATGGACAGGGTAAATTTTGTGGCTTAGGTCTAGCAGGATTTCCCCAGCAGACATCTAATCGTTGCCGAAAAGACGGTTCCCCTTTAAGTCTGCTACTGCTATGTCACCATAAACAGGGCTAGATTACCACTTAGTCCACACTGTAATCCCCAGTCCATTTCCCAAAAGGACAGTCTAGGAGATTTCCTCACCAAAATCACTCTCCTCCTAGCCTCTTTTGCAAGATGGATTTCAAAGGTAAAAAATTGATTTGCAATTTGGCCAAATTACAAATCAACCGATAAGCCTTTTTCCGCCCATCTCACTCAAGGCAGGCTACACTGCACCCAACATTTTATCGAATGCAGGTTCACACCCTAAGCCATAGTAATTGAGACTCTCTCTCAAACCACGCACTTAGGTCTCCGCGGAGGTAGGGTCAACGCCTACATGCCTTTGCAGATCGCCCCATCCTCCTTACTCCCAGCACCAGCCCCCAACTGGGCGTCGGCAGCCAGCACTAAGAACTTCATCGATATGCCCTTGACGGATTTTTAGCCCCGCCTTCAGAGGAGCGATTTTGACTAGAATACTGTACCACCTGTTTTTCTTACTTAGAAAGTATTATATCACAAAAAATAGATGATTTCAATAATTGTCGCCTTACATTTTAATAATCTCGTTTTGAAATAAAATCAGTTAATTGTATAAAGAAATCATTATTATTATAATTTGATATTAGTTGTTTTGCCTCTAATGATAAATTGTTAACTATTTCTACTGATTTATTAAAGCCAAATAAATTGACAAAAGTATTCTTTTTATTTTTCATATCGCTTCCTACTGGCTTACCTAAAACTGCTTCGCTGCCTTTGATATCTAAAATATCATCGACGATTTGAAAAATCAACCCTAATTTTTCTCCAAAGCATTTAATTGTTTCCAAATCTTCTTTTGATGCTTCCGCAAGCCTAGCACCAGACCAAAAAGAAACGCTCATCAAGCATCCTGTTTTATGGGTACTTATATAAAAAAGGGTGTCACGGCTAACGTCTTTTCCTGATGTAATAATATCGACGGTTTGTCCTCCGATCATCCCATATCCTCCAGCTGCTAGGGACACCTTCTCAATAACATCTACGACTGCATCAGGATTTATACCGCTAATTTTGGAATTTTTAGCTATTGTTGCAAAAGCATGTGTCAAAAGTGCATCACCTGCCAGCAGTGCTACTGCATCTCCATATATCTTATGGCATGTTGGCTTTCCCCTACGGAAATCGTCATTGTCCATAACAGGTAAATCATCATGTATTAAAGAATATGTATGTATCATCTCAATACCACATGCTGTAGGAATTACTTTTTCATATGATATTCCAAAAAGTTCTGCAGCTTTCATAACTATAATAGGTCGGAGTCTTTTGCCGCCTGAAAGAGTGCTGTAATGCATTGCTTCGTGAAGCTTTGATGGGAATTCATCTTTTCGAGGAAGATAGCGAGACAATTCTTGTTCCACAACTTGTGCCATATATTTCATTTCACCTTCGAATTCATTCAATTATTTCTGAACCTCCGTTAAAATCTTTTATAATTAAATCTCCATTTAAATCCTTTGTTAAAACTTGTATTTTGCCTTCTGCTTCATCCAATATTTTTGAACATGTCTTGATAAGGTTGATTCCTTCCTCAAAAAAAGTAAGGGCTTCTTCTAATGTTAAATCACCTTTTTCTAGTTGCTCTGCAATATATTCTAATCGTTCTATACCATCCTCATATTTGTAGGCAGAATTCAATCATCATCACCCTTTCTTTTGCTATCTTCCACACTACACAAAAGGCGTCCACCAGACAATAGTATAACAACAGAATCGCCTTTTTTAACATCCTCTGGATGTTTTATAATTTTGTTCGTATCAGCACTCATACATATACTGTAGCCTCTCTTTAGTATTGATAGGGGGTTTAAAGCTTCAAGTCTGGCAATATAATGATTTAAAATTGATTTATTTTTTGATATGTAAAGGTCGATATCCTTTTGCAATCTTTTTGAAGTCTGGTCTATTATAAGACTACAGTTAATAATATATGTTTCCGGCCTTTTAAAAATAGGTGCTCTTTTTAGATATTCAAGCTTTTGCCTTCTAGCACCTATGTAACTTAATATGCCATTAATTAACCTTAGACTTATGTATCGAATTTCATTTTGTAGCACTCGTTTTTCAGGTACAGCAATTTCACCTGCAGCTGATGGAGTTGGTGCTCTTTTATCAGCCACAAAATCACTTATGGTGTAATCGGTTTCATGACCAACGGCAGATATAACCGGAATTAGTGAATTTGTAATTGCCCTGGCAACTTTCTCTTCATTAAATGCCCATAATTCCTCAATAGAGCCGCCGCCTCTACCTACTATAATTACATCAATATCCTTTAACCTATTAAGCTCAAGTATAGCAGAACAAATCTCTTCAGCCGCATCCCTACCTTGAACCAACACCGGAGCAATTATAATATCAACATTGGGAAATCTCCTTTTTATTACAGTTAATAAATCTCTTATTGCAGCTCCTGTCAGAGATGTTATTATGCCAATTTTTTTGGGTAAAAAAGGTATCGGTTGCTTTCGCTGCAATTCAAAAAGACCTTCTTTATCCAATCGTTCCTTCAGCTTTTCAAAAGCAATATGTAATGCCCCAATGCCATCTGGCTGTAAATCCTCTATATATAGCTGATATTCACCACTTTTAGCAAAAATACTTATAAAACCAAGCGCTACCACTCTCATTCCGTTTTCTGGCATAAAAGGAAGTAATATATTATTGTTTCTGAACATCACACATCGAATTTGAGATTTTTCATCTTTTAAGGTAAAATACATATGCCCAGATATATGATGCTTAAAGTTAGAAATCTCTCCCTTGATATACACGTGCCTTAAAATCTCATTGTTGTCAAAAAGATATTTTATAATATTGGTGACTTCACTTACAGTTAAAACGGGTTTCAAGGTAAGCCTCCCTAAGTTTATGGCGATGTTATTGCTTTGACGCATGATTTTCGGCAATAGACCCCAATAGACCGTTGATAAATTTATAAGAATGCTCATCGCCGTACTTCTTCGCAATTTCAACAGCTTCATTTATAGAAACACTTATTGGTATGTCTTGAGAATAAATAAGCTCATATACAGCAAGTCTTAGTATATTCCTATCTGTTGCAGCCATGCGATCTATTGACCAGTCGTCGGAGTATTTATTTATAATTATATCTATATTCGATAAATTCTTAAGAACACCTCTAACTTCATTTAAAATAAATGATTTTTGGTTTTCGTCTTTTAAAAATTCAATCACGATCTCTGATGCTTCTTCAACTGTATTATTGCCTACATCAATAGCGAAAAGTATTTTAAATGCTTGTTCCCTTGCAATTTTCCTACTCAAAAAAGGCACTCCTCATCTGCTACCCGGAGGTAAGATTTTATCTAAAATATCACGAATATCCTCTTTGTTATCTATAGATTTACCTATATAGTATCCCACCAAAGCACATAGAATAACAAATAAAGCTTTTAAAAAACCTATTGCAATTATTAATATACCAATTAGGATCCCTAAGATTCCTCCAAGTATTTTTCCTCGATGCTCAACCCATAACTCATGTAAGAAGTCCAATTGCTCTCACCTCTCATTTTGCAACTTTTTGCTTGAGCTGATTTGAAACGTTATCTATGCTTATTTGTATATCATTAACTGAAATCCCTGCAGTAGTTTCTATATAATCCTTAATAGTTTTTTGCAGTTCTGAAGTCATCTCTGGGATTATTACATCATAATTAACCGTAAGTTTTAGTAGTATTGAAATTCCATTTTCCTGCTTTTTAACTTTTATCTTCGAATCTTTTATATTTTCAATATCTCTTATTACTTTCAAAGCAAGGTTTTCTATAGCAGCTAAGGTTATACATACCCTTCCTAACTCACCGTCTTTTACAGTGGTTTCAGGAACACTTTCAGACTTCAGGCCGTAGAATAAAAACCTCAAGCTTATAAGTAATAAGACTATGCCTATAACACCCGTTTCCCATCTACCATACAAAATTGATAAGCTTGTAATAACATATTGGAAACTAACTATTTTAACGGAAAATAGAATGAGGACAATAGCTAGCAAGGAGAAAAATAGTGCATAAACAGCTAATATAATTCTATCGAAAAGATTCATATTTAAAACTCCTTTCAAACTGAATCAGCCCCCTGAATTGCTATCAGGGGGCATTATTAGATTTTATTTATTTTCTTCTTCCTTTACTGTTGGAGAATCGAAATTTACACCCTGAACATGAATATTTACTTCAACAACGGATAAACCCGTCATATTTTCAATAGCTTTTTTGACATTTTCTTGCACATTCCATGATACTTCAGGTATTCTCACCCCATAGTCTACAATAACATATAAATCAACAAAAGCCTCTTTTTCGTTGACTTCAACCTTAACACCTTTGGCTAAATTTTTACGTCCTAGCATTTCCGTAATTCCACCAACGATTCCTCCGCTCATACCTGCTATTCCTGCAACTTCTGTAGCAGCAAGGCCGGCTATCACTCCAACAACATCATCAGCAATTTTTATAGAACCTTTTTCATTATTCTCATCTTTATTATTACTCATATCTTTTCTCCTTTCGCAAAGTATCAAAACCTAAGACTATTATAGCAAAATAATTGAAGTATTACAATTACAATTGAATTACTGTAATTAAATCTCCTATTTTCTTTCTATGATAGTAATTTTATCTACTGTAACACCAGTTGTTTTTGTAGCCACATCTGTAATTTGTGCAACATCTTTAGGCAAAAGTCCGTCAGCTTTAACCACTATATTGATAAATTCATCAGAGAAGAAGACTACTGCATTCTCAAATCCTTTTGCTTTTATTAAGTTCTCTGTAATCATTTCTTTCTCGATTTTTTGAGACAATGTAATTAAATCTTGTTGTGCTTTTTCTTTAGACTCATTACTTACATTAGGATTGTTTATTAGCTCACGCAAATAATCAGCCTCTTGACTCCTCAAGCGATCTCTTTCAAGTTTATAGTCTATAAAAAAATCACTCTCGAGATTTTTGATACTTTGCATGTTAACATCATCAGTGTTTGCTTGAGTTGTTGATGTCTTTTCTAAGTCTGAAGGATTAAGCTGTTTGTTATATGTTACTTTAGGAGAGTTACCTAAGAACATCATACAAATTGATAATACTAATACTAAAGCAAATAAAATCATTAGAACAGTTCTTTTTCTCACCATGAATGCCATTTTCTTTCCCTCCCGTAAGAAATTATTTTCACAAAACATAGATAAAATGTTAAGTTATAATAAAGTTATGTTAATTAATTGTGTTATTTAATTATAATTTTATTTTTTGCAATTATTTTTCCAATACACTTATTTTATAAATTGGGATATCGAATAATGTGGCTGTTGATTTAATAATTTTATCTCTAACCTTCGATGAAAAAGCTCCATCGGCAATAATAAGTATTCCTTTTATCTTAGGTGTTGTTTTCTTTAAAATCAAAGGCTGCTCCTCTCCGCTTTTTTTAAGCAGTACTAATTGAGTGTTTGTTTGTTTTTCTGTGATTGTTCTAACACCTCCTTCATTGTCTTTCTCTTCGGAATTTTTCTCAGTGCTAACAATATTGAACGCAGGTTCTATTGAGCTTTCATCTTCTAATGTAATCATTATTTCTACATTTCCAACGTCTTTAACCTGGTGTAGTAATTCAGAAAGCTGTTTTTCCAGTTTCGCTTCATAGGAGAGCTCTTTTATAATCAAGTCTTGCTCTGCGTTATTACCTATTTTTTCAGATGACATATTATCATATGCATTGTTATTTGCGGTCAAAAGTTTGCTTAAAGATAACATTAATAATCCCAAAATAAATGCAAAAACAAGTTTCGACACTGCTTTGTTCTTAGGATTTTTAATCCAGTCCGTCAACAAACTTATATTTAGGTTTGGTATCATATGTTCATTCCTCCAAACTCATGTGAATATTTTCCTTTGGGATACCAAATGTTATGTGTAAATATTCCTTGATGTTTTCAACTTCATTATTTTTTTGGTCGCACTCAATATCAATATCTTCTTTTTCGCTTTGATTGTATCCAATTTTAATTGTTTCAACTGTAATTTTTTCTTTTTTTGATTCATTTTTTTGAGCCGGCTCTTTCCCTAACGTTACTGAAAGTTGAGTTATTTTTCCAAAGCTCTCGTCTGAATAATTTTCATCTATTTTAATTTTTACATTTTTTACATCATAAGGGGCAATATTTTTTATCTCTTGAGTCAAATACTTTTCAACTTGATATTTATACTCGTTAATAGCTAACTCGTTATTTTTTTTATTTAAAATATTTGCGTTATACTTTATGGTATTCTTATCGACAAAGTCTTCAAAAACAAGTGGGATTTCAGTCAAATGTATATCTTTTTTAAAAATTTGTAGCAGTGGGTTTATTATTGCTAACATAACTAAAAGGCCTAGAAATACTTTGATATATTTCAAAAATTTGTTCTCTGGTATTAGAAATCCGATAAAAGTTGTAAACATAACTACTAGAACAATCTGTTTTATCCAAAGACTAATGGCATCAATCATGAACTCACCTCATCATTACAGTTATATTTCCAGAAGCGATTATCACTGTAATTGCTACAAAAAACATCAACGCTACAGAGCCCACCGTAATTGCAATAAATGTTACATCGCTTGCCATGTTATTCAGACACTTAACCATTGTTTCTTCTCCAAGTGGCTGTATGATGGCACCGGCTAATTTGTAAATAAATACGATCGTCAAAATCCTTATTACCGGAAACAAAATAGTTAATAGTATTATTACTAAACCGGCAAATCCAATGGTATTTTTTAAAATTAAAGAACAACTTACAATCGTATCTACTGTGTCTGAAAAAATACCGCCAACAATAGGAATGAAATTTTTTGAAGCAAATTTAGCTGTTCGTATTGATATTCCATCTACCACTGATGCCGCAGCTCCTTGAACAACTAATATACCTAAAAATGTGCTAAGGAAAAGTCCTAATAAGAAAACACAAATTTGTTTCAATAATGTAGATAAAGCAGATACATGTAAATGTTTTGAAAAATTGCTTATTAAGCCTAATACTGCTACAAAATATATTATTGGCAAAAGAATATTTCTAATCCACATACTTGATATAGTGACACCTATAAAAATTAATGGATTAAAAACTGCTACAGAAGTCATTCCTCCAACAGAAGCTAAAAGCGTTAAAATTATTGGCATCAGTGCTTGAATAATGCTAACCATTTGATCGATAGCATTTTTGCCAATATTTAGTGCTAAATTAAAACTTTGAATGGCAATTGTACTTAATACCAGAAATACAAATCCATATGTTACTTTTTCTATATTATCGTTTTCAAAAGCACTTTGAATATTTTTCAGAATAGCGCAAATCATCGATAAAATAATGAGTTCACCTAATAAATGAAGATTTATTGATATTTCGCGAAAAAAATACTCTGTTATACCTTTTAATAAACTATTGAAATCATAAGATTTTTCTCCTCTAATAACCTTAATCAACTCATTAAGACTGTACTGAGGCATATAATCTTTATAGTCATCATTTAACCGGTTTACAAAGGTATCAAATTCGGATTTGTCAATCATTTCAAACTGTTGTTCTATAATTTCATCATCAGCAATAGCTATTGTATTTATTGGGTAAAATACAGTAAATAACATGATAAGAATTACTGATGTTTTTTTTAAAATAATAACATCCCCTTTCACGGAAGAATTTTTAGTATTAAGTTCATAACAGCCATCAGAATTGGCAAAGATAAGACTAAAATAAATATTTTTGCGGCAAATTCTATTTTTGATGCTATCGATGATGAGCCTGCGTCTTTACAAATCTGTGATCCAAACTCAGCAATATAAGAAATGCCAATAATTTTAAAAATAGTAGAAATATACAAATTATCAATATTTGCCTTTTGAGATAAATCCTTTAAAAACTCTATTACAGCAAAAATTTGATTCATTATCCTTAAAAAAATTATTATTCCTGCAACTAAGGTCATTTGGAGTGCTATTTCCGGCCTATCTTCACGTACCAGCACAATAAGTATACTAGCTATAAGACTCAATGCCACGATTTGTATAATTTCCATCAAACAACCTCCTAGTAAAGCTGAAACAAGGTTTTTACACTAGAAAAAAGCTGATTCACTAGTTGTATTACCATCATGAGAACAATCACTACACCGGCAAGAGTTGTCAGTTGTGCTTGTTCCTTTCTGCCTGCTTCATCTAACACTTTACTTAAGATTGAAATAACTATACCAATAGCAGCAATTTTGAACAAAATATCTACATCCACTCTAACACCCCTCTTACTAATATAATAGTAAAAATATCATTAGGCCTGATAGTATTCCTAAATATTTCCATAACTTTTCATTTTTTTGTTTCTCTTCAAGTGCCAAAATTTCTTGTTGTTTTAAATTATCTACAGTAAGTTTAATATTTTTAATTTGATCCTTCTTATCTGTAAAACCTAAATATTTACCAAAAGCAATTAATATTTCATAATCGTTTTTCGTAATATATGAATTGCTATAAAATTTATTTAATGCTTTTTCCCAGGCCTCACATGCAGTAAATCCATTACGTAAAGCTAAATTATTTGTAGTTAGAACAAAAAGTTCGGCAACATCTTTTTCACATTTCCTACTTATACTTCTAAGAGCCTCAGGCAGCGTTGAATGGCCGTAATTTATTTCAGTTTCAAGCATAGAAAGAGCTACTTGCAAATCCCTTAAAGTCTTGGGTCTGTACTTAAAATTATCAGCAATAATAAATCCTATAATACTGCAAGAAATAACAACTGTTGCACCACCTATCATCTTCAACCACATTGTATTTTCTTTCCTTTCTTACATATATATATATTCTCAAAATTGTTGCCTTTCAGTATAGCCTCAATACTGCCCACACCGGAGCTTGTACCGAGGATTATGTACCTATCAAAAAAACCTTTATTTATTAGTTTCCTAATTGCGGGTCGCCTCCTTATATCATTAAGGTCCGAGCCATGTGCCGTTGTAATAATTGTAACCCCAGTATTTATTGCTTCTTCAATTGCTATGACATCTTCATTTCTCCCTATTTCATCAGTAGCTATTATATCCGGTGACATAGATCTAAGAAGCAGCATAATACCTTTAGCTTTAGGACAACTGTCAAGAACATCAGTCCTTATACCAACATCATTTTGAGGTATACCTTCATAGCAGCAAGCAATTTCTGATCGTTCATCCACAAGGCCTATATTAAAGCCCTTTATTCCAAATTCATCAACTCCAGAACTAAGTTGCCTTATAATATCCCTTAAAAGCGTAGTTTTACCGGCTTTCGGCGGAGAAATAATAAGAGTATTTAGTGGCTTACCGCCATTTATTATAAAAGGCAAAACCTTATCCGCAGCTCCAATAACTTCTCTTGCAATTCTGATGTTAAAACCTGAGATGTATTTAATAGTTTTAATATTCTCATTTTCTAACAAAACACGGCCGGAAAAGCCGACTCTATGACCACCAGATAACGTTATATAGCCATTTCTTAACTCTTCTTCAAAAGAATAGACTGAATACTGACTTATAAAATGAAATGTTTTATAAATATCATCCTTTGTTGTGTGATAAGCCTTGCTGGATTCATTTGTTATTCTTCCGTCATCATTAATCATGAAATCCTCATTATTTATTACTAGCATCAAAGGCTTAGTTGGTCTTAATCTAATTTCTTCTAAATTTACGAGCTGGTTAATTGGTATCTTTTTTATCAGTTCGACTATGTTAAGTGGTAACAATGGTAATATTTCAAAATCTAAGATTCTTTTTATAGTTTTTTTATTATATGTATCTTCCATTGCCTTGTCCTCCTTTTTATAATTTATATTTATGGATTTTGTTTATTATGACTGAGATAAAAAAAAAGAGGGTTTAAACCCTCTTAATTATTAATAATCTTAATTCTTTTAATCATTACTATTTTGAATTTCATTTAACTCAATAACTGCTTTACAGTTAGGACATTCGGCTTTGCCATCATCAATAAAATCTTCGTCGATGTACACGGTTTCATGGCAGTTTGGACAATCAATTTCTATAAAATCTTCATAATTAAAATCAAACTCATCATCATCGTCGTAATCAAAATCGTCCTCATAATCTTCATAGTCTTCGTAATCATCATTATAGAATTCCTCTTCTAATTCACCTAGATCTTCATCAATACTTTCTACATACTCTTGAGTATCTTCCACCGTTATTGTTAAATCATTAATAGCTTCAGCCATTTCATCTAAAACATTTACTATTTCAGACATTAGTTTTTTGATCTTATTGTCCTCAATCTCTAGACCTTCTACGAGGCCTTTTACATAAGATACTTTTAATCTGACATCATACATTCTTAATTCCTCCCTAATATGTTTTATACTCTACTTAAATACTCTCCTGTTCTTGTATCCACTCTTATAATATCCCCTATATTTATAAATAATGGAACCTGAACTATTGTTCCAGTTTCAAGGGTTGCAGGTTTTGACCCACCGGTTGCTGTATCGCCCTTAAATCCTGGTTCAGTTTGCACCACTTCCAGTTCAACAAAAGTTGGCATCTCTATACCTATCGAAATACCCTCGTAAAACATTACCATAACTTCCATATTTTCCTTTAAGTAATTAATTGAATCTCCAATTTGTTCCTTAGTAATGGGTATTTGTTCAAAAGTCTGCGTATCCATAAAATAGAATACATCGCCTTCTGAATACAAAAATTGCATGTTTTTTCTTTCTATTATAGCTCGATTAAGTTTTTCTCCTGCTCGAAAGGTTCTCTCAAATACTTGCCCAGTTTTCACATTTTTTATTTTAGTCCTTACAAAAGCAGCACCTTTTCCAGGTTTTACATGTTGAAAATCAACTACCATATAAACATCGCCATCAATTTCTACAGTTACACCAGTTCTCAAATCATTAGTTGATATCAAAAAAAGCACCTCCAACTATAAACTATAAACATACTAATTGTTTTTCACTTTTTGTCAAGTTTTCAAATCCATTTTCAGTTATGACAAGCATATCTTCTATTCTCACTCCGCCAAAGTTCTCTATGTAAATTCCGGGTTCGATGGTTACTATCATTCCAGGTAAAAGTTTATTTTCGCCTTTTGGCGACAATTTTGGCGCTTCATGAATCTCTAAACCTACACCATGTCCTAAACCATGACCAAAGTAATCGCCAAAGCCCTCCTCTT
The DNA here is from genome assembly GCA_022840405.1 of Tepidanaerobacter acetatoxydans. Lineage (GTDB taxonomy): Bacteria > Bacillota > Thermosediminibacteria > Thermosediminibacterales > Tepidanaerobacteraceae > Tepidanaerobacter > Tepidanaerobacter acetatoxydans_A. The sequence goes on from JALHJR010000004.1 coordinate 97,866, forward strand.
GAATAAATTTTCGAGCTACTCCATCTATATCTTTGCCAGTTAAACCAGGTTTGACATGCTCAATAGCCTTGACTTGAGCACCAAGAACCGTATTATAAATAGAAAGCTGCTTTTCTGAAGGCTTATCGATAATTACAGTTCTGGTCATATCGGAACAATATCCAGAAAAACGGGCTCCAAAATCTATAGTCACCAAATCTCCTGCCTGCAACACACGTTTTGACGGAATTCCGTGTGGCAATGAAGTCCTTGACCCTGAAACCAATATTGTCTGAAAAGCTGTGCCTTGGGAGCCGCTTTTCTTCATAAAATATTCCAACTCAGCAGCTAACTCCAACTCACTTACACCCGGTTTTATAAAATCCAAAATATATTCAAAAGCTTTGTCGGTTATTTTCTGGGCCGATTTTATAAGACTAATTTCATGCATATCTTTTATAGCTCTCAGCTGCTCAATCAGTCCTTCTGTTTTTATCAGGTTTATATCTTTAAAGCTCTCAGTCAGTTCATCATATTCCTTAACAGTGAGTGAATGGCTTTCAACACCTATCATTCGCAAGCCCAATTCTTTTATTATTTGAAAAGAAATTGAAAAGGGCGAAAAACCGGTTTTTGTTTCAATAATTTCAAAACCTGAAGCTTCATCCTTTGCTTGTTCGGTATATCTGGAATCTGTAATAACATAATTTTTGTTTCCGGTAATTATTGTTAAACCTTCACCACTAAAACCACTTAAGTAATATTGATTTTCTGGCTTGCTTACAATAAATCCATCTATATTGTTTTTTATGAGTTTTTCTGCTAACTTTTTAACGCGATTCAAAACACATATCCCCCCCTTTTTTTTAATAAAAATCATTTATAATTCCATCGAAGATGCTACTTTGAGTATTTCCCCCGAAGTTTACAATTATTCTCTTATTCATATTATCATATTTCCTTTTTTTTGAATAGGTTTTAGTTCTCATATTTAATTTGGGACGGTAGGTAATAAAGATTAACTTTAATCGTAAGTTCCCATGGAAATTGCGATTTGACCGATGAATCAGTTGATGTATTTAATTTTAATCTTTCAATCTTTAAAATCCTCGAATAGTTTTCCATCTGGCCAATAAAACTCAAAAGTGAATCATAGTTGCCTTTGATGATAATTTCAAAAGGAATAAAATTAACAGTAGTTTCTGCAATATTTTCTGTCACTGCGCTCTGGGAATAAATTGAAACTATGGTAATTCCTTTATCATCAGCCCAATTCTCCATATCTACTAAAAATCCCGATACATCTTTGTCTTTTGGTACTTTTTGGATAATATCATTAGACTTAACCGCTGTTGCTTTGTAATCATTATAGTTTTCGTAAAGCCGTTTATAAGTTATTTTAGCATTTGATACTTCCAGTAATTGTTTCCTTAAATTACTAAGTTCAATTACTCTAGGATAAAATATAAAATACAAACCGTAGAATATTAAACAAACAATAAAAGCAATTACTAATTTATGTTCTCGTTTTGTAAGAGGTCTATTTAAAATTGACCGTCGTACTTTCAATTCTTCATCAATCCTCTGTTAGTTCCGCTACTATTTCAAAATAATAACTATGACCAGATTTATTTTTATCTTCTTTATACAGAACAAATCCCAGTGACACATCGAATATATTATCAATACTCTTTATGTCTTCCAAAATCTCAGCCACATATTTATTGTAGGGAGCATAACCATTTATTATTAAGCAATTACAATCATCTATTTTAAAAGAAATTATAGTTATTTCCTTTGGCATTAAAGATATCACTTTACTTAAGATTTGTGAGTAATTAATTCTGTTTCTCGCCAAAGTCTCGTATATATTTTGTCTTTTCTCACAATCATCCAACATTAATTCAAAGCTATCCCAAGCCTGCATCTGGGTTCTTATGTCAACTATGTCTTGGTGAGTAGTTTCAATTTCATTTTTGAGAAAAATCTTAGAACTATTTATGAACATCAGAATACAGATTAATGATACTAAAAAAATACTTACAATCAAGATTAAAAATAGACGATGTTTCTTTTTTGCTTGACTAATCAATACTTCTGTTGGAAGAAGATTTAACTTATGCACGTTCTTAACCTCTTAATGCAAATCCAATGGCACTAATATAATCAACATAGTCGCCATTTGACTTAATATTTTCATTTACAAAATCAAGCTTAATTTCTCTACCGGTGTAAACTTCGATATGAAAATAACTTCTAAAAATATCTTTACAGTAATGCGATTCTCCAGCCTTCCCTATTAACATAATTTCATTTATTTGGCAACCTCTGCTTTGCAAAGAATAAAATTCAAATGTTCTTGAAATCTCTAAAATAATGTTTTGATATGGCAATGGTAAAAAATTAAACCCTGTTTTGATGTTATCAAACCAGCTACTATCAGTTTTAATAATTTTGCATAGTTCATCATCAATTTTATTGATATCAAAAAAATCTAGGCATCTGTTGAAAACAATTTTACCATTGTCTACCATGGTTATTTCACTATGGCTTGAATTCAAGTCTATAATTGCTGTTACGCCATGTCTTTTTTGAGTTTCTAAAACACGTGCATTAGCAAGAGGATATACATCTAATGCCTTTAAGGGGAGTCCTGCATCGACGGCAATTTTTGCATAATCCATAGCTATGTCTTTAGACGCCGCAGCCAATAGAATATGATATGTGTTATTTCGATTATCAAGCAACTCATAGTCGCTTATAAATTCGCCATTAAACATCGAAGAAAATTCCTGAATTTCCCAAAAAATGGCTTCATCTAGTTCCTTTCCTTTTAATAGGGGAAACCGCACATTTCTGAATATTAAATGCTTACTAGAAATTCCAATTACTGCACTCTTAGAAGGAAAAATCTTATTTATTTTTGCAAAACATTGACATATTGCATCTTTTTCTTCCGGTCTGTCAAATGCTATCTTACCTATAGGATTTTCTATTTTATAGAGACTTTTTATAGTTTTTGTATTTCTTTTCTTTGCTAAATGTGCCACTTTAATACTATCTACACCTAAATCAATGCCTATACATAATGGTTCAAACAGCATTTTAGTCCTCAAATATACTATGGCGTGGATTTTTTGAAACAATTTCCATAGCCTTTAGTAATTGGATAATAACATCTGTTCGATATTGCCTGCTTAAAAGATCAGTTTTTGCATAAACTTCACCTTTTCTTGTTACAATGTACTTTGGAGGCAGATTATTTAAAGCGATGGCCATCATGTCTAAACGACAAAGTTCGCATTTGCACATATCTCTATCTCTTGTAAGTTCATCTAGTAATAAAGCCACTACATCTTCCATATAGTTCTTCAGTTTCAATTCATCTTTCTTCATTCCTATACCCCTCATTCCAAAAATCGTTATATTCCTTTTAATTTACCCACGATCCAAAAGGTGTTGCTTTTGTTTTTATTATAATATCATCGCCTTCTTTTCCCTGTGCGGCTAAGAAGATTTCTATATACTGTTTATCTTTAGGCTGCTTAAATTTTAACTGACTTAATTCGGCTATTGGATTTATACCATTGTTTTTTTCCCTGTAAAGCACCCCATTTTTAAAATAGTATATAATCGTTTTACCATCACCTGCTACAGTTTTTATGCTATTTTCAGACATCACCTCAACGCTTCTAGCCTGCTTGATGGAAGTGGAAAGCCATAGAAAAGCTTGTCTTGCATTTTGCTGAACAAAAATCTTACTATTTTCATATTCATAAGTTTTTTGTCCGGCACTGTAAATAGTAAATGATGTAGTCATAATTAAGCTTAAAAGTCCTAATACAAGGATCAATTCAATGAGTGTAAACCCATTTGTATGTTTAGTATTTACCTCGATATGTAGCAAGATTAATCTCTCCGTTTTTTCCTTTAACTTTAACAGTAATTTTTAACAGATTTTCTTTTTTTATTTGCACTTTTACACTCCGTTGGAAGTGATGATTATTAAATTCTATTCGATCTTCTTGTTCTCCAAGCTTAGCCATTATTTTGTTAAACGAATCGCCCTTTAGCTCTTCAATTGTATCTTGGGCCAAGGCAGTAGCAGTCATCATTTCTTTGACATTTAAATTTGAATATACGCTCTCAGATAAAAGAGTACATATAGGAACTGTAATTAAAGCTAATATGGTTACAGCAATAATAATTTCAATAAGAGTTGAACCCTTTTCAGACATAGTATGTCATCACCTCTTCGGAGGTACTTTTGAAACTCTTACCCGGCCAGTCGCTACTGAAACAATCACATATAGTGTATTATCATCACCATTTACAATTGCTATAGTGCCTCCTTGATTTGGGGCTCCTGAGGGGCTAAACGACAAAGTCTTATTAACCTCAGAATAAGTTGTCCAATCAAAAAATACGCCAGAAGGTAATTTTATAAGCTTGCCACGCCCAGAAGAAAGCATTTGATAACTATTTTTCTGGTTTAAATCGAATACTATTTTATAGGTAATACCCTCTGAGATAGATTTTTGCTGAGTCAAACGTATATTCTGGGCCAGTTCATAAGCAGCCACCTCTAATTTATACTTTGTCATAGTCTTTTTAAAATCAGGAAGTGCTATTGTAGATAATAAACCTAACAATGCTATTACCATGATAACTTCAATAAGAGTATAACCATTGCGATTTATATGTTTTTTTGTATGTTCACCTTTGAGTTGAAATTTCTCATAATATTTTAATATTAGTTTATTCTCCTTGCTAAAATAAATTGTAAATGTCAAACATTGGAATAACTACAGAAATTACAATAAAGGATATTATAAGTGTTAGCACTATTATTATGACCGGTTCAATAAACAAAATCAGTCTATCTTCGAGGATTTTCGCTTCGTTTTCATTAAATGAAGCGGCTTTATCAAGCATTTCATCTAAAGCACCGGATTCTTCACCTATAGCTATAATTTCTACCATTATGGGAGAAAAAATTTTCTCAGACATAAGCTCTGATAAGTTCTTGCCCTGCTTTAGGCCCTCGTGAACTTTTATAAGCTCCATTTTTATAACCCGGTTTTTAACAGTATTACTGGAAACTTCCAGAGCTTTCAACATAGGAATTCCACTAGATGATAAGATAAATAATAGTTTAGCTATCTGAGATGAAATAGATTTTTTTATTAATTGGCCAATAAATGGAATTGAAAGCTTTAATTTGTCAATCTGATACATGATTTTTTCTGATTCTTTAAATTTTATCGTTCCTACGAATAAGAAAACAAATAACAACAAAACTATGATAAACAAATTTATCATATTCGAACCCAGTAACAGAAATATTTGGGTAATTTTGGGCAACTGTACTCCTGCTGAAGAAAATATATTCGCGTAAACAGGTAAAACTTTTGTGGTCAGAAAAACAACTACGAACAAAGATGTAATACTTAATATACCAGGATATACCATAGAACTTTTAATTTTCTCATTTTGTTTTGCCATATCGGAATAATAAGCAGATAACATTTTTAAAACATCACTTAAGTTTCCCGATAATTCTCCTGCTTCAATCAGGCAAATAAAAATTTCCGAAAATACATAGGGTTGATTTTTGCAGGCCTCAGCCAAGGAATCCCCACGCCTTATATGCAAATTTAGATTAAGTATGATTTCACGTAACCGCTTATTTTCTGTTTGTTTTGCAATTGAAGTAAGACTTTCTAAAATATTTACTCCGGCATCAAGCATAACTGCAAGTTGCCGGCAAAATACAGATAAATCAGAGAAACTAATCTTATTAAAAAAGGCAGTTACTGTATATGTAAAACTATTAGTATTAATTTTTTTTATTCTAACCGGGATATAACCTTGATTTTTTATTTTTTTTGCAACCAAAGATTCATTTTTAGACTCTATAACGCCATTAATTTTTTCACCAATAAAATTTTTTCCTTCATAATAAAACAGCGTCAACATTATCAATCCTTACTCGAGACTTTCCTGAAAAATGACTCGCAGTGCTTCTTCAAATGTAGTAATTCCACTTTGAACCAATTTAAGAGCATTATCTTTTATATGTTCATAACCAAAAGTGCGGGAAACTTTATCGATTTCTTGTAAGTTTGCTTGCCTTGAGATTAATTTACGGTGTGCTGAATGAATATTAATTACTTCACCAACTACTGTGCGACCGCTATAACCTGTAAAATTGCAGGAATTGCACCCTCTGCCTTTAAAAAGTCTAAGACCTTTATTTTCATCCCTCACATTCATATAGGCTTTTTCGTTTTCTGATGCCAGGTATTCTTCCTTGCACATAATACAAGTTTTTCGTACTAACCTTTGCGAGATAATTCCTGCCAGACATGAAGCCAAAAGATAGGGTTCAACTCCCATGTCTAAAAGACGCGCAATTGCTCCTGATGCACTATTAGTATGTAAAGTCGAAAAAACTAAATGACCTGTAAGCGCTGCTCTAATAGCAATATCAGCAGTTTCCCTATCTCTTATTTCCCCAACCATAATAATATTAGGGTCTTGCCTCAAAATAGCACGAAGTCCATTAGCAAAAGTAATGCCACTTTTGGGATTAATCTGCATCTGATTAATGCCGCAAAGTGCGTATTCGACTGGATCTTCCAGTGTTACAATATTTTTATTAGATTTGTTTATGTGATTTATCATTGAGTAAAGCGTGGTAGTTTTGCCACAACCGGTAGGACCGCATACCAGAATCATACCGTAAGGTAATTCAAGCATTTTATATATGCAACTTTTTTGTTTTTCATTAAATCCCAGCTGATCTATGCTAAGCAAAAACCTATCACGGTTTAATACCCGCAGCACAGCCTTTTCACCATTAATGGTAGGAATCGTTGACACGCGGATATCTATTATGTGATTTTCAACTGTAAGTTTAAAGCTCCCATCCTGAGGAACTCTCTTTTTAGTAATATCTAAATTCGCCATTACTTTGATACGTGCTATAACCGCTTGAAGTAATGCCTTATCAAAAAGCATTATTTGTGTTAACTCACCATCTAACCTATATCTAACACGAACATTTTTTTCTTGAGGTTCAATATGAATATCACTTGCATTTTTCTTTACTGCCTGGTGCACTAGAGTATCGACCAGTTTTATTACAGGTGCTTTTTCAGCCTCCTCTAATTCTTCATTTGCATTATTAGTTTTGTTTACAACTATATCTGCATATGGCTTATAATAAGCTTCTATAGCTTTCTGTATTTCCTTTTTTGTAGCAAGAACAAGTTGGATATCATAACCACTGGCAATCTTAATATCATCAACAGCAAAAATATCATAAGGGTTACTTATTGCTAATATCAATGAATTGCCATCCTTTTTTATTGGCAGAACTATATGTTTTCTTGCCAGATACTCCGGCACTAAATTAATTACATTGGGATTAATATATAGTTTACTTAAGTTAACGCGCGGGAAACCCGTACTAAGAGCTAATATTTCTGTCAATTCTTCCTCGGAAATAAAACCTTCATCAATAATTATCTCATATAATTTTTTATCACTTGCAATCTGTATCTCTTTAACCCTTTTCAGATCCGTTTCTGTCATGTAGTTCTCTTCTAATAAGTAATCTTCCAAATTTTTCCCATCCATCGATACAGGCTCGCTCCCAATCAATACGTTGTATGTGCTATTCTACTATTATTCAACAATTTATTTAAAATTCCTTCTTGGTTCGATGCAATCAGACAAAAAATAAAAGCCTAACTTTAGTAGCTTTTTTAATACAATACATTTTTAAATACTTTTAGACCTGACAATTAAAATACATTTAATTTATCGGTTTAATGATATTAGCTTTTTACTTTCCATTATTTTTAATAGAAGGTTTTCTAACTTCCTCATAATTTTTGTCCAATAAAACTCTTGATCATTTATCGGTTTTACTAAAATTGCAAACAATCCCATCCGCTTTGCTCCTAAAATATCGGTAAATATTTGGTCTCCAAGAACCGCAGTTTGCTCTGCTTGAGTTCCTAATATGTCTAGGCCACGCTTAAAGACTTTTTTAAACGGTTTAAATGAGCCAAACACTGCGGGAATGCCAAGCTGTTCTGCACAATGCTTTATGCGACCGTATTTATTGTTAGATATAATGCATAGAGAAATACCTTCTTCCTGGCATTGATTAATCCAGCCCATCAATCTATCTTCAATATAGACTGAATCCCATGGAAGCAAAGTATTGTCAAGATCTATCAATATTCCTTTTATATTTTTTCTCTTGATATACTGTAAATCTAATTTATAAATATTTTCGATGTAAATATCCGGACAGAATAATTTCAGCATAATCCTTCCTCTGTAGTATATTTTAAATATATATTATATAATCTATTACTTATTTGCAACTGTCCGATCGCAACAATTGATTTTTTATCGATGATAAGTCAAAGTGGTTTGAAACTATCATTTAATTCCTTAGAAAGCTTTTTTATAGCTCGCTTTTCTATTCTTGATACATAGGATCTTGAAATCCCCAATATTTTAGCAATTTCTCTTTGCGTTTTAGTTACCCCGTTAAAAAGTCCATAGCGAAGCTCAATTACTTTGCGTTCCTGACTTTTCAAAGATGTGCCAATTTTTTCATATAGTTTTTCGTTTTGAAACTTTTTTGTTATTTCATCCGTAACTGCGTCAACTTCGGTGCCTAACACATCGATTAGCGAAATTTCATTTCCTTCCTTATCTACGCCAATGGGTTCCTGTAGATAAACTTCTGACTTTATTTTTTTGGTAGATCTTAAATTCATAAGTATCTCATTTTCTATGCAGCGAGCTGCATATGTGGCAAGTCGGCTGCCTTTGCTATAGTTAAAGGTTGAAATAGCCTTTATAAGACCTATGGTACCGATGGAAATTAAATCATCCATATCTTCGCCGGTACTTGCAAATTTTTTTACAATATGCGCAACCAACCTTAAGTTATGCTCGATAAGTATATTTCTCGCTTCTTCGTCTCCTTTGCTGTATAAAAGTATATATTTTTTTTCTTCTTCAGGAGTAAGAGGCTGTGGAAATGTCGTAGAACCTGTTATAAACGCCAGCCAAGCTAATATTTCCTTAAAAAACAAAACACCCAAAGTCACTAAAACTGACAGGGCATCTCCCATCTTTTAAAGCACCTCCCCTGTGGCGGTACCTATAGTATATGACTTCAGATGCTAAAACGTGCATGTTTTTAATTACCTAATTACTGATATTCTTTCAATTATTTCTTTGAAAATTGGTGCAGCTATAGCTGAACCTGAGCCACCATGTTCAACAAATACAGACATCACTAATTCCGGTGCATCAGCTGGGTAATATCCAACAAACCATGCATGTGAAGCTTGATTTTCAATTTCAGCTGTTCCTGTTTTTCCACCTATGCGACGATTATTTCGCGGATTAGCACTTTCTCCCGTACCGTATTCAGCAGCCGCCTCCAAAGCTTCCCTTACCTTTTTAGCTGTTTCTGAAGACAGTATTCTTTCTGGTTTTGCATCTGCAACATTAAATACTGGCGTGTCCCCGTCTTGGTCTATTATCTCTTTTATCAAAATTGGTTTTTTAGTAACACCGTCATTGACAATTGTTAAAATAATTTGTGCTGCTTGAATTGGTGTAATACCAATAGCTCCTTGTCCGATTGATAAATTTCCTAAGTCCTGGTAAAAGACTTCATCTTTAGATGGTAAATTACCTTCTTTTTCTTCCGGCAAACCAATAAGAGTTTTTTCGCCCAAGCCAAATAATCTTGCATATTCGAGAATCTTATCTTTTCCCAGTCTAGTACCTAATTGGATAAAAACCGAATTACATGAAAAAGCTAAGGCATCTTTTAAGGTTATTTCTCCATGACCGCTACGTTCATAACTTGAACATTTAAAAATATTCTCTCCAACTTTTTCAAATCCAGGGCAGTAAAAGATCTCATCTAATTGTGTTATTTTTTCCTCCAGAGCAGCAGACAAAATTACTATTTTAAAAATCGAACCAGGGGCATAGCTTTCAACTGCTCGATTAATCAATGGTGCATTTTCTTGATTTAGATACTGTTCTAATTGAAACTGCTTATAATTAGGCCTACTTGCCATAGCCAGAATTTCTCCTGACTTTGGTTCAATTACTACAACTGCTCCACTTTCTATACTTTTATCCATAACATCTTCAACGATTTTTTGAAAATCTCTGTCTATAGTTAATTTCACACCCCAAGTTTCAGACATTTGCTCGTTTAAAGTAAGGCCAGCAATAGGCTGGCCTAAACCATCGTTATATACATACCCGCTTTCTATATCACTGCTTAAAAAACTGTCAAAGGTTTTTTCAATTCCGGTTTCACCTTCAAAGCCTACCACATGAGTAGCTAAAGCCGTTGGCCCATATCGGGTATTTTTATCATAAATAAATATACCAGGTGTTTTATCTTTTAGGTCATACAGCACGTCCTGATTTTCAGGAGTAACGCTAATGTTTTTGACGTCATCATCGTCAATAGAATTCAAAATATTTTCTTTTATCAACAGTTGCTTTTCCGATAGTGTCAGCCAGTTTGGGGATATAATTGCATAGTTTGAAGAATAAGTTCCTGTTAGAGGTTTACCATTTCTATCAAAAATTTGTCCTCTAACCTTTTCTCTTACACCTGAGGTCTTTTGCAAAAAAGACTTATGAGTTAAAAAAGGACCTCTCACAATTTGAATATAAAAAAGTCTAAAAATTAGCATCATACACATAACAGCAACTGAAAAAAACAAGATTAATATCCTATTGTTTTTTTTCATATAAAACTCACCCAAAAGTATGATGCCCATACGATAGCTTTTTATGCTCAAAAATAAATCATCTATTACTTGTATTGAACTTTGTTTTGAGCTTCCAAATGTTCGGCATAAGTTCTGCTAAACACATGAGAACCATCTCCCTTAGCTACAAAATAAAGGTAGTCTGTTTTTGCCGGATCGGCTGCCGCCAACAGGGATGAAAGCCCTGGCGCTCCAATCGGTCCAGGTGGCAAACCTTCGTTTTTGTATGTGTTATATGGGGAATCTATCTCTAAATCATCAAAAGATAACCATTCTTTGTGTTCATCCAAAATAAACTCTATTGTTGCACAGGACTGCAAAGGCATCCCTTTTTTTAGTCGATTATAGAAGACGCCCGCAATTATTGGTCTTTCACTTTCCAGTTTTGCCTCACCTTCTACAATGGAAGCCATGGTTACAATTTGGTATATATTAAAATCAATTTCGTTTTCTCTTACAATCGGATCTACTTTATTAAAATAAATATCTTCAAATCGCTTTAAAAATATATCAATATACAACTCTGTATTTTTACCAGGTGGTAGAAAATATGTATCAGGGAAGAGGACTCCTTCTAAACTAGCATTTAGAGGAAAATCTTTCAGGAAAAAATATTTTTCTTTGAATTTTTCTACCATAGCACAATTTGCAAATTCCTCTATACCATTAACCACACCTTTTTCATTTAAGATTCTAGCTATGTTTTTCAACGTGCTCCCCTCAGGTATTGTCACCTTAATGTCATTATCAATAGTATCACCTCTTACTAATTTGTCGAGAATTTGCTCTGCTGTCATTGAGGGACTTAAATAATATTTACCAGATTTTATTTTTATATCTTTCCCTTTCATCTTTGCATATAGTCTAAAAGCTCTATGATTTTTAATTATGCCTATCTTCTGCATTTGTACCGCTAGCTGGTCTGCAGTGGTTCCGCTGCTGACTTCGACTTCCACAAAAGCTTTATCTGCAGCATTTTTAGGATGCAACATAGCTTTAAACCATATTGCTGTAAAAGCCATAACTAATATCATTAAAATTAAAGTAATTAATATTATTTTGTTCTTACTTTTTATGTATCTTAATACATTGCTTTCATTAAATCTATAGTAGAGGTTTTTTATATTCAAAAAACAGCACCCCTTTTATTTATTCCTTCTAAAAAAATCCTTCAAGCTTGTCCTCTGTATTAAATAAAATAATGGAATTCCAAATCCTGCTACGGATATTAATTCACCAAACCCGATATATAAAGCAGTCATCCAATAGGGAACACTATAGATTTTTGATAAATAATATGCAACACCAAAAGCATTCAAAATAATCGGAGGAAAGGCACCTAAGATCGGGCCAGGCATTTTACCTGTTATATATGCTGCTATTAGTGTTATCAAACTTCCTAAGCAAATATCCCATAAGCCTAAGCCACCCAATATATTAGCTAACAAACAACCTGTAAAAAGGCCAGGAACAGCAGAAGATTCCAGAAGAGGTAATAATGTCAATGCTTCAGATACTCTGACCTGAATCGGACCATAACTTATAGGTTTAAAAATGTAGGTAGTTAAGGCATAAATGGCAGCTATAACCGACGCTCTTGCTATATAAGCAGACCGATTATTAATTTCATCTTTCTTTATTTTACTTAATATATAGCCCGTCAATAAACCAATTATCAAGACAAGTATTGCAATCCACAGCATTCAAACACCTTCCTACATAATTTTTTTTACCCTCTTGCCTTAGTTTAACCCTACTATCAGCACTAGTCAATATTTCGCAGTTGACAGTTTGCAAATTTTACTATAAGATTATTTGTGAATAAAGTGTTTATTAAATATGCTCATTATTAGATTACCCGTTAAGGGGGAGTAGTCATATATGATAAAGTCACCAGCACGGCTTTTGCCTGGCTTTATCGTTCAGTTTATCTGAAAGACAAGACCTTTAACATAATCATGTTGATTATGTTAAAGGTCTTTTTGTGTTTGTAACAACGACTATATAAAAGGTGGTGGTTGGTTTTTAATAATAATTTTTTTTCTTCATATAATAATTACATAATTTCGAAGGAGGATATTTATTGGAACAAATTAACTGGTACTCCCTGGAAAAAGAGGATATATCCGGAAAATTAAATACAGATTTAAAAAATGGGCTTCCTTCTGATTTGGTTGAAAAGCGTTTGGAATCAATTGGTTACAACGAACTAGTCGGCAAAAAAGGTGTAACTATTTGGCAAATGTTATTGGAACAATTTAAAGATTTTCTTGTCTTAATCCTCATAGGTGCAAGTTTTGTTTCAGCAATTATCGGAGAGGTAACTGATGCAGTTGTAATAATACTTATAGTAATTTTAAATGCGGTTTTAGGAGTTATGCAAGAGTTTAGAGCTAATAAAGCTTTGGAAGCTCTAAAAAAAATGGCGGCACCTGAAGCAAAGGTCATAAGAAATGGGAAAATAATGGAGATTCCATCTCGTGAATTAGTCCCTGGTGACCTTGTGCTTTTAGAAGCGGGAAATTATGTTCCTGCCGACATTAGACTTGTGGAAAGTGTAAACTTAAAAATTGAAGAAGCATCTCTTACCGGTGAATCAGTTCCTGCAGAAAAAAATGCCGAAGTGGTATTGGGCGGAGAAGTACCTTTAGGCGATCGAAGCAACTCAGCTTTTATGGGCACGGTAGTAACCTATGGCAGGGGTAAGGGAATAGTTGTTGCTACAGGAATGAACACCGAAATAGGTTTAATCGCTGAAATGCTTGAGTCTTACGAAGAAGGGGAAACACCTCTCCAGAAAAAACTAGATGAATTGGGGAAAATTCTCGGAATTGCAAGTTTAGCCATCTGCGGCATCGTTTTCCTATTAGGCATTTTTCGAGGAATTCCGATTTTGGAAATGTTTATGACATCAGTCAGCCTTGCAGTTGCAGCTATACCTGAAGGTCTTCCGGCTATAGTAACCATAGTGTTAGCACTTGGTATGCAGCGAATGGTCCAAAAACATGCAATTATAAAAAAGCTGCACGCAGTTGAGACACTTGGAAGCACTACCGTCATTTGCTCGGATAAAACAGGTACCTTAACTCAAAATGAAATGACAGCCAGAAAAGTATTTGTCAGCAATAAAGTATATTCTATTTCTGGAGAAGGCTATAAACCTCATGGTGATTTTTCAATTGGAAACTCAAAATGTGAACCTTTAGCAGATACTGATTTAAAAATGCTTCTAACTATTGGATTGTTGTGTAATGATGCAAAATTAGAAGAAAGTAGTTACGGCGACGAAAAGACATGGCGTATAATAGGAGATCCAACCGAAGGATGTCTGGTGGTTGCAGCAACAAAAGCAGGTTTAGACACTGATGAATTATGTAATCGCATGCCTCGACTTCAAGAAATACCGTTTGATTCAGAGCGCAAACGTATGACTACTTTTCATTCATATGAACAAAAATATGTAGCATTTACAAAAGGCGCACCTGATATTATGCTTAATTTATCAAGCAAAATATTAAAAAATGGCAAGATCTTCGATATTAATGATGAAGATCGCAAACAAATTTTAGAGGTCAATCATAATATGGCTTCTCAGGCATTACGAGTCTTAGCTTTTGCATTTAAACCAATAAATGATATCCCTAAAAAGCCCGACCCTGTTGAGATTGAAAAAGACATGGTTTTTGTCGGTCTCATCGGTATGATTGATCCTGCAAGACCCGAGGCAAAAGACGCCATAAGAATATGTAAAGAGGCTGGTATTAGACCTGTAATGATAACCGGTGATTATAAAGATACCGCTGAGGCTATCGCTCGGGAGTTAGGTATGATTGATGAAAATTCCAAGGCTCTTACCGGAACAGAGCTTGATATGATGGATGAGCAGCAATTGGCTGCTGCCGCCAAAGAAGTTTCGGTTTATGCCCGAGTTTCGCCTATCCACAAGCTAAGGATTGTAGATGCAATAAAGCAAAATGGTCATATTGTTGCGATGACCGGTGATGGTGTAAATGATGCTCCTGCTCTTAAAAAAGCTGATATCGGTATTGCAATGGGAATTACAGGAACTGATGTCGCAAAAGAAGCTGCTGATATGATTCTAACAGACGATAACTTTGCGAGCATTGTTTCTGCTGTAGAAGAAGGTAGAGTTATTTACTCAAATATACGTAAATTTATATTTTTCCTCCTGTCGTGTAATATTGCTGAGATACTAATCATCTTTGTAGCCATGTTGTTTGGTTTGCCAGTGCCACTTAAACCAATTCAGCTTCTATGGCTCAATTTATTAACTGATGCATTTCCCGCTTTGGCTTTAGGAATGGAAGCTAAAGAGCCTAATATTATGAAAAAGCCACCCAGAAATCCGGATGAACCAATATTAGATAGACAAATGAACTGGCAAATTGCCATTCAAAGTACTTTTATGACTATTGCAGTTTTAGGCGTCTTTGTGTTTTCTTTGAACAATACTTCAAATTTGGAAATTGCACGGACCTATGCCTTTGCTACTTTAATTTTCAGTGAACTTTTAAGGGCTTATACATCTCGTTCGGAAACTTTATCAGTATTTAAAATAGGCTTTTTCAGTAATAAATTTATGGTAGGAGGAACTCTAGTATCTTTCTTGCTACTGCTAGTTGTACTATATGTACCGGCATTAAGATATATATTTGATACGGTAAAACTTTCAATTTATGATTGGGATATTATAGTGCTCTTTGGTATAATGCCCTTCTTAGCTGCAGAAATAGGTAAAATGTTTTTGAAGTCAAAATAAAGATGAGCCCGAATGGGCTCATCTTTATTTTGTTTCTTTGCAATTCTTACAATACCCGAAGAATTTCACCATATGATCTAAAACTGTGAAATCGTTGCTTTTATAGATTTTTCCCTCTAATTCATCTAATAAATCATCATCAAACTCATAAACATTTCCACACTTAATACAAATCAAATGGTGATGCTGATGTCTCTGGTCATCACTTAATTCATACCTATAACATCCATCATTAAAATCCAATTTTTTTATAATATTAAAGTCATCAAATAATTGCAAGGTTCTATATATAGTAGCAAGACCTACATCGGGAAATTTATTCTTTACCAATTCATAAATATCTTCCGTACTAAGATGTTTCGACTGATTCTCAATAAGTACATCAAGTGTAGCTCTTCTTTGGGGTGTAAGCCTACACTCTTTCTCTTTTAGTTTCTCTTCAATGAACCTCATTTTGTATTTTTTTTCTTCATCTGTCAACAAAAATACCACTCCTGGCATCTATGCGTTTTTGTATATAAGTATATTGCAAATAATATTCATTGTCAAGAATTTAAAATTTTATAAATACAGCATCAGAAACATCTTTTATTTTTTTTATTTCGTCCAATACATTTTCCGGAATTTCTTCATCAGTCCCTAATACCATCAAGGCTTCGCCTCTAAACGATTTACGCCCCAATTGCATATAAGCAATATTGATATCATTACGTCCTAAAAGATTTCCCACTTCACCTACTATGCCAGGTCTATCTCGATGAAATGACATTAACGCATAGCCTTTCGGAATGAGGTCTATTTTATAATCGTCAACAGCAATTATCCTCTGCTCATTTTTTTCAAAAACCGTTCCCGATACACTGCCTACTCCCTTATCTGTGGTAATTTTTAAAATCACATTACCCGGTGCATCCTGATCTTTGCTTATCTTCTTTTCTATAATCTTAATGCCACGTTCCTTAGCTAAAAAATAAGCATTGACCAAGTTGGCTGGAATTTCTAAGATATTTGTTAAAATGCCTTTTATGCCTGCTGTAGTAATTGGTTTTACGTCAAATCTCGTAATCTTACCGGTATATATCATTTCAACTTCACTAATGCGGCCATTTTTTAGCTGAGTATAAAGTGAGCCCATTTTTTCAGCTAATTCTATAAAAGGCTTTATCTCGTTGTATTCTTCAGGCCTAACAGTTATCATATTTACAGGATTTTTGACCATCTCCCCTTTTAATGCTCTGATAATATCCTTTGCTACATCCACTGCCACGTTAACCTGAGCTTCTGCCGTCGAAGCACCAAGATGCGGTGTTGCAATTACATTTGGCAAATCAATAAGCGGACTTTCCAGCGGCGGTTCATGCTCAAATACATCGAGAGCACAAGCAGCTACTTTACCTGAAACAAGTGCATCATAAAGAGCAGTTTCATCAATTATGCCTCCACGAGCACAATTAATGATTATAACTTTATCTTTCATCATGGCAATACGCTCTTTATCAATCATATGATAAGTTGTCTTTGTAAGAGGAACGTGAAATGTTATAAAATCAGCTTCTTTAATTACTGTTTCCAAATCAGCTACTTTTATATGAATATTTTCCACATGATCTTTTATCACATATGGATCATATGCCAAAACATTCATTCCTAAGCCGATTGCCTTATATGCTACGTCTTTACCAATTCGTCCTAAACCCACAACGCCAAGAGTTTTCCCTCGAAGCTCTACACCTACAAAACTCTTTCTATCCCATTTTTTACTTTTTAGGCTTGCTACTGCTGCCGGTATATTTCTAGCTGCAGCCATTAGTAATGCTACTGTATGTTCACTAGCTGCTATAGTATTTCCTTCCGGGGCATTTACTACTAAAATACCTTTTCTGGTTGCAGAATCAATATCGATGTTATCAACGCCAACACCTGCTCTGCCAATAACCTTTAAATTGCTTTTATCTATGATGTTTTTCGTAACTTTTGTCGCACTTCGAACAACAAGTGCATCATAATCCTGAATTATTTCCATAAGTTGTTCTTCACTTAAGTTTGTCTTAACATCAACATCAAATCCCTGTTTTAAAATGTCAATACCTTCATGTGCAAGATCATCACTTACTAAAATCCGCATTTTTACCTTCTCCTTTTGCAAAAATCTTTTCGGCTGCACTTATACCAGCCCAAATAAGTATTCATCATTTATTGCCATTTCCAATCAGTTTTAAGATCCACTGCTCCTAAACAACTTATCGCATCAACTAAGACCAGTGCTGGATCATTTTACCACTCTCCCAAATACTTACAAATATGTAGTTAAAAATATAATAAAAAAACCGCCCAATGCAAGGGGCGGAATTTACCGCGTTGCCACCCTATTTCAGTTTCCCAAAATATGCAACCCTTTAGAAAATTTAACGGTTAAAACCGTTTGACTCTTCGTCAACGACTCCAAGGCGGAAATAAAGCATTTTTACCGATTTACACCACCCATCGGCTCTCTTTAAAAAAACATCTTTAACTTTCCTTTTCATAGTCTTTAACTGATTAAATTATAAATTATTATAGAGCAGGTTAGCCATCCTGTCAAGTTTTTTAACAGTACTTATTCATCAAAATCAACAAAATCATCTTCATCATCCAGTTCAAACTCATCCACACATAGCGTTTCCCATGCATCCTTCACCATTTCAAATTCCCCGTCATCTTCAACTTCTGAAAGAACTTCCTCACCATTTTCATCAGTATCAACTCGAAAGATATATGCTTCCGCTTCCGCTTCCTCTTCTTCACTAATGGGAATTAAAATCGCATAGTCAGTATCCTCAACATTAACAACTCCTAATACCTCAAATACGGCTTCCTCACCATTTTCATCCAATAATGTTATAGTTTCTAACTCATCCATATGTTTTTCAACTCCAATTCACTTTGAATTAAAATTATTTTATAGTAATTTCTATCTAGTGTCAACTCCATATTTAGAGTCCAAATAACTTTGAAGTATTAATACAGCTGCTAGTTTATCAATAACTCCTTTCCTTTTTTGACGTGAAACATCTGCTTCAATCAAAATTCTTTCTGCTGCCGCAGTAGTCAACCTTTCATCCCAAAACTCCAAATCAATACTTATAGCTTTTTGTAGCTTCTTCGTATAATTCTCAACCGCTTCACTGCTAGGCCCTAGTGTACCGTTCATATTTTTGGGCAGCCCAACTATAACCTTTGTAACATTATAATCCGAAATAATCTGGCATATTCTATCTATGTCCTTATTTTTACCATCATTCTTTCTTTCTATTACACCTATCCCTTGAGCAGTTAAACCAAGTTCATCAGATATAGCGACACCTACTCTTTTTTCACCAACATCCAAACCTAAAATACGCATTAAAGTTTGCCCCTTTTAAAGGATTTTTATACAAAACTCAGGACAATATCCCGAACAATAACCGCATAGTATGCAGGCATCAGGATTAACCGTAGAATGGCCATTGACAACATGCAGCGCATTATAAAGGCAATGCTTTACACATTCTCCACAACCTACGCACCAATCTTCAATCAACAGTTTTCTCTTCTCACTGCTCAATCTTTCCTCTATATGTGAATCTACAGTTTTGGCCTCAAAAATACTTATATTTGCAACAACTTCATCATTAGATTTCATACCAACTGCTACAGAATGTAAATACGGAAATGAAAGTATATAGGAAAATGCTCGCTTTTTATCGCTTATTAAATTTCCCCCACCTAAGGCTTTCATTGCATAGATACCTTTCCCATTCTTATATGCTCTTTCTATGGCCTTTTCCATATCTTGCAAACTTCCGTCTTTTATGCCTATTCCTCGGAAATTTATTATTGGATGAATGACTTCGATTTCTTCCATATCGGCTGCAGCATTAACCACTTCTACCGTATGTGTTGAAACACCAATCGCCTTTATTAATCCCTTTGCCCGAGCATCCACCAAATATTCCAAAGCCTCTCTATGGCCTTTTAGTGTTAGCCTTGTTTCTTGCTCATGAAGCATGAATATGTCTATAACATCTTTGCCTGTTTCCTTTCTGGCTTTTTCTACACTTTTCTTCATCCCTTCATAGGTATAGGCATAAGACTTCGTAGATATAATAAAATCTTTTTTTGACCTTGCAAGTGCTTTATTTATGTAACAATAGTTTTGATAAAATTCAGCCGTATCTATAAAATTAACACCCATATCCATCGCAGAAAGTATAATATCTGCCCCATCGTCAACTGGTAAGCCAGCTTGAAGAGGGCTTATTGTCAAACTGCCAAAACACAAGCGAGATACTTTTAAATTTGTATATCCCAGATTTACATATTCCATGTTTCTCGAACCTCTTTACAAAGATAAAATAACATAATCTCATTTATATTCTATATGGACTTTTATACTGCTAATACGAAGTATAAATTAAATACCAATCATAACCTTGATTCTACCGTAGAAGGTAAATTTTAGCCCAGAAATGTCAATATATTGTTTTAGATTTAATAAAAACGCTATATGTTGACCATCAATTTGAGAAAACAGGGTTTTTACATTAGAATCAACCATCAATTTGAGAAAACAGGGTTTTTACATTAGAATCAAGCTTAAATGGTTAGAGTTTTTAAGAGCATCTTTTTGAATCAGTTAGCTTTGATTTTTTTGAAGAAAATATCGGCAGGCAATGTCCAAATCGCATTAAAACGGCACTACCTGTCGATTTAAAAGTTTAAACAGTTATTTAGTTTCAATATAGCTTTTTAATAATTCTTCTAGCAATTCATCCCGTTCAAGTTTCCTAATAAGGTTTCTGGCATTATTATGACTGGTAATATATGCTGGATCGCCAGATAAAAGGTAGCCCACAATTTGGTTTATTGGATTATATCCTTTTTCTTTTAGTGCTGTACAAACCTCTTTTAGAATTGTTCGAACATCAATGTCGATTTCCTTATCTACTTTAAATTTAACAGTTTCATCCATTTTTTGCCCCATTTAAATCTCCCTCCATTTGCTTTTGTACTAAATATTCATTATAATTTCTGAAACAGATGACAAAGCTTCATCAATTTTTGCTGGGATTTTACCGCCTGCCTGAGCAAAATCTGGCCTGCCGCCGCCGTTTCCGCCTGCTATTTGAGCTATATTTTTTATTATCTTTCCGGCATGATAACCTTTTTTAGTTAAATCATCTGTTACAGCAACTACAAATGATACTTTATCATCATTGCAGCTTCCTAAAGCTACAATACCCGTTTTAATTTTTTGCTTTAACATGTCACACATTTTCCGAAGATCATCGATGTCTTTAGACTCTGTTTTAGCAGAAATTACATTAATATTGTTTACGCATTTTGCGTTTTTTAATATTTCTACAACCTCAGAATTTATAACCTGCTGTTTTAATGAGTCTATTTCTCTTGCCTGTGATCTGATTTTTTCTTGCAGCTCTTGAATCTTTTGAGTAATTTCATTTGGATAAGCCTTAAGCAGCTGTGCTGTTTCATTCAAAATTTCCAGGTTATCATATAAATACTGCATTAAATTAAGGCCGCACACTGCTTCAATTCGTCTAAGACCAGAGCCAATACTATTTTCAGAAACAATTTTAAAAAGTCCTATTTCTGATGAGGACTTTACATGAGTCCCGCCACACAGTTCCTTGCTATAATCTCCAAAGCACACCATGCGGACACGTTCCTGATACTTCTCACCAAATAGTGCTACAGCCCCTTGTTCTTGAGCCTCATGAAGAGTTGTCCAATATATATTCGCTGGAAGATTTTTCAATATAGCATTATTTACCTTCATTTCTACTTGTAATATTTCATCAGGCGTAAGGCCTGAGAAATGCGAAAAATCAAATCTCAACCTATGTTCATCAACTAATGAACCGGCTTGATTAACATGTTCCCCTAAAACTTCTTTTAGTGCTCTATGCAAAAGGTGTGTAGCACTATGATTTCTGGAAATGCTTTGCCGCCTTTCCACATTAATTTTAGCTAAGACTGTATCACCAACATTAATATTGCCCTTTTCTATTTTACCTATGTGATAAATTTTCCCATCAGGCGTCTTATGAGTTTCAGTTACTCTAAATAAAAAATCTTTTCCTTCAATTATGCCCGTATCTCCTACTTGCCCGCCTGATTCAGCATAAAATGGAGTTTTGTCAAGCACTAATATAATGTCCTTCACTTTATTATTGCAGGCTTTTACCGGTTCATTACCTGATAAAATAAATTGTACACTACTACTTGATTCAAAGGTATCATACCCTACAAAAACCGAAGAAGGAAGATGTGCTATGATTTTAAAGAATTCATCAACTTCATACATTTCTTTGCGTGCAGCTTTAGCCTTTTCCCGCTGTTTAGTCATAAGTTGTTCAAAAGTCTTAATGTCCACTGACATGCCATTTTCTTCAGCTATATCACAAGTTAAGTCGATCGGAAAACCATAGGTGTCATAAAGCATAAAAGCCGTGTGGCCGGGTATTTCCCCTTTATTTTCCTTTGATAATCTTTCAATATTTTCATATAAAATCTTGAGACCATCACTTAGTGTTTCGAGAAATCTTTCCTCCTCAGACTTTACTATTTTTTGTATATATGTTATATTCTTTTCAAGTTCAGGATAAGCATCTTTCATTAGCGAAACAACCTGTGGAACTATTTTGTATAAAAAAGGTTCATTTAGGTTCAGCTCTTTCCCATAACGAGCTGCTCTTCGTATGATTCTCCTTAAAACATAATTTCTTCCTTCATTTCCAGGCAGTACGCCATCAGAAATCAAAAAGGTAATGGCTCTAGAATGATCGGCAATAACTCTGAAAGGAAAGCCTTCTTTGCCCCCTTTATATTTCTTGCCAGTCATGCTTTCTAAAAAAGTTATTATGGGCCTTAAAAGATCTGTATCATAGTTACTATATACACCTTGCATTACAGTAGCAATACGTTCAAGACCCATCCCAGTATCTATACTGGGTTTAGGCAAAGGTGTCATAGTTCCGTTCTCATCTCTGCTGTACTGCATAAAAACTAAATTCCATAATTCACGCCATCTATCACAATCGCATTTGCCTAGTGCACATTCCTTTGCATTACAGCTGTGCTCTTCGCCGCGATCAATGTATATTTCGCTGCAAGGACCACATGGTCCCGTATCTCCCATACTCCAAAAATTATCCTTTTCACCCAGTCGGACAATTCTATCTGCCGGAATATAAGCTTGCCACAATTCAAAAGCTTCTTCATCTTCCTCAAAAACACTGACCCATAGCTGTTCTTTCGGCAGTTTTAACACATCAGTTAGAAATTCCCATGCATATTCTATTGCTTCTTTTTTAAAATAATCGCCAAAAGAAAAATTACCTAGCATCTCAAAGAATGTATGATGTCGAGCCGTTTTCCCTACACTTTCCAAATCGTTATGCTTGCCTCCTGCCCTAACACATTTTTGGCAAGTAACCGCTCGAGAATAAGGAAGTTTCTTAAGACCCAGAAAAACATCTTTAAACTGATTCATACCGGCATTAGTAAATAAAAGCGTAGGATCATTTTGTGGTATTAAAGAAGAGCTGTCAACCCTTGTATGACCTTTGCTTTCAAAGTAACTTAAAAATTTTTCTCTAATTTCATGACTGGTCATCATTTCAACACCCTCCGACGTCAAGCAAAATCTTTATTTCTCAATTTCTATTACTGCTGGGATTATATAAAAGATATAGTCCATTGTCAATATTTACCTATTATCATTTGAAATTCTTATAATGCGAGGAGAATATTTGTTTTCGATTTCCCTGCGTCTAGTAAAAAAATGTATGCTGGCAAAGCTAATAATCATTAACACTAGGCCAATCAAAATTGCAAAAGGTTCAGTTGAATTTATGTTTAATAAGCCCGATATTTTATATCCTAAACCTATGCCTGCTAAAAATGATAAAAGAGGGATTGCATATACTATTAAGGTTGCTGACAAAAATGTTGATGCACCGAGCTCTACCTCAACAACTTGACCCACTTTTGCATTAACGCAATTTTTAGCCCAAACTCTTATCGGTTTTCCTTCTTTACCTGCAGAACAACCCTTGCAACCTTTGCAAGAAGAATTGGGTCTAATTTCTATTTGTGCACGCTCCTTTTTATTTGCCACTACAATAGCTTTTTCCCTCATTTTCCCCTCCGTAAACAATAAAAAATTTAAGAGTTAAATTTATTACTTTCTATTTTGGGAAACATTTGAATAAACTGGTCTTGTTTCCAAAATACGAGCTATCACCACGTTCATGCCCATAGAATTACCTAATATGTCTTATGGTAGTATGAACCTATTATATAATATTGCTGCAGCTCTGTCAATTTCTTATCAACCTGCGTATTACTTCACCGGCAATTATTAATCCCATTACTGAAGGAACAAATGAAACGCTGCCTGGTGGATAATGTTGTTTTAAAGGAGTTTCCGTAGAAAATACAACTTGTAATCCTTTTTTTATACCAAGCTTTCGGAGTTCTTTCCTAACCTTTCTGGCCATAGGACAAACATAAGTTTCGGATATGTCTGCCACTTTAAACTTAGTAGGGTCTAATTTGTTTCCTGCTCCCATAGCTGAAATAATCGGAACGCCTAGTTCTATACAATTTACAATAAGATTTATTTTAGATCTCAAGCTATCTATAGCATCCACTACATAATCAAAATTACCGCTTAAAATATCTGGAGCGGTGTTTTCAGAATAGTACTCTCTTATTCCAATTACCTTTGCACAAGGGTTGATATCCAAAATCCTATTTTTCATAACATCAGCTTTATGTAAACCAACGGTAGAGCAGCTGGCATGAATTTGACGATTTATATTAGAAGGAGAAATTATATCATGGTCAACGAGAATGAGTTCACCTATGCCTGCTCTCGCAAGAGCTTCTGCCGCAAAAGAACCAACTCCGCCAAGGCCTAGCACGGCAACTTTGGCATTCTTTAATTTTTCTATACCATCCTTACCCACGAGTATTTCCGTCCTAGAAAAAAAATTCTCTTTCACTAAAATCGCTCCAAAATTAAACAGATAAAAACAAACCCCACCATGCCGTGTTTGCTGACCGTAAATAGAGACCCGGCTTCCCAGGTGGGTGTCCTCCTGAATGCATTATATTTCCCTTGTAAAGGGCATATATGCAACAAACAGAGACCGGACTCCCTATATTAGAGTGTTGGCTCTTTACTAAGCCAGTTTACACGCACACAGCAGGGTATATTTATTTTCTAAAGCTATATTATCACAAAACTTACTATTTATCAAGGTTTCGCCCTAATTAAGTCATGCCAATTTATGTTGATATGTTATATTTTTACCTGAATGTGTAGCTCTTTTAACTGTTTTGCATCAACCACACTTGGTGCATCAGTCATCGGGCAAGAGGCGTTTTGTGTCTTGGGAAAAGCTATACAATCCCTTATGCTGTCAAGACCCAAAAGTAGCATAATCATACGATCAAGCCCATAAGCTATACCACCGTGTGGTGGTGTCCCATACTCAAAAGCCTTGAGCAGAAATCCAAAATTATTCCATGCTCTTTCTTTAGAGAAACCAAGGGTTTCAAACATTTTTTCCTGAAGGGCTGCATCATGTATTCTTATACTTCCGCCTCCAAGTTCAGTGCCATTTAAAACAATGTCGTAAGCTTTTGCCCTAACTCGCGAAGGTTCTTTGTCAAGTAAAGGAATATCTTCTTCCATTGGCGAAGTAAATGGGTGATGCTTTGCTACAAACCTTTTTTCTTCCTCATTATATTCTAGTAGAGGAAACTCAGTAATCCATAAGAAGTTAAGCTTATTTTTATCTATTAAGTTTAATGCCTTCGCTAAGTAAATCCTAAGGCTGCCCAAAGAAGTCATTACGAGCTCGGCATTGCTGTCGGCTATAAATACTATTAAATCGCCTACTTCACAATCAAATTTGTCTTTAATTTCTTTTACAGTTTGTTCGTCAAAAAATTTAGTTATAGGAGACTTTATACCTTCTGATGTAACATTCATCCATGCAAGGCCTTTTGCTCCAAATTCTTTTGCCTTCTCTACCAGCTCGTCAATTTGTCTGCGACTAAAAGTCTTTCCTCCATTTTTAATATTTATGCCTTTGACTCTTCCGCCATCTTTAACTGCATCACTAAACACTTTAAAACTACTGCTACCGACTATATTAGATATATCAACCATCTCCATACCAAATCTGGTATCAGGCTTATCTGAACCATATTTTTCCATGGCTTGCTCATAAGTCATTCTAGTGAAAGGTATTTCAACTTTTATTCCAGTAACTTTTTCTACCACATATTTTATTAATTTTTCATTTAAAGAAATTATATCGTCAACATCTACAAAAGACATTTCTATATCAAGCTGTGTAAACTCCGGCTGTCTGTCTGCTCTCAAATCTTCGTCCCTAAAGCATCGTGCAATTTGATAATATCTGTCCATACCTGCTACCATCAGTATTTGCTTAAATAGCTGAGGTGACTGAGGCAGTGCATAAAATTTACCAGGATTTAAGCGGCTGGGAACTAAATAATCGCGTGCACCCTCCGGAGTGCTTTTTGTAAGAACAGGTGTCTCCACCTCTACAAATCCGTTTTCATCCAAAAAATCTCTTATAGCCTTATTAATCTTGCTGCGAAAAATCATATTATATTGCATACTGGGTCTTCTTAAATCAAGGTATCGATATTTGAGCCTCACAATTTCATCAACCTTTATATTGTCTTCTATGGGAAAAGGCGGAGTTTTGGCCTTACTCAAAATATCTAATTCTTCACCAATTACTTCAATGAATCCGGTAGAAATTTTCGCATTTACATTTTCCGCAGGCCGCCTGCGAACTTTGCCCTTTACAGCTATAACATATTCACTCCTGATTTCGTCGGCTTTCTTGAAAGCTTCTTTACGCTCAGGATTAAATACAACCTGAACAATGCCGCTGCGATCTCTTAAATCTACAAAAATTAAACCACCCAAGTCGCGGCGAGTTTGGACCCAGCCTGAAAGGCATACTTCCTCGCCTTCATGCTCCTTAGTCAAATCACCGCAATAACAATTTCTTTTAATCTTTTTTTCCACAATGAACAACCCCTTTTAGTTATTGACTTTTAAATTAGTTTAAATTATTTCATAAGAATTCATATAAAATTTTCAAGGTAATGGCTTTTTGTTATTTAAAGCATTGACCATAAAACAGTATTACAACTTTTGCCTATAAAAAAACTCTCATCACTGATAATAATAAATAATATCAGGGACGAGAGTATTCCCGCGGTGCCACCCTGTTTGGAAAATCCCACTTAAAATTTTAACGCATAAAACGTAAATCCCTACTTATATTCGAGATTTAAGCTCCGGGGTGTTATATTGGTAGACATATACTTATCCAAAAGAGCTCTCAATCTTGGCCCTTTCTCCCTGTTGAGTATGATACATGCCATTTCCCCATCTTTGCTTTTATTTATATGATTTATATCTTTTTTAACAATTATAAATAAATTACTGTTGTATGTCAATGCTATCGCGGCTTAAAATTCACAAATTCATAACAAATTTCACATGAAATTAATAAATTAAATGTATATAATTATAATAGAGTACAAAATGATTAAGAATGGAGGTCGGTTATGATGAATCTCAATAAAAAGAAATATTTTGTTGCAGTATTAATAGGCCTTGCCGTAGGAGCCGCCTTAGTAACCGGAGGTATTTTAGCTTATAACTCCATTTATCCGGGGTCTTCGGCTCATGCCGATATAGATGGAAACACTCAGGCAAATTTAACTTCTACTGCCTTACCTGCAAATATACCCGAAATTGTTGAAAAAGTCAGTGATGCAGTAGTATATATTGAAACAACAGTAGAAAGTCAAGATAACTCAGACCCATTTTTTAATGACCCATTTTTTAGATACTTTTTCGGAGACAGCTTCAGTTTTCGCACAACCCCAAAAGTCAGTAAGGGTTTAGGTAGTGGTTTTATTATCAACTCCGAGGGATATATTCTTACTAACGAACATGTTATAAGCGGAGCTAAAGAAATCACCGTAACCGTAAAAGGATTTCAGGAACCCTTTACAGCAACTGTTGTAGGAAAGGATTCTAACATGGATTTAGCAGTAGTAAAGATTAATTCTTCGGAAAAATTACCTTATATAGAACTAGGAGATTCTGACAGCGCACGGGTAGGGGAATGGGTTATTGCAATAGGAAATCCATATCGACTTGACCACACGGTAACCGTTGGAGTAATTAGCGCTAAAGAAAGACCTATTACTATTGCGGATCAAAGTACAGGTAATACGAGGGTTTATAATAACTTGATACAAACAGATGCAGCCATAAACCCTGGTAACAGCGGCGGCCCGCTTATATCACTTGACGGAAAAGTTATAGGAATAAATACCGCAGTTAATGCTCAGGCTCAAGGTATAGGCTTTGCAATACCTATAAATAGCGTTAAAGAGGTCTTGGACGAACTGATAAAAAACGGTTCAATCACTCGGCCTTATATTGGAGTAGCACTTCAGGATATGACAAAAGATTTAGCAGAATATTTTAAGCTTGATGAGCCAAATGGTGCTATCATTGCCGATGTCGTTTCTAACAGTCCTGCGGCAAAAGCCGGTCTTATGCGTGGCGATGTTATTTTAAAAATAAATGATACTACAATAAAAAATTCTAATGATGTTAGTGCAATAGTAAGCGAAGCTAAAATAAATGAAAAATTGGTAATGCTCATATTGCGAAACGGTCAAACTAAATTTGTTACCGTTGTAGTTGAAAAACGGCCAGAATAATAATTGTTACTTTGTATATTTTTAAACCCCGGCTTTAATACAAGTATTATGAGCCGGGGTTTTTTAACGTATTAAAGCTTTCTTCATTAATCCATGTGTGTTTGATACTTCTTACTGTATCTAAGTCAGCATTTGCATATTGGGCTATATCTTCATCTGTTATATCATCTTGGCTAAAAAGGTCGAGTATGTCAGCATAGTTTTCACTAAAATTGAACACTTTATTAGCATTCCGTATTTTCTTCTTTGCCATACAATCCCTCCCTATATCTACTCTTAGTTTTCCCTGTATGCATTAAAATATGTTTAGACAAAATAATCATATAATGTATCTGAAATACAATAAAATTTCAGATATTGCATAGAAAGGGATTTATTTTTTTCTCAATACTAAGAGTTGAAGATTCTCCATGACCTGGCAATATTGATAAATTATCACCTAATGGTAATAATTTATCTCTTATCGAGTTTATAAGTTCATCATACGAACCTCCAGGAAAATCCGTTCTTCCAACTGAACCTGCAAATAAAGTATCTCCGGTAAATACAATATTACCGACCTTTATCGATATACCTCCAGGAGTATGACCGGGGGTATGGATTATTTCTAAAACTAAATCTCCAACCGCAAACTTTTCATTACCTTTTAGCATTATATCTGGCGGAGGTTGCATGAAACCCTCACCAAAATATATAGAAAGATTGTCTTTCGGCGAAAGAAGCATTGGAGCATCTTGCTCGTGAATTGCTATTTTTGCATCAGTTGCATTTTTTACTTCTTTTAATGCAGAGATATGATCACTATGACCATGAGTTAAGAAAATATATTTCACAATAAGATGTTCTTTTGTTATTGTTTCTATAATCTTATCAGCATCTGCGCCCGGATCAATAATAGCTGCATTTTTATTTTTTTCATCAGCAATAATATAACAGTTAGCAGCTAAAGCTCCAACCTGTAAGCGTTTTAAAAACATAGCATACCTCCTAAAACTGTTTATCGCTATCAATCAATATCGTAACAGGACCATCATTTAGCACATTTACCAGCATTTCTGCTTGAAATTGACCCTCTTCCACTGCTTTAACCTTTTTTTTACAAGCTTCAATTAAAGCTTTATAGAGTTTTTGAGCTTCTTTTGGCTGTGCTGCCTTAGAAAAACTTGGCCTGCGCCCTTTTCTGACATCTCCTAAAAGGGTAAATTGAGATACGATGAGTATTGCAGCATCGACATCTTGAACAGATTTATTCATTTTCCCTTCTTCATCTTCAAAAATTCTCAGCCCAACGATTTTTTCCGCTAAATAATCAACATCTTCCATAGTATCGCCCTCAGCAACACCTAAAAAAACCACAATGCCATTATCAATTTTTGAGATATCTTTTCCCTGTACAGAAACAGAAGCATTCTTTACTCTTTGAACTACTGCTCTCATAAAATCCTCCTTATTGGTTCATGACCCTTCGTATATTATATATTCCGTTAATCTTTTTTATCTTTTGCATTACATTTTCTAAATGCTGTTTATTATTAATCTCTAAAATTAAATCTATAATAGCAACACCATCTTTGGTAGTACGGGCATTAATAGCATCAATATTAGTTTTCATATCACCAACTAAATTTATTACCTCGGAAAGTATACCGGGCCTGTCATAGGCTGAAGCTTGTATCTCAACAGGGTATGAGGTTTCTTCAAATCCTTCCCATTTAACATCTACAAGTCTTTCCTTGTCAAAAACACCGCTGCTGACGTTTTTACAGTCCTGTCTATGAATTGATACACCACGACCTCGGGTAATATATCCAACAATTTTATCACCCGGAACCGGATTACAGCATCGAGAAAATTTTACTAAAAGATTATCTATACCATCTATTTTTATACCATGATCAATTTTCTTTTTTGTCTTAAGTTTGTTATTGGATTTCTCTATTAATATTTCTGGCTTATTTAGTTTAACGCTTTTCTTGTATTCGTCAAGAATCTTTTGAAGTATTTGTTTTGTCGTAACGGCTCCATAGCCAATAGCAGCGAACATATCATCAATATTTGCAAAGCTCATGCGTTTTAGTAAATTGTTCATAAAGTCAAATTTAATGAGCTGGTAAATATCATAGCCCTGTCTATGGGCTTCTTTTTCTAGCATTTCTTTTCCACGAGCTATATTTTCATCGCGTCGTTCCTTCTTAAACCATTGCCGAATTTTATTCTTTGCTTGAGGTGATTTTACTATATTTAACCAGTCACGGCTCGGTCCGTTACTGTGACCTGAAGTTACAATTTCTACTATATCACCATTAGCCAGTTTATAATCCAAGGGAACCATTTTGCCGTTCACCTTGGCTCCAATGCATCTATTTCCAACATCTGTATGAATTCTATACGCAAAATCAATAGGGCAAGACCCCATCGGCAAATCTATTACATCACCTTTAGGTGTAAATACATAAACTTCATCAGTAAAAAGATCAATTTTTAAATTCTCCATGAAGTCTTTCGCATCACGCAGTTCTCGCTGCCAATCGAGAATCTCTCTTAACCATGAAAGCTTTTGTTCAAATTCATTACTATTTTTGTCACCTTCTTTGTATCTCCAATGAGCGGCAATTCCATACTCTGCAGTTTTATGCATTTCATATGTTCTTATTTGTATTTCCAGAGGATCTCCGGAGGAATCAATTACCGTTGTGTGAAGCGATTGATACATATTCGGCTTAGGCATAGCAATATAATCCTTAAATCTGCCGGGGATGGGTTTCCATAAAGTATGGACAACACCCAGAGCACCATAACAGTCTTTAACAGTATTTACGATTACTCTAACAGCTGTTAAATCATAAATTTGTTCAAATGTTTTATTTTGGTCCTTCATTTTTTTATATATGCTGTAAAAATGCTTGGGCCTCCCTTGTATCTCAGCATTAATTCCTGTAGCTAATAACCGCTCATTAAGAATATCAATCATTTTATTAATGTGATTTTCTCTCTCCTGCCTCTTTTTTGCAACTTTTTCAACTAGGTCATAATAATGCTCTGGTTCTAAATACCTCAATGCTAAATCCTCTAGTTCCCACTTTATTTTAGATATCCCTAAGCGGTGAGCAAGAGGTGCAAAAATATCAATGGTTTCCATAGCCTTTTCACGCTGTTTTTCTTCAGGCATAGATTTTAAAGTTCTCATATTGTGCAGCCTATCTGCCAATTTTATCAAAATAATACGGATGTCTTTTGCCATGGCAAAAAACATTTTTCTAAGATTTTCAGCTTGCTGTTCTTCTTTTGTCTTAAACTCAAGTTTGCCTAATTTTGTTACACCATCCACTAAGATGGCAATTTCAGAGCCAAAATTTTTTTCAATATCTTCTATAGCATAGTCAGTATCCTCTACCACATCATGTAACAAACCGGCAGCAATGGTAGGAATATCTAATTCTAAATCAGCTAAGATCATAGCTACACCCAGGGGATGAGATATAAATAGTTCACCGGAAACCCTGTGCTGTCCACTGTGTGCTTCCTTTGCAAACATATAAGCCTTTCTTATTAAGTCAAGGTCAGCCGATGGGCTATAAGATAAAATTTGCTTTTCCAATGAATCAAAATCCAATTCTTGCTCCCCCCTGCCTGTTTCAATATTTTATAAGTGAAAAGACATCATACTCGCTTAAACTCTCTCTTCCGTTTATATCGGTTAATTCAATTAAGAAAATTGCTGCCGAAATTTCCCCTCCAAGTCTTTCCACAAGTTCTATGGTGGAAAAAATCGTTCCGCCAGTTGCCAACAGATCATCTGCTACAATAACTTTTTGGCCCGGTTTTATTGCATCTTTGTGCATCTCGATAATATCTATACCGTATTCTAATTTATACTCAGCCCTTATTGTTTCCCCCGGCAGCTTGCCATTTTTCCTTATTGGTACAAATCCGGCACCTAATTCATATGCAATCGGCGCCCCAATAATAAATCCACGAGCTTCCGGAGCAACTACTAAGTCAGCTTCTTTATGTCGAACAAGATCTGCCATTGATTTTATTACCTGCTTAAAAGCCTTTCCATCTTTTATTAGAGTCGTGATATCCTTAAAACTTATTCCTTTTTGTGGGAAATCTTCAATTACCCTGATTTTCTCTTTCAAGTCCATTCAATTTCCTCCACATTCATAAATATATCTGATTGTACAATTTGAAACTTATTATAAAATTCTACTACATTCCTTTTAAGTAGATAAAGATGTAAATATGTTTTGGAACGTTCCAGCTGAAACTTATTATTGTGCTTTTCATGACCTAATATATGAAAAAAACCATCTTCTATATCAAGTTTAATAATGCCTATTTCCTGAAATATTTTAAAAACATTTATCAATCTACACAGGTGCATATCTATCCCTGACTGTTTCTGTAACAAATTTCTAAATTCATTTATGTTTAGAGAACCTTCAAAAGTTCCCAAAGTTAATTTTCCAATCATTTGGTACACAACTTTTAATTCATTAATACTTGGTAAAATTTGCTGACACACCAAGTAATTATAGCGTAAATCTTCTCGTTCAAAAAGTATATGCGTCTTTGAATTTGGTGATACTTCGGCTAATTGTTTTTTTAAAATATCAACACTGAAAGGTGTATCATAAAATACTATATCCTCAAAATTTTTATTATTGCATATAGCTAATGGGTTTACTGCAATAACATTATAGTCATGACTCTGAGCAGGTAAATCTAAGCAATAAGACACTTTGGCTCTGTTCCTTAAATCATCATCTTCTCTTAGATACGTTAATAGCTGCCATGCTTTATACGGTGTATTTATTACTATCATTACTTTACTTTTTGCTTTTAAAAGTGAATTTATATATCCTATCTTCGCTTGAATTCTCTTATTTTTTAAAACAAGCATATTATCTTCATTTATTAATTTATCCTCACTTGACGTCCTAATGCTTTTTCCATTTAAGGCATTTAAGCAGGAGTAAAAATATCGATAATAATTATTTTCAACATCAAGCAGCAATTCATCTCTAAAAAAAGGAACTCTTAAATCTTTTATATTCAACTGTGGTTCGATGGAGCCTTTCCACCGATTTACTTCTAAATAAAAAGCTGCATCCATTATTGTTGCCATGTCTAAATCTTCCTTATAAAGGCCAAAGTTAAATCCTATAGCATCAATATTATTTTCATGACTTTTTAGATTTAATTTTAAGTGTTTATCTCCGCTGCCCACCGTCCTTAATTTCTGAATATGCAAGTTTCTACACATAAATACCGGCTTAGGATTCCCGTATCCAAATGGTTTCATAAGCTCCAGCTGCTCTGCCAGTTTTAAATTAATATCGCTCTGGTTTAATTCCAAATCTATGTCAAGTTTAGGACTTCCATCTTTTTGCACAGTATCCTGCACGAAAAGTTGATTTAATTCCCTTCGAAATGTACCAATATTTTCTACTTTGATACTTAAACCAGCAGCCTGTTCATGACCTCCAAACCTTATAAGGAGATGAGATAACTTACTTAAGGCATTAAAGAGATTAAATCCCGAAATACTTCTTCCAGAGCCCCGGCCTTCATCACCTTTTTCTGAGATTATAATACACGGCCTGCCATAGATTTCTACCAGTTTTGAAGCTACTGTTCCGATAACTCCAGGGTGCCAGTTGGCACTGGAAATTACTATTATATTTTCTATATCTAAGTCAATTTCCTGTTCTATTACTGCTTTTGCTTCGTCTAATATTTTAGCTTCGAGAGTCTGCCTTTCCTGATTGATTCTTTCAAGAGTCGTAGCAAGTTCAAAAGCTCGTTTTGCATCTTCACATAGCAAAAGCTCTACAGCAATTTCGGGATTTGCTATCCTCCCGGCAGCATTTAATCTTGGTGCCAATAAATAGCTAATCTTTCCCGGCTCTATTGAAATATCATTTAAGTTTAACAGATTCATCATCGCTTTAAGACCTAGATTTTTTGTATTTCCTAAGTCATCAAGCCCATTTTTGACAATTATTCGGTTTTCATCTAACAGTGGAACAATATCTGCCACGGTACCAATAGCTGCCAATTCAAGTAGCTCTTTTTCAAAGTTTAAATCCTTACCCATCAAAGCATATGCAAGTTTCAACGCCACACCAACGCCTGCTAATTCTTTGAAAGGATAACTACAATCTTCTCTTTTGGGATCAACTATTGCAATAGCAGCCTGAGGCATTTTTTGCTGAGGCTCATGATGGTCAGTAATGATAACATCCAAGCCTAAGCTGGAAGCATATTGCACCTCTTCACATGAACTAATGCCATTATCTACAGTTATAATTAGCTTTGTTCCTTGCTTATGTATCATATCTATAGCATCTTTATTGAGACCATAGCCTTCATCAAGTCTTGAAGGTATATAATAGTTAACCGTTCCGCCTAAATTTTTTAATAACTTCATAAGAACAGCACAGCTGGTTATTCCGTCAGCATCATAATCACCATAAATTGTAACTTTTTGTTTTTTTGATAGGGCTTCTTTAATGCGTACAACAGCTTTGTCCATATCTTTCAGCAGCATAGGGTCATATAAGTTATCCAGTTTAGGATATATATATCCATGAATCTGCTCAGGTGTAACTATACCCCTTTTTTTGAGCAATTGCAGGATTACAGGGTGAAATTCGTCATAATTATCATTAACTTCTTGTGTTGACCCTACTTGCCATATATAGTTGCCATTAATCATCATATCCTCCAGTTTTGTAGCAAAAAATTTGAATAAATTTTATCTGTCCATACCAATTATACAATATATATAATTATAAACTAATCCCATTTTTATATCAACGAAAACAAAAGAAAGCATTGTAAAACTGCTTAAAAACTAGTTTTATAATGCTCTCTTTTATTTACAAAGTTAATGATTTAACAGGCCTTCTGATACCTTATATTTTTTTGGCTACCACTGACTGCTCTTTTTAGCAACTTCAACTAATCCTTTGCGATTCAGCTCATCTAAGATGTATAACTTTCCTCTTGCAGCATCAGTAATCTTGATTAGACAATCTTTATTAGGTTGGAGGCCAATACAACAGAAATTAATTTTATTTTTTGCAATTTTATCGGCCGCCGAAACAGCATCATTAATTGGGTCACTTGTCCATAAAGGTACTGTAGGTATCCCATCGGTTATAAGCATAATCAGTGGATTTTTTAAATTTTTTTTATTAATATGGCAGATGCCTTTGTCTAAGGCTAATGCCAATGGTGTTAAACCAGTTGCCACTATCTTATTTATACCTTCTTCCATTATGTCATAGTTTCTTGTAAAAGGAACACAGACAGTAACTTCTTTTTCTTGGAAAGCCATAATACTTACTTGAGTATTTGGCTTTAATACAAGATATCTTGCCAAATATTTAGCATTTCTAAGTCTAAAACCAGCCATACTTGCACTGGCATCTATTATCAAGCAAATGTCTTGCTGTAATTTCGGAGTTCGCTTGATAGCAACTATGTCTTCCTGCTCAATACTGAATTTTTTATTCTCAATATAGCTTCTTACCAGCGATTTTCTAACAGTTTCCGATATATCCAATTCCTCAGGCCATTCTTCAGAAACATGAGGTTTGCAATTACTTGGTCCGCTTCGATATCCTGTTTCCATGCTAGATAAATGGTTGATTGCAAAACCTTTATAGTTATTAATCCTCTGCGGATTCTTTATGGTTCTTTTTAGCACAAACTCTAATTCTCTCTTGTATATCCTTAAAAATTCTTTCAATTCTTTCCCTTTACTGGTTAAACGATACTTATTTTGATGTTTGCTTAAAATATTTGTTTGCTCAAAATATTTTATTATATCGTTAAAGTCATCATTTTTTTCTGTTATATGCAATGCTCTTCCTGATATATCACTCTCAAATTCAAAATTTTTAATTGCATCTTCTACCTCTTTTAAGCTCCCAAAATACTCAATCATCGCTGTGGTTTCACTAAAAAGGCTATCCTTTTTAGAACAACCGCCATTTTGCTTTAAATATGAATCAGAGTCGGTGGTATATGGTGACATATCTATGGGAGCATTGCCAGTTTCATGTTTTATTCTCTCAATTTTTCTAAGTTCAACGCCTTGCTCTTGAAGAGCCTTTTCCGTTTCGGCAACTATTAAAAATATGTTTTCTAATTCTTCATTAGTCATAAATGCTGTTATATGGACATGATTTAAGTGGTTTTTCTTAAGATTTTCGGTTATCCCATAGCTTAGACTCCCTGTCAGCCGGCCTCCTCCCGATCCTGTCTGAATATCAATATTGTCAATTAAATAATCCAATGAATTTTCTACGAGACTTTTTTTAAGAAAGTCAGCCATTTGCATCAAATTAAATATCTTTATTTCATGAAACAAATCTATATGAATTATCTCGTTTTCAACAAAACGATAATAAAAGGCTTGACCGGCATCAGCATTAATGATTATGTTCACATTTTGCGGAGTATCGTAATTGATTGTATGGACTTTTCGACTAACAACAGCTGCTTGACCCACTCTAACGCCCTTACCATTATTTAACTCCATCTGCAGTTTCTCTATAGAACTCATTTTATCAAATCCTCTTCGGTCTTTACATATTCTGTTATCTTTAATTTATCCATTGGTAATGCTTTTTGCGGCGGCGCTTTTATACTAGGATTAGGTGCTGTGCTGCTTGTGTTTGAACTTTTCGCTGATTCAGCATTTGGGACAAATCGTTGTAAAAG
This sequence comes from Tepidanaerobacter acetatoxydans, assembly GCA_022840405.1. Taxonomy (GTDB): domain Bacteria; phylum Bacillota; class Thermosediminibacteria; order Thermosediminibacterales; family Tepidanaerobacteraceae; genus Tepidanaerobacter; species Tepidanaerobacter acetatoxydans_A. The sequence goes on from JALHJR010000004.1 coordinate 135,048, forward strand.
CTTTTTTAAAAAATCGAAGCTAAAAGTTCTAGAGTTTTTGTTCTTATGCTCATTAATTTCCGAGACTTTAGTAGAATCAGGTAATTTATTTTCATTCTGAATAGAAGTTTCAACACTAATCGAGTCTTTTTTTATTAGGCTCTTTTTTTCTTCTAAGTTCTGCAATATATTATTTAAGTCTTTCATTTCTACTCTATGTCGTAAAGCATAGCGTGTAATAAAAATAACATCTTCTATATTTGGATTTCGCTTTAATAGGGCACCTCTTATTTTTGTTCCAAGTAAAGCGGCCTCTACATATCGAAGGCTTTCTATGCCATAATTGACATATAATGATGCCAAAAGATCTCTTATTTCTTGGGTAGGTTTGAATCTGTTTATATTTTTTTCTGCTTCTAAAAATTCTTTTGTTTTTTGTATTGTTGCTGTATTAACAACGTTTAATACTTCATCACTAAAAATTCTGTTAATTACGTAAGTATCAAGAGGTCTTTCAACGTTGACAGTAAAATCAAATCGATCTGAGAGTTGGCGCCGAATATTCTCTAGCGGTCCAGGATCTTCATCCGGATTTGAGGCAGCCCAAATACTGACTTGAACCGGTATTTCTGTAACAGGCAGCCCCGCTTCCTCGATTTGTATTCTCCCAGGTTTTGTTCCCATTGCATCGAGCAGCAGATCAACAATTTCAGGCGAAGTATCAGCGATACGATTTATTTCGTCTATAAAAACTATTCCCCGATGTGCCTTCGGAATAGTTCCTAATAAAAGTGCAGCTTCCGGACTTTCTTTCGAAGATATTTTTTTTAAATCGATACTACCTACAACAGATCCTTTTTTTGCAGAAGGCGAAATTTCTAAAAACGGCATATTAATTCTCTCTACACCGATTTTTTCGATTTCCTCACTAGTCAGATTATAATGCTCAGGACAATGGGGATTGGATGGATCACAATTATACAAGCACCCCTTTATTCTGTTAATTTTAGGTAAAACTTCTTTATATGCTCTTATGATGGTTGTTTTTCCTGTACCTCTTAACCCTTCGGCGTGAATATGAATAGGCGTACCTGTCAAAGATCCGGTTACCGACACATCTAATATATCAAAAAGTGAAGCATTGCCGGAATGTCTTATTATCTGGGAATAGTTCTTCATAATATATCCCTCACGATTTTTTCATTATTTGTGTGATACCACTATTTTTTTCATTGTTTATTCAGCATCACCATAGCCCAGTTTTATCTATTAAATATTTTTTCCGAAAAGACTTTTTTTATAACCCATTACCGGCAAATATATCGGATAAACGAAAAAATACCCTCATTAAGAAGGTATTTTTGTAAAAATTTTTAGCTTTTTTTAGCTTCCATTTTTATAACTTCACGATTTTTGTAGTATCCACAGTTGGGGCATGCCCTGTGGGACAGTTTTGGTTCACGGCACTGGGGACATTCTGAAATCGAAGGCAATGTTAATTTCCAGTGGCTTCTACGAGAACCTTTTTTGGATTTAGATGTTCTATGTTTAGGATTGGCCATTACAACACCTCCTCTAACTATTCGCTCTTTAATAATTTTTTCAATACTGCAAATCGGGGATCCAAATTTTCTGTTTCACACTTACAAATACTTGTGTTTAAGTTGGCTCCGCACTTAGGACATAATCCCTTGCAATCAATTTTACATAAAATTTGACTGGGGCAGTTTAAAATAATTTCGTTTACGACTTGAGGATACAGTTCAATTTCCTCACCATCGAATTTTATTAGTTCTTCAGATTGTGCCAAAATATCACTAAATTTCAGCGAAAAATCCATAGCAAACCGGACCTTAGTTTGCGTAAGACATCTTGAACATAACCCGGCAGCAGTAACTTCAATCTGCCCATCTGCTTGAAATATTCTGTCTCCCAGATTTTCTATTTTGCCTTTTACCCTTACTGGTCCTACGCTACTGATGCCCTCACGTTTTAAATCTAAATTCATGGTTGGTTGTGTAAAGTCAAATTCAGCCGTGCCTCCTACTACATGTTTCATTCCTGCCAGACTCAATTTCACAATTATTCACCCCGAAGAAATTACACTTTATTATATATTTACATAAAACCAGTGTCAAGCAGTTTTAACAAGAGACATCGTATCTAAGGCTATCATAAGTTCTTCATTTGTTGGAATAACAAGGGTTTTTGCTTTAGCCTCTTTAAAAGAAATATCTGCCTGCCTTCCTCTGACTTGGTTTTTAGCTTCATCAATCTTTATTCCTAAATATTCCATATCCTTACAAATCATCTGCCTCATTGTAGCAGAATTTTCTCCAATACCACCTGTGAACACAATAGCATCAAGCCCATTCATGATCGCAGCATAGGAACCGATGAATTTTTTAGCTTGATAAGAAAACATCTTTAAGGCTAAGTCGGCACGTTTATTACCGTTTTTTGCCGCTTCTTCTAAATCTCTGAAATCACTGCTAACTCCGGAAATTCCATAGACTCCGCATTTTTTATTCAAATACTCGTTCATTTTATCCGGCGATATTCCTTCTTTTTCCATTATAAATGGCACTATTGCCGGATCTATATTGCCACAGCGTGTTCCCATTATAATACCTTCCAACGGCGTAAATCCCATGCTGTTTTCAATAGATTTACCGTTTTTAATCGCTGTTATGCTTGAACCATTGCCCAAGTGCAATGTAATCATTTTTAATTCTTCAATAGGCCTGTTTAACATTTTTGCAGCCTCAGCTGATACAAAGCAATGAGAAGTACCATGAAAGCCGTATCTTCTTACGGCATATTTTTCATATAATTCATAAGGTAACCCATACATATAAGCATATTGAGGCATAGTTTGATGAAATGCCGTATCGAACACTCCAACCATCGGAACGTCCGGTAACATCTCTCGAGCTGCTTCAATACCTACAATATTAGGCGGATTATGTAATGGAGCAATGGCTACACATTCTTTTAGTACATCCATAACTTCATCCGTTATTTTTACAGAGCCGGAAAATTTTTCCGCACCATGTACTACGCGATGACCTACTGCTGATATTTCCGAAATATCTTTTAGAACACCGTGATTTTTATCTAAGAGAGCATCAAGCATCATTTTTACGGCTACCTTATGGTTTGGAATATTGTCCGATACTTCTATCTTATCTTTACCGTAAGGCATATGCTTGAGCATTCCAACTTCAAGACCTATTCTTTCCACTAAACCCTTAGCCAGTACTGATTGATCTTTCATATTGAAGAGCTGATATTTCAAAGATGAACTGCCACAATTGATAACAAGAATCTTCAACAAAATAACCTCCTAAAATTTTATTAATTTGCTTGCAGAGATGTAATTGCAACCACATTTACGATGTCTTCTACGCTACATCCTCTTGAAAGATCATTTATAGGTGCAGCCAAGCCTTGACTTATGGGACCAACTGCCTCTGCCTTTGCAAGCCTTTGCACTAGTTTATAACCAATATTGCCTGCATTAAGATCTGGAAATACCAGTATATTGGCTTGTCCCGCAACTGGGCTGCCTGGTGCCTTAGAACTAGCCACCTTAGGAACCAAAGCGGCATCAGCCTGCAATTCACCATCCGACAAGAGATTGGGTGCCTGCTGCTTAAGTATTTTAGTGGCTTCAACCACTTTATCTACCATTTCATTTTGAGCACTGCCCTTGGTGGAAAAGGATAGCATTGCCACCCTCGGCTCATCGTCCATTAAAGACTCCCATGTTTTTGCAGTAGAAACTGCAATCTCAGCAAGCTGCTTGGCATCCGGATTCGGATTTATGGCGCAATCTGCAAAGAGTATATGCCCATTAGACCCAAATTCACAATTAGGTACAATCATCATAAAAGCACTGGATACAACGCCTATACCCGGTGCCGTTTTAACTATTTGGAACGCTGGTCGGAATACATCTCCGGTCGCTGTAACTGCACCAGCCACCATTCCATCGACATCGTTATTTTTTACCATCAAAGTACCATACCATATTGGATTTTTTACCAATTCTCTGGCTTTCTCCATAGTCATACCCTTGTTTTTACGAACTTCGTATAACAAAGTTGCATACTCTTCAGCTTTTGGTGATAACTCCGGATCGATAATTTCCACACCTGAAAGTTCAAATTCTTTCGATGCGTTTTTAAGGTTATCTACATTTCCCAATAACACTACTCTTGCAATTTTTTCCTTTGTAATGATTTCTGCGGCTTTAACGACTCTTTCATCACTTCCCTCTGGCAGAACTATCGTTTTGGGCGATGTCGTTGCACGCTCTCTTATTTTTTTGATAAAATCCATTTTTATTACTCCTTCCTTTATGCTACATAAAATATTTTAATTTTATTTTTCATTAATACACACTAATTATTTTGCATACAAGACATTGTTAATTATACCACAATATTTATAAAAAGTTTAATAAACTATAATTATATGACTGTAGTCAGCAAATTAAAGCTAATTATGTCGTTTATTGTTATATAATCGTAATAGATGTTCTATGCTAAATTAAAAAAATCCTTCTTAATATTTTTTTATTTTTGTTATATAATAGTCAAAAGCCTTTAGGTGGTGGTGTTTTGAATATCGTTGGCATTATTGCTGAATATAATCCTTTTCACAATGGCCATCTGTATCAATTATGCACTGTTAGAAAAAATTTAAAGCCTGACGGAATAATAGTCATTATGAGCGGAAACTTTGTTCAGCGCGGTGAACCGGCAGTTTTTAGCAAGTGGGCTAGAGCTGAAATGGCACTTTGTGAAGGGGCTGATTTAGTTATAGAACTGCCTGTTTGTTTTTCTACGGCTACAGCTGAAATATTTGCAGAAAGTGCCGTAAAATTGCTATTACAATCTCAGGTTGTCAATACTATAAGTTTTGGCATAGAAAGATATTGCGAAAAAGAATTATTTTATTTAGGCAAACTATTATCCGAAGAACCAGATTTATTTAAACATTTCATGAATAGCTATCTGAAAAAAGGATTATCATTTCCCGCTGCCAGGGAAAAAGCTGTGATTAAATATATGATGGTAAAAAACATTAATTTAGACAGACAATTGATATCTGATTTGCTAAAAAAACCAAATTATATTTTAGCTGTTGAATATATAAAAGCTATCAATAAACTGGAAGCAGGTTTTTCGATTTTTCCCGTTCTCAGGCAAGGTCATGGTTATCATGATAAAGAACTTACGCAGCAATATGCAAGTGCATCTGCTATAAGACAAGAATTATTTTATCACCGACAAGATTTTAGCAATGATTTAGTTAATAATCTACCTGATTCAACTCTTCGAATTATTAAAAAAGAGATAGAAGATGGCCATACTCCCATTTTTTTACAAGATTTTGAAACTATCCTTTTATATGCTTTGCGTCGTATGTCGGTATATGAACTTAAAACTTACTTTGATGTGGCAGAAGGACTTGAAAATCGAATTAAAAAAGCTGCACAAGCTTCTGGAACTCTTGAGCAGCTCATTTCACAAATAAAATCAAAAAGATATCCGGTAACCAGAATTCAGAGGATATTAATGCATATATTGCTCAATGTACCTAAGGAGATAGTTGAAATAAGGTCACCACAGTATTTGAGAGTTTTGGGATTTACACAAAAAGGTGCTCTTATTCTAAAAAAAATGAATAGTAAAGCCACTGTTCCTGTAATAACCCGAGCTTCGGAATACAAAAACCTAAATCAAAGTGCAAAAATAATGTTCGAAAAGGATTTACTTGCATCGGATGTTTACTCGCTTGTATATAAAAATACAGCACTTAGAAATGGCGGATCAGATTTTAGAAGAAGTGTTATCTACTTTAATTCTTCTAAGTAATCTAATATATCATCAAGTTTAGTTACTGAAATTATTTCTATATTTAAACCTTCTGCAGCTTTTACTGCATCATTTGCATTTCTCTCAGGAACAAAAAATATTTCAGCTCCATCTCTATAAGCAGCTTTAACTTTTTGTTGGACGCCACCGATTTCACCTATCTGCTCATCTAGGCTTATAGTCCCAGTTCCTGCAATCTTATGCCCTTTGGTTAAATTTTCAGAAGAAAGTTGATTTAAAATTTCCATAGTTAACATGCTCCCAGCTGAAGGGCCGCCAATATCTCCTGTGTCAATATCTATCTTCAGAGGCAGGATAGGTTTCCAATTTAATGTGGTTATATAGATACCTATTACAGACTTTCCCTTTTCAGTCTTGCTTTCCATAGTAGGTATCAAAACTGTTATATTTTTATTTTGCCTTTCTACTTCTAGTTCTACCATCTCACCTATATTGTGATTTGAAACCTTTTTTACTACTTCTTCTGCAAGATTTACTTTTTCCTTATCAACCTTTTTTATTATGTCACCAGGGAGGAGCTTTCCTTTTGCAGTACTTTCCGGCATAATCTCTATCACTTGTGCACCATCACCTAAAATCTGGGTGTTATATCCTGCTTTTCTCAATGCTACTACCTCTGCTATTTTCTGACTCTCCTCCATCCATCTTCTCATGTAATCCATATACTGCTGCATATCCCAGCCGGCAGGTATCATTTGCTCTTTTCTCTCAATATTTACATAAGGGTCTACAGCAGCATAAAACAGTAAGGGGATATTAAGTGTTCGGCTTGATACTGTCGTTAAAAAAAAAGAGCCTTCTTTATGCTTAGACCCGTTTTCAACTGTTACAATTTCCTTAAGATCAACAGTTATGCCCGGAGCTACTATAGTATACGTTTGACCCAAATAGTAATTTAAACCTAATAATAGTATTATTATTGTTATAACTTGTAAAGACCTTTTTCTTTGCTTGCTTACCATTATTATCCTCTTTTCTATACTTTTTTCGGGAAAAATCATTTGCCTGCCATTTTTGATAATGTGCATAAAATAGCCCTTATTTTTGAAACATTTATATAGAAGTTATTCTCAATAACAACTATATATTCCAACAACCTATCTAAGCATATTAAACCTGCCCAAGAAATATATATATATTAAAATGAACGAAACTACGCTTGGGAGGCTCGAAAATGAAAAATAAAAAATTACATTCTTATATATTCAAAGCTTATCAGCTATTTTTACCTATATTAGCAGTAATTATTACCATATCTATTATTTGTTTCCCTGATGAGGCATTCAATGCAGCTTTAGAAGGACTTAATACATGGTTTGCAATAGTTCTGCCGGCACTGCTTCCCTTTTTTATAGGTTCACAACTTCTAATGGGGTTAGGAGTCGTTCACTTTATGGGCGTATTATTGGAACCTTTTATGCGTCCTTTATTTAATGTACCCGGTGCAGGATCTTTTGTCATGGCAATGGGTCTTGCCAGTGGATATCCTGTTGGTTCTATGCTTACAGGTAAATTGGTCAAAAATGAATTATGCAATACCTGGGAAGCAGAACGGCTCATGTCTTTTACAAATACAGCTGATCCCTTATTTATGATTGGAGCTGTTGCAGTAGGAATGTTCAAAGATGCAAGATTGGGCATAATAATTGCTCTGTCACACTACATATCAGCAATTATTTTGGGACTTATTATGCGTTTTTATGCCAAAAATAAAGAAATTACGCCATTAGCATCAACTTTTAAAAAACAAGGTGGTGTTTTTTTAAGGGCTACGCATGAACTTTTAAGAGCTCGTAAAGAAGATGGAAGGCCATTTGGTCAGTTATTGGGAGATTGCATAAAAGACTCTGTAAACTCATTGCTTATGGTACTTGGATTTATCGTACTATTTTCAGTCATAATCAGGACCATAACAGTCGCCGGTTTTATAGGTATTCTGATTCCGGTAATAGAAACGATTTTGAAAGCATTTGGCTTTGATAGTAGTTTGGCTCCAGCTATTTTAAGCGGATTTTTTGAAATAACTCTGGGAACACAATTAGCAAGTGCTGCTAGTGCTCCTTTAATGCAGCGAGTAATTATTGTAAGCAGTATAATCGCATGGAGTGGTCTTTCTGTACATTTTCAAGTTATTAGCATGGTAAGTGATACAAAAATAAAGATTACCCCTTACATTTTTGCAAGACTATTGCATGCTTTTTTTGCAGGATTTGTAGCATATGTATTAATGATAACACCTATCTATAGTTTTGAATCACTGGTAATACCCACATTTGCCATGTCACCACAAACCACATCCGAAAGTTGGTTCAACATATTTAAAACTTCTACGGAGGTTTTTGTATTATTATTTATTTTAATACTCCTTACATCAATTATTACTCACTTGATGAAAAATTTAAACATTATCGGTTTTAAGGTTGTGAAGAAAAAATAAATCACCTTGTTTTATTGAGCTCTTCTCTGCTCTTTTTTAAGGTTTCCAGCAACCTTTCAAGATGATTTTGTGCATCTTCTAAGACCTCATCGGCATAGGCATTTGCTCCCGTACGTAAATCGCGGGCTGTTTGCTTAGCAAAAGTCAATATTTGATCTGATTTTTCTTTAGCCATTTTAGTAATTTCATCCTGATTTATCATCTTCTCAATTGTATCCTGTGCCTCTTTAACTATTAATTCTCCTTGCTGTTGCGCTTCAATTAAAATGCGCTGTCTGTCTTCAATAATCTTTTTAGCATCTTTCATATCTTCAGGAATCTCTCTTAAAAGTTCATCGATAAGGTTTAAAATTTGGTCTTGATTGATTACCACTTTGTTCGAAAGCGGTATTTTAGGGCTATTGATTATTAATGTTTGAAGTTGTTCTATAATTTGAAAACAATTCATTCAAAAACCTCCTTCAAGGTTTTTATTTTTAATTTATTTTAAATTTCTGTTTTAAGCGTTTTTCCACCAAAGGTGGAACAACAGTTGCAACACACCCCCCAAGGCTTGATACTTCTTTTACTACGCTGGAACTTAGGTATGAATACTTGCTATTTGTCATTATGAAAATAGTTTCAATACGCTCATCCAATTTTTTGTTCATAAGAGCCATTTGAAGCTCGTACTCAAAGTCTGATACAGCTCTTAAGCCTTTTACAATAACACGGGCCTTTTTTAATTTGGCAAAATCCACTAACAAGCCCGAAAAACTATCAATTTCAACGTTTGGAATATCATGTACGGAATCACGTATCATTTCGATTCTTTCTTCCACAGTAAAGAGCGGTTTTTTTCGAGGATTGGATAAAACGGCTACAATTAACCTGTCGAACAGTTTCGAACTCCTTTGTATAATATCCAGGTGCCCATAAGTAATAGGATCAAAGCTCCCCGGATATATCCCTATATTCAAAATTGGTCACTCCTTTGTTAAAAATGTTAATGCGGTTCTGCCATATTGTTTGTGTTTACAGCATGCAAAACCATCAAACTTGAGCAGCTCATCTTTTGGATGTTGAATTATAATAATTGATTCTGTTACATTAAAATCTTTTAAAATATCTAATGTTGCTCCTATATTATTTTTGAAATAAGGAGGATCCATAAAGATTATATCAAAATTATTGCCCTCTAAAATTAATTTTTTCAAAGCAGATATAACATCACTTTGAATAACTCTTCCTTTACCGATTAATTTCAAATCTAAAAGATTTTGTTTGATTATTGAACACGCTATTGGATTCTTTTCTATAAAAATAGCATTTTGGGCACCTCTGCTCAGTGCTTCAATACCTACTGCTCCCGTTCCTGCAAACAAATCCAAAAAACAACTTCCCACAACATCACTGCCAATTATATTAAATAATGCTTCTCTGACAAAATCTGATGTTGGGCGGGTGTTCATACCGCTTATCGATTTAATTTTTCTACCTCTGTGAAAACCGCCAATAATTCTCATAAGCCAAACACATTAAACTCCTTTCAAGCAATATTCTAACATATTAGCGACAAGTTTAAAACAAATAATTGTATTTTAACGATATTTTATTTAAATGTATTGAATACTTTTCTTTAGGTCGGCTTATACTATAACTGTAATAAACTTTCCCCATAAGCTCTTCCTCCGGTTTCTCCTCTCCCAATGCCGGCATTTATGCCGGCATTACTATTTGTTTAATTTACTTTGTTTAAAAAAAGGCAGGCTCTAAACGAGCCTGCCTTTTTTTGATTTATTTATTGAGTTGTCGTTCCGCCACTTGCACGTCTTTGATAATCCTCAATCATTTTTCTTACCATATGGCCGCCGACAGCACCACAATCTCTCGAAGAATAATTTCCCCAATATCCATCTGCAGGGGCTTGAATTCCAACTTCTTTAGCAATTTCATTTTTAAACTGTTCCATAGCCTTATACGCTTCAGGAACTACAAGCTTATTTCTTTTTTGTCCCAATGCCATAATCTAATTTCACCTCCTTCATCATCGTACTGTTAATATAACCTAAGAAAAAGTCTATATACTAGAATAATCTGCCTTGAAATCCAATCGATTCATAAAAATTTTTATAAAAAAAATAAACGACTACAGCATATTTCAAAACTCAATATACTTAAGTCGTTTATTTTATGTAATAAATTATTTTTTACTTCTTAACAATAATTAAGTTTAATAGATGAAAACTATATGCAGATTTTTGTTTCCAATGACTTTTTTAGATTTTTATACTCAGGCAGCAGAAGATATTTTTTTTCTAAAATTTGATTTGCTAATTTTTGTGTGGTTTTAAGAATTTCTATGTTATCAATAAAACTGGCAAATTTAAATTCAAAAAATCCATGCTGCTTAACCCCTAAAAATTCTCCGGGGCCTCTAAGCTCCAAGTCCTTTTGTGATATTTTAAAGCCATCATAGCAGTTCATTAGATAATCCAATCTTTCCCTCGCAGTTCCTTGATTAGAACCTGATATTAAAATACAGTAAGACTTTAAAGAACTTCTGCCAACCCTCCCTCGTAATTGATGAAGTTGAGCAAGCCCAAATCTTTCGGCATTTTCAATTATCATCAAAGTAGCAAGTGGAACATCAACACCAACTTCCACAACTGTAGTTGCTACAAGAACTTGGATTTTTTTTAATAAAAATCGATTTAGCATCTTATCCTTTTCATCCTGCTTCATTTTACCATGCAACATTCCGATTTGTAAGTATGGATACTCTTGTCTTAAGTATGCAGTATGTTGTTCAACATTAATTATTTCTAATTCATTTTCCTCAACTGCCGGACATACCACATAAACCAAATGACCCTTTTTAACTTCTGAAGCCATAAAATCATATACTCTTTTTCTCATAGAATCGTTTACTACATAAGTATCCACCTTCTGCCTGCCTGCCGGCAATGTATCAATAACGGAAATATCTAAATCGCTGTATAGTGCCATAGCAATCGTTCTGGGTATAGGAGTAGCACTCATTACTATAACATCTGGACAATGACCTTTTTTTACCAGATTTTCTCGTTGTTTTACTCCAAATCGATGCTGTTCATCAGTAATAATCATTCCCAGTTTTTTAAACTCTACATCTTCTTGTATAATTGCATGTGTCCCTACTAAAACATCTACAGTCCCATTTTTCAGTTTTAAGAGAAGTTTTTTTCGTTCTTTTTTGGCAAGCCCTCCTTTTAGCATGTCTACATTTATATCAAATGGACTGAGAAATCGTTTCAGTATATTATAGTGTTGTTCTGCTAAAATTTCCGTAGGAGCCATCATAACACCTTGAAAACCATTTTTTGCCGACAGATATAATGCAGCACACGCTACTACAGTTTTACCTGAACCAACATCACCTTGGATAAGTCTACTCATAATATACTCACTTTTAAGGTCTTTTATAATATCTTTTAAAACCTTTTCCTGGCCGGAAGTAAGAGTAAAAGGGATTTCTGATAAAAAAGGTCCTAGATCAATGGTATTATATCTGTTTTTGCGTTTTTCAGATTTTAAATAATATCTAGATAAATTTACACCTAATTGAAATAATAATAATTCTTCAAATATAAACCTTTCTCTCGCTTTTTCCAACATTCTAAAGTTTTGCGGAAAATGAATGTTTTTTATTGCTTCTTCCAGCGATAGTAAATTATACCTGCTTAATATATCATTCGGTAGTGTTTCTTCTAAACCGGAAAATTTTTCTATGGCATTTTTAACTGTATTTCTGACAAAATTTTGAGAAATGCCTTTAGATAGCGGATAAATTGGCCGAATTCTTTCAATTTTAGCATTGCTACCCTTGTCAAATTTTATCCATTCAGGACTAGCAATCTCGTAAATACCAAAGTTCTTTTTAATTTTCCCTATTAATAAAAGCCTTTGATTAGGATAAAAACTTTTTTCTACAAATGGTTGATTAAAAAATACGGCATAACCTTTATTTTGACCGTCAGTAATCGGAAGCTTTGTTATATAGATACCTGTTCGCGTTTTCCTGCTCACAGCAGAACCTGTAACAATACATGGAAAAACTCCAGTTTCGTCCTCTGTCCCCTGCTTAAATGTCAAAGGTGACATATCCTGGTAATCTCTTGGAAAATAAAACAAAACATCTCTAATAGTGTATATCCCTAATTTGGAGAGCAGTTTGGCTCTTGCCGGGCCAATGCCTTTAATATTTTTTACATCAGATGATACATCCATAAACATCACACCTTTACTCTACTGAAACAATGTAATAATATAAGTTCTGCCCTCCAAAATAATATTCTATATCGAAATCCTTATATTTTTCTGCTAAGATTTCTACCGTCTTTTGTATTGAATAATCATCTATATCGGCTCCATAGTAGATTGTAATTATCCCATCCTGTCTACCTTCAGTCATAAGAGCTACCAATTTGAAAATTACTTCCTCTTTTTCTTTTCCGGTTATTAACAAATCGCCATCCTTTATTCCTAGAATATCTCCTTTTTTAATTTTATTACCGTTCCACTCAGTATCCCTAACCGCATAAGTCACCTCTCCGGAAACTACATTTTTAATATTTCGCTTCATGTTTAAAATATTTTCTTCTACTGAAAGCTCCGGATTAAAGGCAAGTAAAGCTGAAATACCTTGTGGAATCGATTTTGTCGGGATTACATAAATATTCTTATTAGATAAACTCTTTGTTTGTTCGGCAGTTAGTATTATATTTTTGTTATTCGGCAGTATAATAATATTATCAGAGGAGTTTTTTTCTACTGTTGATAGGATATCTTCAGTACTGGGATTCATCGATTGACCACCTTCGATGATATCTGCACCCATGCTTTTAAGAATTTCATTTAAGCCTTTACCTTGAGATACTGCAGTTACACCTATATTTTTCTTGCTTATCTTGAAATCTTCCAGATGTTCAATATGATTTTCCCTATCATCTTCATTTGAACCGTTTATAATTTCACGATGCTGTATTTTCATGTTATCGATTTTTATTTTTGAAAGTTCTCCCCACTTCAAAGAGCAACTCAAAACTTTATCAGGGTTATTTGTATGAATATGAATTTTAACCAATTCATCCATACCTATAACTATCATTGAATCTCCTAAATTAGACAATTCGCTTTTTATCGATTCTATATCAATTTCTTTTCCGGTAATAAAAAGTTCAGTACAATACATATATTTAATTTCTTGACCTAGTTCTTTATTATGGTGCATCCCTTCATTAATGGTCTGCAAATTTTGTTCTGATGAGGAAAAATCAAGATCAAGGTTTGGATTTTTTATTGTTTCATAAAAACCTTTTAATAAAAATAAAAGTCCTTTTCCTCCTGCATCTACAACTTTTGCCTCTTTTAGTGCTTTAAGCATCTCCGGAGTCTTTTCTAACACTTTTTCCCCATATATCAACGTGTTTTGAAGTATTGTTTCGAAATTATTATTACGCTTTGCTTCAAAAATCATTCTATCGGCAGTTTCCCTGGCTACTGTCAATATCGTTCCTTCTACCGGTCTCATTACGGCTCGATAAGCTGCATCGACCCCACTTTTATAGGCAACTGCAAGCTCCATTGGTGCAATACTGTTTTTATGTATCGGTATGGCTTGGGCAAAGCCTCTAAAAAGTTGAGATAATATAACCCCGGAGTTTCCTCTTGCGCCCATTAAAGAACCCCAAGCTGCAGCATCAGCAATTTTTTTTAAGTTATTCGATGATATTTTTTCTAGTTCCTTTACAGCTTGATCCATAGTTAATGACATGTTTGTTCCGGTATCTCCATCTGGAACTGGAAATACATTTAAAGCATCTACAATTTTTTTATTTTGCCTTAAAATAAAAGCAGCATTAATGATGGCTTTTTTTAACACACTGCCATCAATTTTCTCCATAACCAATCCCGAAAACCTCCTCATCTCTTACTTTGTTCTGACTCCATGAATTATTACATTGGTTCGGTCAGGTCTAAATCCCAATATATTCTCTAAGATAAAATTTACTTTTTCAATTACATTATTAGCAACCTCATGAATTTTTGTACCATACTGAACTATAATATGCAAATCTACTGTAAGCATATCTTCATCAATTTTTACTTCTACACCTTTGTGCAGGTTTTCCTTTCCGAGAAGCTCGGTCAAACCATCACTCATTTTTCTCGATACCATTCCAACCAATCCATAGCACTCCATAGCTGCATTACCAGCAAGTACAGCTATCACTTCCCTGGATATCTCTATTTCTCCTAAGGAATTTTTAATTATATTCTTCAACTGGCTGCCTCCCTTCAATTCATCATTCATTTACATCCATTATAATATATTTTTTGTTTTTTTCATAATTAAAAGTTGTTTAAGGTAGGCTTTCCTTATTGCAGTGCTCCCGTTTATATGATAAAATACTTTTGGCATATTAAAGAGAATTCCTATGTGGTTGTCAAAGAGCTTAAAGTTGATTTTTTCAGTACATCGGAAAACTAACTATATTGTATTGTACAAGGAGGTGCAATAATGGCAAAGTGTGAGGTTTGTGGTAAGCTTCCTAGGAAAGGCATACAGCTTAGCCATTCCCATAGAAAATCAAAACGTACATGGGCTCCAAATATTCGCCGGGTAAAAGCTGATTTAAATGGTCGTACAAAAAGAATCAATGTATGCACCAGCTGCTTGCGTTCCGGAAAAGTAAAAAGAGCCAAATAAAAATCAGCGTGCCGGTTAGCACGCTTTTTTATTTTTCCTGGCCAAACAAACCTAGAACAGCTTTAACAAACTTGCTGAGGGTTCTTGGGAGTTTTAATACATATATCCGCATTAACCCACCCCTTTCACCATTTCATTTAGTGTTACACAAAATCCACCCAAACCAAATTAAAAAACCTCCCATAGCCAGCATCCACACCCAAGGAGGCAGGCTTACAATTAGTATAACTATTCCAGCTATTGCTGCCGCTAAACCCAGGATTTTCTTTATATCACAGTATCCCCACATTTAACCGACCCCCTACTCACAAATAATTCTCCGTTATTTTATTATATTCCGCATACCATATCAGTGACACTAAATTCCATTAATGAGCTGCCTTTAATTTTTCGATTACATCCCCCGGATTAGAAGATAGATAAATCGCAGAACCTGCAACCAGTATATCCGCTCCGGCTTTAATTATATCTGGTGCATTCTCCTCATTAATACCTCCATCTACCTCAATTAAAATTTCGGGATTCTCTTGCAGAATAATCTTCTTTAAATCCCTGATTTTTTCTAGCATCTTAGGAATAAATTTCTGCCCACCAAATCCAGGATTCACGCTCATTATAAGAATCATGTATATATCATCAAGTATGTATTGAAGGCTGGATAAAGGTGTCGAAGGGTTTAATGCAACACCTGGTTTTATACCCTTATTTTTAATATAGTTTACTAGTCTGTTTAAATGTACTGTAGATTCCACGTGGACAGTAATAATATCCGCTCCGGCTTTAATAAAATCATCAATATGTTTTTCAGGATTTTCAATCATCAGATGGACATCAAACGGAAGATATGTTTTTCCTTTTAAGCTTGATATAACCGGGGGACCAAGGGTAATATTCGGCACAAAATGCCCGTCCATGACATCTATATGTAAGAGATCAGCTCCACCATTTTCAACTTTTTTAATTTCTTCTGATAAGCAGCAAAAATCCGCTGATAAAATAGAAGGTGCAACTTTAACCATGAATCAAACCTCTTTCTAAATATTATTTATGGAAAATTAAAATATAACCACATTGTTTAAAAAAGATACCGGCGGGTTTATACCCGCCTTAGATTTATCGTTCCCCTTTAAAATAAAGCACATCGTCTAACCAGACTTCTATTTCCATCTCTCCGGCTCCTTCTATAGGCACATTCAAGGGGCTATCTTCGGGAGTATGGTTTTTAAGATAAACAGTACGATTCTTACCCAAATCATCTGACACTACTATCTTTACGGTAGTCTCTGGGGATTCGGAAGAAAGTAGGATTGGCCCAACTGATATTTCTTTTAATTGAACAGGGCCGCTGCTTATTACAATACTGATAGAACCATTTAGCTCCATAGCCTCATTTGGTTTTGGGTTTTGCTCAATTACCGTATTTTCCGGTGCTTGATCGGGTTTTTTCGAAACACTGCTGACCGTGATATTTTTCTCTTTTAATAAGGCTTGTGCCTCATCCAATGTTTTACCCACCAAATTTGGTGCATTTGTTGTTTCAGGTCCTATGCTGACAGTAAAATTAACCGACTCACCCTCTGAAAGGGTAAAGCCTTCTCTGGGATTTTGGTCTATGATAATGCCCTCAGGTACATCAGGAGAGTTTTCTGGAATTATTCGGCCAGGTTCTAATCCATAGCTGTTTAATAAAGCAATACCTTCAGCCTCAGTTTTACCGACTATGTTTGGAACTGTAGCCGCTTTAGGGCCTTTGCTTACTACTAAGTCTATAGAAGGATGGGTTGTTTTTACTTTTTGATCGCCCTTCGGGTCTTGATCTATAACTTGCCCTGCGGGAGCCTTATCAAAAACCCTCTCGGCAATATTAGGTTTTAAGTTTAATTTTTCAAGCTCTTTTACAGCGTCTTCCTCCTGCCAGCCTATTACATTTGGGACTATAACTTCAGGCACATCAATATATTTTCTCGCTAAAGCCGCTCCAAGATATGAAAAAACCCCAAATAATACTACAAGTGAAACAGCAATAGCTAAACCTTTTGCAATATTCTTTGGTTTTTTTCTTATAGGCTTGGAGTTAGAAGTCGATAAGTTATTTTTGAAATTATTCATCACCATTGTATGCTCTATATTATCGCTATGCTTGAAATTAATTACTTCTTCGTCTGTTAAAGCCCTCATTAAATCATTCTTTAATATTTTGGCATTTTGATATCGGTCCCCCGGCGACTTAGCTAAACACTTTTGGACAATCATTTCAAGTTCTTCGGGAAAGCCGGGAATCGTATCGGAAATTAATGCCGGTCTTTCCTGAATTTGCTTTAAAGCTATGGCTACCGGTGTCTGACCATTAAAAGGTAATTGACCGGTAAATGCTTCATATAATACTATCCCTAATGAATATAAATCTGATCTTTCATCCACTATATCACTTTTGGCTTGCTCCGGCGAAAAGTACTGAACCGACCCAAAAACATTATCGCTATTGGTTATGGTTGCTCCATCTGCAGCACGGGCAATGCCAAAATCTGTAACCTTTATCCTGCCATCAGATGTTATCATGATATTTTGAGATTTAATATCCCTGTGAATTATTTTATTTTTGTGTGCACATTCTAAAGCATCACATATTTGTATGCCCATTTCTACTACCTCTGCAGGAGGTATAGGGGCATTTTGTTTTATAAATTGTTTTAATGTGATGCCTTCTACATATTCCATGACTATATAATATAGCCCATCCTCTTCACCAACATCATAAATTCCTACTATATTTGGATGAGATAAGCTGGCAGCAGCTTGAGCCTCTCTTCTAAATCGCCTTACGAAATCTTCATCTTCGGCAAAATCCTGCTTTAATACCTTTATGGCTACAACTCTATTAAGTAGATTGCATCTTGCTTTATAAACTACGGCCATTCCACCACCGCTGATTTCCTCTAAAATTATATATCGATTTCCCAAAGTTTTTCCTATCATGTTTTTTCACATCCCACTTTATCCGCTTTAATTATACCTACAGTAATATTGTCTTCTCCACCTCTTAAATTCGCTTCATCTATAAGCTTTTGAGCGGCTTGTTCAGGTCCTCCTGAACTTAATACAATATTTTTAATACTGTCATTTTCCAACATATTTGTCAGGCCATCACTGCACAGAACTATTATATCATTATCTTTTAAATCAAATTCGAGAATATCCGGCTCTAACAACTCATCTGTGCCTAGTGCCTTTGTAATTATATTTTTCATCGGATGAGTTTTAGTTTCTTCCATAGTTATGCGCCCATCTTCCGCCAATTCCCACACAAGAGAATGATCTCTAGTTAACTGTTCTATGTGATTTTCTCTGATTAGGTATGCTCGGCTATCACCTACATGACCAATATACAGATGCCTTCCGTGAAAAAGTGCTATTGTTATTGTGGTTCCCATTCCTAACAACTCATCATTTTTTGAAGATAGTGAAAATACTTTGTTATTTGCTTTAGATATAGAAGATTTGAGAATTTCTTTAACTTCTTGAGCACTGCAATCCTCTAACAAATGACTATTTACATATGTAGATACTTCTTCAACAGCAATTTTGCTGGCAATCTCACCTCCCTGATGGCCTCCCATTCCATCAGCTACTATAAAAAGCTGCGGAAGCTTGCTCCCCTTTTGGGGAAAATAAAACATATCTTCATTATTTAATCTTGCCTTCCCAACATCACTTTTTATTATACCAATCATAGTTTCACCTCACTAGTAAACTTCGCCGAAGCTGTCCGCAGGCTGCGTTTATATCGCTCCCCATTTTCCTTCGAACAGTTGCTGAAATGCCATTATTTAAAAGTATTTGTTCAAACTTTCGTATTCGGGAGTCATCACTCTTTTTAAATTTTTTACCTTCCACAGGGTTAAGGGGTATTAAATTTACATGGCATAACAAGTTCTTTAACAAGTTTGAAAGTTCGAAAGCACATTGTTCAGTATCATTTATATCAGAAATCAATATATATTCAAAAGTAATGCGCCTTTTTGTTTTCATTATATAATATTTACATGCATCTAACAATTGTAAAATTGGATAACGCTCGTTTATTGGCATTAAACTGCTTCGTATATCATCATTGGGTGCATGTAAAGACACTGCAAGGGTAATCGGTAAACCTTCTTCCGCTAGACGGATAATCTTTGGAACTATCCCGCATGTAGAAACGGTCAGTCTTCTATAGCTTATATTAAAAGCTAGAGGTGAATTCAAAATCCTTAGAAGTTGTATTAATTCATCATAGTTTAAAAGCGGTTCGCCACTGCCCATTACAACCACTCGGCTTACCTTTACGTTGGAATCTTTTTCTATTGCCAGTACCTCGTCCGCCATTTCCCACCAAGCTAAATTCCTCACCATTCCATCTTCTGTTGAGGCACAAAAAGCACACCCCATGGAACAACCCACCTGGCTAGAGATGCAAGCAGTAGTCCCAAAAGAGTACTTCATTTTTACACTTTCGACCATTTGTCCATCTTCCAAAGCAAAAACATACTTAGTCGTTTCATCAATTTCCGATTCATATTTTTTATATATATCTATCTTGCCTACATAAGCACAATCCTTCAATTTAGCTATTAAGTCCTTTGGCAAATCCGTCATTTTTTCAAATTCAGTTTGTCCTTTATATATCCATTTAAAAATCTGCTTTGCCCTATATACCGGTTCACCAAGCTGTCTTATAAATTCTTCCATTTGAGTTAGTGTTAAACTTTTCAAATTGATTTTCTCCATTAAAATATCTCCTTCAAGCCTTTATCCTTTTTAAACGTGCTATAAAAAAACCGTCAGTCCCATGTATATTCGGGTATAATGTAATATAACCGTAGGATTGTTTAAGGCTGTTATGCAGCTTTTCTGGAAGATATGGCCTTAAGTCATCATAAATAAAAGAATCGTTTTTTGCAAGAAATTCATCTACATTTTTTTCATTTTCTTCAGGTTCTATGCTACATGTGCTATAAATTAAAAAACCTTCCGGTTTTACATATTTTGAACATACTTCAAGAATCTCCTTCTGTTCAGATTTTAAAGCTGTTATATCTTCAGGTTTTTTTGACCACTTGATATCAGGTTTCCTGCGAATAACACCAAGCCCAGAACATGGAGCATCAATTATAACCTTATCAAACTTGCTGAACATATTTTTATCAGGTATTTTGGCATTTCTTACCTCCGGCACAGCAATAGTTGCTTTTAAGCGGCGGCAGTTTTGTTCTATTAGTCTGACTCTATGAGGATGAATATCCCATGCAATTATTTCAC
Organism: Tepidanaerobacter acetatoxydans; assembly: GCA_022840405.1. Classification (GTDB taxonomy): domain Bacteria; phylum Bacillota; class Thermosediminibacteria; order Thermosediminibacterales; family Tepidanaerobacteraceae; genus Tepidanaerobacter; species Tepidanaerobacter acetatoxydans_A. The sequence goes on from JALHJR010000004.1 coordinate 155,398, forward strand.
CCTTATTTTGCATAATAGCAGCCATATGAGCAGTTTTACCGCCTGGTGCAGCGGCTACATCCAACACCTTGTCATTACTTTTTACTCCAGCCGCCAATGATGCTATAATAGAACTTTCATCTTGAGGAGCAAAAAGTCCTTTATTAAAACTTTCCAGTTGGGCAATAGGAGGTGAGTCTAAGATATATAAAGCTTCTTCAGTAAATAAACCAGGTGCTACACGTGCTCCTTCGGCTGATAATTGTTTTTCTAATTCTTCTCTATCGGCAACCAAGGTGTTTACCCGAATGCACGGCTTAGGTCTTTCATTCAAGGCCATACATAAATCTTCGGTAAAATTTTTATCAAATAATTCTATCCATCTTTGAATAAGCCAAGAGGGAAAAGAATAATAGATAGATAAATATTTTTCCATATTTGTATTCTTGTTTGGATATACTATCTTATCTCTTTTCCTAAGCACATTCCTTAAAATAGCATTAGTAAAATTAGCTGCTCTTTTCCCTTCATATTTTTTAACAAGACTGACTGATTCATTGACTGCCGCAAAATCCGGTACCCTGTCTAAAAAAAATGTCTGGTATATTCCCACCCTAATAGCATTTTTAACAAATGGCGATATTTTAGACAAGTCTATTTTGGAAAATTGTGATATTATATAATCTATTCGTAGAAGGTTTTGTATAACTCCATTAACTAATTCAGTAACCAATGCTCTGTCTTTTAGCGACATATCCGAAGTTAGATGTTGATTTAAAAGTAAATTCCCATAAGACCCTTCCTGTATTTTTATTAGCATGCAAATGGCCAATTCTCTAGGATTGGACATTTTTGTATTACTCCTTCCCATTTAAAAAAAATTCAATTGCTTTGGATACTTTTTCCAAATCGACCTTTGTATTCTTACACGGCCCTTCAGGTCTTATATTTAAAACTCCCATTACCGGCAAGGGATTTGTATCCAGAATTCCTTCGGTTAAATCCCTCTCACATGCAATGGCCACAACTGCCTTAGGTTTAATATCCATTACCTTCTTTCTTGCCAAAGTACCACCTGTTACTACTGTCAGGTTCACACCATAGTCGCTGCTTATCTTTAAAAGTTTATCTATATCACATCGTCCACAGTGCCTGCAATTAGATACATCAGTTGTGACCTTATAAGGGCAGTCCCATTTTTGCAAACAGTGAGGTGCAAGAATAAGAATATCATTCGGAGTTAGGTCGTAGTTACGACTTTGAAGCAACTTATTGTTTACTTCTATATACGAACTTTTAATAATATCCTTAGGTATGTGAAAGACTTTCCCTAAGGTCAAGGCTAAAGGAAATAAGATGTTTAATGAAGTATTCATTAACTTTTCAAGACCAAAAAAAGTTTTGACATGCCAGAGTGTCATAACAACTCCAGCCAAGCCTATGCTGACTATTAAAATGAATAAACTTAAGAGAATTATTACTGCAAGCAATATATAGCGATACCAATTGCCAAATCTATTGTAGTAAATAAGAACTCCTGAAAAAATCATTCCAATAATAAGCAGTATGCTGAAAGAAAGCAAGCCAATAAAGACTCTCTTTTTTACAGTTTCTCCATTTTGTTTATACATCAGAAAAAAATTCTCCCTCTTTTATATCATGACCGACTAGGTATTCAGTTGCCTTTAGCCGCTTTTTGCCAGCTTCTTGCAGCTCAAGTATGAGAATGCTGCCGTCACCTGTTCCTACAAGAAAGCCCTCATTTTTTACCAGACCCATAAACCTACCCGGATGAGATTTTATTCCGGCTGAATATGGTTTTGCCTTCCATATCTTAATTTCGCGGCCGTTCCTTATGGTATACGATCCTGGCCAAGGATATGTTCCTCTTATTAAATTATAAATCTCATTGGTGTTTTTTAACCAATTTATTTTGCCATCTTCTTTTTTTAGCATGGGAGCATATGTTGATTCTTCATGATTCTGGGACTTTCGAATTAAATTACCTGATTTTATGCATGAAAGTGTTTTTAATAAAAGATTTCCGCCCAAATATGATAATTCTCTGGAAAGATCCTCTGATGTCCAATCATTTTTGATGGCTATTTGCTCCTGTAAAAAAATATCTCCAGTATCCAAGCCTTCATCCATCCACATAGTCGTTACACCTGTTACTGATTCGCCATTTATAATCGACCATTGTATTGGAGCTGCGCCTCTGTATTTGGGCAGCAGTGAAGCATGAACATTGATGCAGCCTATCTTAGGTATCTTAAGCACCCTTTGTGGCAAAATTTGCCCGAAAGCAACAACAGTTATTATATCAGTTTCCAAAGCAATAAGTGTGTCAATAAAATGTTCTTCTTTGACTTTTTCAGGCTGATAGACCGGAATATCATATTGAACTGCCAATTTTTTAATCGGCGGTGGAGTAATTACCCTTTTCCTACCCACAGGGCGGTCAGGCTGTGTAACTACTGCCACTACATTTATATTCTCTTTAATTAACATTTCTAATGGTACAACGGCAAACTCAGGGGTTCCCATAAATATAACTTTCATTTTCATTCCTCACTATCAGGTTCAATAAATTTTATGGCTTTATCTACAAAAAGCTTACCTTCCAGATGGTCTATTTCATGGCATAAAGCCCGTGCTAATAAATCTTCTCCCTCTATTTCAATATATTTTCCCCACTTGTCCTGTGCCTTCACTTTAACTCTACTCGGCCGAGGTACTTCGCCTAATATACCGGGTATACTCAAGCATCCTTCTGGTTCGATTACTTCTCCTTTGCTTTCAACTATTTCAGGATTTACCAGCACGATCGGTCCTTCACCCACATCGATAACTACTACTCTTTTTAGTATGCCAACCTGTGGTGCTGCAAGCCCTACGCCATTAGCATTCATCATGGTTTCCAGCATATCTAATATAAGGGTATGCAGGCGCTTATCAAATACCGTTACATTTCTGGATTTTTTTCTCAGCACCTCATCGCCATATTCTCTAATATTCCTTAAAGCCATCGTCATTCCTCCTATAATAAATCCAGTGGTTCCATATCCCATGACATATCGACTTTTCTATTATTATTTAAGATCTGCATATGGTTGCATATATTTACTAAGGTTTGAATTTGCTTACTTTTTAGTAAAATATTATATCTATAATTGTCTTTAATCTTTGATCTGGGTGCCGGCACGGGACCATAGATTTCTATATCGTTATTATACTTCTGATATAATATTTGTCTTACTTCTTCAGCTTCTTTTTTTATTAAGTCTTCATAACGACTTTTAAATACGATATTTAACATATGGCAAAACGGGGGGTAAAGAGCTTCACGGCGAATCTTGAGTTCCTCTTGATAAAAACCGCTTATATCAAAATTACAGGCAGCCCTTATAGCAAACGATTCAGGTGTGTATGTTTGAACATATACCATGCCCGGAGTATCTCCTCTGCCGGATCTTCCTGCTACTTGAGTTATCAACTGAAAAGTTCGCTCACCAGACCTAAAATCCGGCATGTTAAGCGCAGTATCCGCGCTGATAATTCCGACCAGTGCCACATCTGGGAAATTAAGACCCTTGGCTACAGTTTGAGTTCCTATTAGTATTTGGGCTCCGCCTCTTTTAAAGTTCAATAACATCTTTTCCAAAGAACCTTTTCGAGAAGTAGAATCTGAATCAATTCTAATAGTTCTGCATTTTGGGAAAAACCTCTTTACTTCTTGTTCCACCTTTTCCGTTCCTGCCCCAAAGTATCGTATATTCCTACTTTTACACTTTGGACAAATGTCCGGAGCTTTTATGCTGTACCCACAATAATGGCATTTCCCGCTTTTATCTTCAAAGTGATATGTCAATGCAATATCACAGTATTTGCACTTTAATACAAACCCACAATCGCGGCAAATCACAAAAGTCGAATGCCCTCTGCGATTTAAAAAAAGTATTATCTGTTTGTGCTTTTCTAGGGTTTCTTTCATGCCGGATAATAACTTTCGACTAAAAATATGTCGATTGCCTGATTTCAGTTCTTCCCTCATATCTATTATTTCCAGTTTTGGCAAAGATCTTCCTGAAACTCTTTTCGTCAACTTAGCCAGTGAATATTCTTGCTTAGCAGCTTTATAAAAAGACTCAACTGAAGGTGTAGCACTGCCTAAAACTAAGCTGGCATTTTGTTTTTTCGCCCTGAATTTGGCAACCGTCCTAGCATCATAATAGGGATGTTCCCCATTTTTATAGGAGGATTCATGTTCTTCATCTATAATAATCATACCCAAATCTTTTATAGGTGCAAATATGGCCGATCTTGCACCTAAAACCACCAACGCTTCGCCAGAATATATCCTCTGCCATTCATCAAATCTTTCCCCTTGCGAAAGTTTGCTATGCAAAACAGCAGTTTTCCCTGGAAAGCGGCTACGAAATATCGAAAGCATCTGCGGAGTTAAAGAAATTTCAGGAACAAGCATAATAACCTTTTTCCCAGCTTTTAATACATTTTCTATTGCTCTAATATAAACTTCGGTTTTACCACTACCGGTCACCCCGTAAATAAGGGTAGTTCTTTTTGAATTATTGAAATTTTTAATTATTGTTGTTAATGCATTTTGCTGTTCAATAGTTAAGTTGATATGCTCACGTATATTATTGGTCGTAATAATCATAGGCCGCCTTCTGACTACTCTATAATCTCTCTTAATTACTCCTTTTTCAGTTAAAGCTGTCAGGGCTGACCTTACTGATGCAATAGGCATTTTTAGATTTTCTGATATGTCATGAACTGTAGCTGTTTCTACATTTTTTAAATATTCTAGCACTCTCTTTTGATTAAAAGCTCTGCTTGATATAACCTTGTCAGTAGAACATACTGAATAAACCGATTCTGTTTTTGAACTGACTTTCGGGGGCAGCATAAGCTTCAAAAAATCAATAATTGGAGTTCCGTAATATTCGGCTAATGATTTGGATAAATCTACTAATTCCATAGGAAGCGAGATAGCTTCTTTACTTATGACTGCTTTTAGTTCGTAATCCGTTGTTTTTTCTATAAAATTAAAAAGCTCTGTAACTACACCTGTTACTTTTATATTGTTGAAAGGAACGCATACTAAATCACCTATATTGATTGAGGAGGCTATATCCTCGGGAACTAGGTAAGTATATTCCCTTTTGGCTTTTGGGTGTCTTACATCTACAGCCACCAAACAAGTTTTAATCAAAAAACCTCCCCTCCGAAAAACCCTTAAAGTTTTTGATATTGCTCCATATATAAAAATACTCTATCTAAAATCTCATCAGCTAAATCTTTTTTTAGCATCCTAGGCAGTTCTTCAATTCGACCATCTCTGTATAATATTTTTACTATATTTGTATCCTTGGCAAATCCGGCTCCCTCTTGTGTAAGGTCATTTAAGATAATAAAATCAAGATTTTTTCTTATTAATTTATCTTGAGCATTAGCTGCTGCATTAGTTGTTTCAGCGGCAAATCCGACCAATATCTGATGCTGTTTTTTGTTTCCCAATTCTTGTAAAATGTCAGGATTTTTCTTAAGTTCTATAATCATATTAAAGCCATGTTTTTTTATCTTCTCCGCTTCGAAATGTTTAGGTGAAAAATCTGCAACAGCCGCTGCTTTAATAACAACATCAACCTCTGGATAATGTTGCATTACTGCTTCAAACATTTCCTGGGCTGTTTCGACCGATATGTATTTATAAAGTCCCAGCGGCGGAGCAAGATTCGTTGGTCCTGAAATCAATATAACCTCTCCGCCGCGATGAATTGCTTTTTCGGCCAAAGCATAACCCATTTTCCCGGAAGAATGGTTCGTGATAAATCTTACTGGGTCAATAGGTTCTCTGGTTGGACCAGCGGTTATTAAAAACTTCTTGTCTTTTAAATCACCATCTTTTCCCAAAATAATCTTAACCTGAGTTACGATATTTTGCGGTTCCGGAAACCTACCTTTCCCAGTATATCCGCATGCTAATTCACCTTCTTCTGGTTCCATGACAATAGCACCGGTTGCTCTTAAAAATTCAATATTTTTCTGTGTTACAGGATTTTCATACATATTTACGTTCATAGCAGGTACAATTATTTTTTTTGCATTAGTGGCAAGTGCCGTTGAAGTCAGCATATCATCTGCTATTCCTGCAGCCAACTTGGCAATAATATTTGCAGTTGCCGGTGCTACTAAAAAAATATCAGCTTTATCTGCCAATGCTACATGCTCAACTTCCCATGAAGAAGGTTCTGCAAACATGTCAGTAATAACCGGATTCTGTGATACAACTTGAAAAGTTAATGGTTTGACAAATTCGCATGCGGATTTTGTCATTACAACTTGGACATTAGCACCGGCTTTTTTAAATAATCTCACAAGTTCTACCGCTTTATAAATTGCTATACTGCCGGTAACTCCTAGTACTACAAACCTATCTTTAAGCATGATTCACCTCATTGTTTTGCCCCGGGTTTAACCCGTTCTATAAGGATTTTTCCTGCATCAAGTTCAAATAATGCTATTGAAACAGGTTTTTTCGTGTTTACCTCTACAAGTTCTTTTGCACCTTCTACCAGTTGGCGAGCTCTTTTAGCCGCTGCTACAGCAATAATGTACTTACTGTCATATTTAGTTGCAAGAGAATCTATAGACGGATACATCATAATTGGTTTCCTCCTTTAATCTCCAAAAGTTTCTTTTTATTTCTTGACACCCTACATCTTTCGGCTAGGACTATAGATTGAAGCATTAAAGCTGCTGTATCTAAATCTTCGTTTATTATAACATAATCATAGTCAAAGGCTGCCTGAATTTCCTTTTTTGCGCACTTGAGCCTTAAATCAATAGAGTCTTTAGTATCACTGCCTCTTTTTATGATGCGTTTTTCTAATTCTTCAATACTTGGAGGTGCTATAAATATGAAAATCCCTTCAGGATAGTTTTTTTTAACTTGAGCTGCACCCTGTATATCAATTTCGAGAATAACGTCCTTGCCTTCGCTAAGCTTTTTAATAACAACATCTTTTGGTGTGCCATAATAGTTAGTATATACCTTAGCCCATTCCAGAAATTGTCCTTTTTTTATTTTATCTTCAAAGTTTTCATGACTCATAAAAATATAATTAACACCGTCTAACTCACCAAGCCTGGGTAACCTTGTAGTAGCAGATGTGGAAAGAAATACATCTTCAACTTTACTTACAAGTATATTACACAATGTTCCTTTGCCAACTCCTGAAGGACCTGATACCACAATTAACATACCCTGTTCCCTCATCGAAAACCCCTCTATTCGAAATTAGTTTCTTCTTCTTCAACTTCATCTTCTATCAAGTTTTTATTGCTACCCAATCGATGAGCTACGGTTTCGGGTTGGATAGCAGATAAAACTACATGATCACTATCTGTTATTATCACTGCGCGGGTTCTCCGTCCATACGTGGCATCTATAAGCATACCGCGGTCACGCGCCTCTTGTATTATTCGTTTTATAGGAGCTGATTCTGGGCTCACTATGGCTATTATTCTATTAGCCGATACTATATTCCCGAATCCGATGTTAACAAGTTTAATGTCCACACTAATACCTCCTGATTTTTACTCGATATTTTGAATTTGTTCTCGTATTTTCTCAAGTTCGCTCTTTATGTCAATAACTTCTTTGGAAATGCTACAATCCAATGACTTGGCAGCTATTGTATTTACTTCTCGAAACATCTCCTGGGCAATAAAATCCATTTTTCTACCTACTGCTTCCTTAGAATTTACCAACTCTTTCATTTGATCTAGATGACTATTTAATCGAACTATTTCTTCGGTTATGCAAGCTTTTTCAGCAAATAATGCTACTTCCATCTCAATCCTTTGCTGATCAAGTGAAATGTCACTGCAAAGCTGCTCCAGATTGAACATAAGTTTTTTTCTGTATTCGGCAGGAGCGACTTTTGCCAGTTCTTCTATTGATTTTGTCCTATTCTTAATAATTTCAAGTCTTTTATATAAATCCTTCCAGAGGTTTTCACCTTCCTTTTCCCGCATTTTAAATAAGTTTTCCAGTGCATCATCTATAGACGGCACTAAAGTATCCCAAAGCTCTTGTTCTGTAGGAAATTCTTCTTCTACATTAAAAATATTTGGCATCAGAGAAAGTAGCGACAATGAAATTGGACCTTCAAAACCAATTTCATCTTTTAACTCTATCAATTTTTTATAGTAATTGTTAACAAGTGTTTTGTCAATTTTTATATTCACCGGAACGTTCTCGTTATACAGGTTAATAAATACATCGACCCTGCCTCGAACTATTTTCCCCTTAATATAATTTTTTACCTTCTCCTCCAGAAAAAGCCAAGGTTTTGGTAGTCTGACAAATATATCTAAAAATCTATGATTTACTGAACGAATTTCTACAATCCAGTGATATTTGCCAATATTTTCTCCTCGACCATAGCCAGTCATGCTTTTAATCATTGTAAACTCCTTGTAATATTCATAATAGATAAAAACCTATTAAACCAGGGTTAACCCTGGTTTACTCAGTAATCGTCCAAATTATTATATCATTTAATTTTGCTTTAAACAATAATATACCCGCCTTCAAAAAGCCTTATTTTAGTGTTATACTTAAACACGATAAGGAGGTTTTTTTTATGCCATTTGATGGGATAGCATTATTCGGAACAATATATGAGTTAAGAGAAGTAGTAACCGGAAGCAGAATAGTTAAAATCTCACAGCCGGATAAAAATGAACTCATTTTTACCATTCGAAGCAATAGACGGGAATATAAACTACTTTTGTCAGCTGATTCTATAAACTGCAGAATACATTTAACCGATGAATCGGCTAAAAATCCACCTTCCCCTCCCATGTTTTGTATGTTACTGAGAAAATATCTTTTAGGAGGTAAAATAGAAAAAATATCCCAAAAAGGTTTAGAGCGTATTATTGAAATAATAATACAAAACACAGATGAATTCATGCAGCCTGCAGAATATAAGCTCATTATTGAAATTATGGGGAAACACAGCAATATTATATTATTGGATTTAAATACTGATACAATTATAGATTCGATAAAGCGGATAAGTTTTGAAGTTAATCGATATAGAGAAATTCTTCCTGGAAAAGTGTACATGCAACCCCCGTTAGAACAAAAAACAGACTTGTTATCAGTCGATGATAACTATATTATTTCTTCCATTAAAAAAGCATCTATGTTGAAAAGTCAAAAAACTTTGAGCAGATGGCTTCTTGATAATTTTGCAGGTTTTTCAGGAATTTCATCTCAAGAGATTGCTTTAAGGGCAAACGTAAATCATAAAACCCCTGTTTTCAAGCTTCGTGATGATGAAATAAAAGACATTGTAAAAGTTCTGGTAAATCTACAGAAAGATTTGATATTGCACCGCTTTAATCTTCATTTATATTTAGCTCGAGATAATGGTCAGCCTATAGATTTTTGGATATTTCCTATGACTATGTACCAAAAAGAACATGCACTTTCTAATCTTACGATAAATAATGCCGTTGACTCTTTCTTTTTACGAAAAAAAGAGCTTACAGTCTTAAATGCTGCAAAAAATCAGATTAAATCAGTAGTATTAAAGCACATGAAAAAATTAAAACAAAACTTGGCCTATTTAAAAGAAAGAAAAAATAGGGCTTCGGACTTTCAAAAGTATAAATTATGGGGTGAGATTTTATCTGCTAATTTATACCATATAAAGCCCGGCCAAAACCAAGTTAAACTGCCTAACTTTTATAACCCGGATGAAGATGTTATAATTCCTCTAAATGAGAAACTATCGCCTGCTCATAATGCACAAATATATTTTAATAAGTACAAAAAATTGCAATCAACGAAAAAAATTCTTGAAGAAAGAATAACTGGTACGTTAAAGGAAATTGAGTATTTGGACAGTATCCTCGTAAATTTGGATTACAGCCAGAATATGGCAGACTTGTCAGAAATCCGGCAAGAACTAGAATCTCAAAATTATATTAAGATACTTAAGAAAAAACAACAAAAAAATGCGGCCTCAGAGCCGTTGCGATTTAAATCTTCAGATGGTCTTATAATTTATGTAGGAAAAAACAATAGGCAAAATGATAATCTGACTTTTAAGAAAGCAAGACCCAATGATTTATGGTTTCATACTAAAGATACTCCGGGCTCTCATGTAGTTATTGAAAGCCATGGAAATGAACTAAGTGAAACTACTTTAGTAGAAGCTGCTATTTTAGCTGCTTATTTTAGCAAAGCTCGAAACAGCAGCAATGTTCCAGTAGATTATACCCTAGTTCGACATGTAAAGAAACCTTCTGGAGCAAAACCTGGTTTTGTCATATACTATCATCAAAAAACTATCTATGTAACACCTGATGCAAATATTGTTTCAAAATTATCGTTTTAATATTACAACATTGTTTTCTCCATCTACTTCTTCTAATCTAACTTCTACTATCTCTTCCCTTGATGTGGGAACATTTTTTCCGACAAAGTCAGGCCTTATCGGTAATTCTCGGTGACCTCTGTCTATGAGTACAGCTAATTGTATTGTTTTTGCACGGCCTAAATCCGCTAAGGCATCAAGAGCAGCTCTTACAGTTCTGCCGGTGTAAACTACATCATCTACTAAAACTATATCTTTGTTGGTTATATTGAAAGGTATTTCAGTTTTATGTACTACGGGCTGAGAAGTCAAACTTGATAAATCATCACGATAAAGAGTTATATCCAAAATACCTACGGGAACATTTACTCCCTCAATGGAAGAAATATAGTCTGCCAGTCTCTTGGCCAGCGGAACTCCTCTTCGCCTGATACCTACTATTGCCAAATTTTCTACACCCTTATTTTTTTCTATAATCTCATGGCTAATTCTAATCAAAGCACGATTTACAGCTTGTTCATCCATTATGCGTGCCTTTTCTTCCATTTTTAATATCATTCCCTTCTAAATGTTCATATAGCAAAAAGCTATAGCAAAAATTATAATAAATTTCCTTAAGATCTATTTATTTATTTATTTATTTACTTTCCTGTTTCTTAAAATATTCAATATAAGACTCATATCATCTGGCAGTGGTGCTTCAAACTCCATATACTGATTATTGCTGGGATGGCAAAAGCCAAGTTTATACGCATGAAGTGCTTGCCCCTTTATCTCAAAGGGGACTTTTTTTCTTGAATAAATAGGGTCACCGACAATCGGATGACCGATAAATTTCATGTGAACCCTTATTTGGTGCGTCCGACCGGTTTCAATAGCTACTTCAAGAAAGGTAAATTCATCAAATCTCTCCAACACCTTAAAATGCGTAATAGCTTCTTTTGAATTTTTTGCAGTAACTGCCATTTCTTTTCGTTTTATAGGGTGTCTTCCGATCGGAGCATTTATTGTAGCTTTATCTTCCTGAACCTTGCCCCACACTAAAGTTTGATAAACCTTTTTAACTTCTCGACTCTTGAGTTGTTTCGAAAGATTTATATGTGCAGTATCATTTTTTGCCACAACGATTACTCCGGAAGTATCTTTATCCAACCTGTGTACTATTCCCGGCCGCATTGTGCCTCCACGGGCAGACAAATCCTTGGTATGATTAAGAAGAGCATTAATGAGTGTGCCTGAATAGTTTCCCGGAGCCGGGTAAACTACCATACCTCTGGGTTTATTTATAACAACAATATCCCTATCCTCAAAAATAATATCCAATGGTATATCCTCTGGGTCTACCAAAGGCTGCAAAGCTTGAGGAACAGTAACAATTATTTGGTCTTCTTGCCTTAACCTATAATTAGGTTTTACAATAGAGCCATTTACCTTTATCCAACCTTCAACTATACCCTTTTTTAAAAAGCTTCGGGAATCTTGCAGTTTATCAGCTAAAAAAATGTCTAGTCGTTTTTTTTCGTCATCTCTCGTTACTGTAAATGCATATTTATTATCCAAAACTTACCTCCTATTTTTGCTCTGCAAGATTCCCGGCTCTGCACGAAAAGTTATAAGATATGCCAAAATTAAAGTACCTACAACTATAGCACAATCTGCTATATTAAAAACCGGCCAAATCCTAAAATCCAAAAAATCAACTACGTAACCATATCTTAACCTGTCGATGAGATTCCCTACAGCTCCACCAAGGACCATAGACATAGCTATTCCGAGAATTTTTTCTTTGATTGGATATCTAATCATTATAAATATAATTATTAATGTAATAATGACTGAAACCACAGCAAAGAAAAATATCTTGCCTTTTAAAATACTAAAAGCTGCACCTGTATTTTGTACATAAGTTATGTGGAAAATATTTTTTATAACAGGAATTGAATCATATGGTTCCATTTTTCGTTGTACAAAATATTTCGTTACCATATCAGCTACCAAAATAACTATACTCAAAATAATATACAAAACTGCTACCCTCCACAGCTTGCGTTTTTTTCAATTATATAATACCCTGTTTTAAACTTCAATGCAAAAAATGCCCATATAAGGGCATCTATTTCCCAAATTCATTTTTATCATCTTCATCAGGGTCTTCTTCATCTATAATGTTATCGATCTTCTCTACTATACCTCTCTTTTCATCGCTATCAACATATGTTTCATTATAGTAAGCCGCCTCATTAGGTACATCTTGAGGACCATCAGATGTACCATATCTTGCTACATCTTGCCATGCATCTTCACCATCATACTCTATTTCACCGGTGCCATCAAGAAAACTTCTGCCGAAAGGAAAATTGAGTAATTCTTCTTCAATAGGTCGTTTACTATGGTCACCCGACCTTTCTTCCGACTTTTTACAATCTACGCAAAAGGTCGTATAAGGTAAGGCTTTTAACCTCTCTTCTTCAATTATTTTTCCGCATCTTTCGCATCTCCCGTAAGTTCCGCTACTAATTCTATCCAATGCATGATTGACCTTCATTAATAAGAGCTTTGCATTTCCTTTTAAACCTTGATCTTTTTCCCTTTCAAATGTTTCGGCACCTAAATCCGCAGGATGATTATCATACCCTGAAAGTTCACCTACAGACTCTTTTAATGACTCATTGCTGTACTTTGTCAAGTTGTCTATTTGTTTCTCTAGTTCGTTTTTAAGCTTTTCGAGTTCGCTCTTAAAATAGTTTAGGTGCAAGCATTGACCTCCTTATTTGTAATGTTATCGTATAGAAATTTGTTTCTGGACAATCTCTACTATATCTGCAATAAATGTTCCTATAATTGGTAATTTCAAAATTACCATGCGTTGAAGTATATAAATAACAAAAGCACCCAGAAGGGTAAATCCTACGGCCATGCCGAAACCTCTAGCAATACCACCTAAGAAATTAACGTAGAGCACTTTTTTTGGATCTCTTAAAATTTCCAAATATTCCGCTAAGTTGAGTTTTTCTATTCTTATTGAAAGCTCATCGATTTTTTGACTTAAATCCTCAAAAATCTTTTCATTCTTATCACTCATAAGGATTCCCTCTAAAATAATTTATCCAACCAAGGTTTTTTTATTCCGGAATTTTAGTTTTTATAGACTATTCTTCCTTTAAAAGGCTTATCTCACTTATATTACTTCTCTCATCAGGTGTTTCTTCGCTTAATGTTTCTTCGGCTGATACTTCTGCAGTAAATACTTGCTCATCGTCCTTGTCATCAGCAGCCGCAGCTTCCGAGGTAGATACCCTCAAATCCAAAACATTATTACTAAATATATCCAGCTTCAGGCAATCCAGGTAATCCAATTGAGATTGAAGAAAATTCTTAAATCTCGTTTTGTATAAGTAAAACTGCCGCATCAATTCTTCATTTTGATTATTTATTTGATTAGTTTTTTCCTCAGCGTGCTGTAATATTTTATCCGCTTGCATAGATGCCTGCTTTAATATTATTTCCCTTTCTTTCTGTGCATTTATCTTAACCTCTTCAGCAGTTTTTTCGGCTAAAATAAGGGTGTTTTTTAATGTAGCTTCAATTTCTTTATAGCTTTGTATTTTTCCCTCTAAAAATTCAATTTGTTCTTTTAAATCTTTATTTTCCTTATATATTTTTTCGTAATTCTCTGTTAACCTTTCTAGAAACTCGTCCACTTCTTCCTTGTTATAGCCTCTCATAGATTTACTGAATTCTTTTTTTTGAATTTCCAACGGTGAAATATCCACTATGCCATCTCCTTACCAAAGAATCGCTAACAATAATCTGATGATAATTCCTCGTAAAACATCCAGAAAAAGCAAGGCTAATATAGGCGAAAAATCGAGATAGTAACCAGGTCCCCTAGGTATAAATTTTTCTAAAAAAGATCTGAACGGAAACAGAATAGGCTCCGTAATTTGATAAATAACTCTATAAATATTTGAATTAATCGGATTTGGGAAAAATGATAAAATAATCCGTATCGTAATCATAAAATAGAGAAACTGAAAGAACATATTAACTATCTTTAATAGCAAAATCTCACACCTCTCATTTTGAAATTAGAGATGATTTTTCCAAGTTGTATTCTTCCATATCAACTCCGGAAACATCTATATTGTCTGGTGCAAAAACAAATATTCCTGAGCCTATTTTCCTCGCAGTTCCGTTTAGTGCGTAAATACTACCCGCCATAAAATCCAATATTCGCTTTGCGTTTTCCTTATCTAGTTTTTCTAAATTCACTATAGCTGCTCTTCGATTCTTTACTTCGTCAGTTATTTCACGAACTTCTTCAAAGGAACTGGGTTTAAATATTACCATTTTATTCTTACTTGTTTGATGAATATTAATGACTCGACTTGCAGGTTTTTGCTCAGGCCTTACAATATAAGGCTCATAATTTTCTTTTTCCGGTTCTTCAGGCATTTCATCTTGAATGCCTAAAAAATACAGCACTTTTTCAAAAAATGTTTTTGTGCTCATTTTCATCACCTCTAAAGTTATTTTTCCCTAGACCCAAAAATACCTGTTCCAATCCTAACCATATTTGCCCCTTCTTCAACAGCCACTTCAAAATCATTACTCATTCCCATGGACAAATATTCCATGTTTACATTATCAATATGTGTTTGCTTTATATTTTCAAAAATTTCTCTTAATTGCCGAAAATACTGCCTTACATCTTCTGGATTTTGCTTAAAAGGAGCTATTGCCATTAAACCTCTGACCCTTAAATTTGGGAATAAGGCAATCTTTTCTATAAAGCTTTTAGTATTATCCGGATCTACTCCATACTTTGTTTTTTCTCTGCCAATATTTACTTGAACCAGGACATCGACTGTTTGTTGTATCTGCTCGGCTCTTTTTTGTATTTCTTCAGCCAGTGGCAAACTATCGATTGACTGAATCATAGAAAATAAGCCAAGCGCCATCTTCACCTTATTTCTTTGTAAATGACCTATTAAATGCCATTGAACATTTCCATTTACCAATTCCTTTTTATCGCGGGCTTCCTGAACTCTGTTTTCACCTAATAAAACAAGACCGCTGTCAACCGCTTTTTGAATAATTTCAGGTGTAATTGTTTTTGTAACTGCTACTATATCAATATTTTCAGGGTTTCTACCCGCTCGCTCTGCAGCAAATTTTATTCTTGATTTGATGTTTGCAATATTTTCTTCTAATAAAGACATGCTATCCCCTCTTATTTTTTTAGTAAAATTTTATCTCCTGGTTTTAATCCATTTATAATTATATTATTTTCATTGCGAGCTGTGATTTCTATAGGTTTAAATTGTTTTTTACCTTGTTCTATTATATATACCCCTTCCTTTCCTTCATTAAAAAACAAACCAGTTGAAGGTATTATGTTACCCGTATAAGTTCCGGTAACAACAAATACTTTTATTTTCCTCGAGTCTAGAAGACTATCTAAGCCTGTATTAACTAAAAAAAAGCCTATAGACCCGTCTTCGCTAATATTTATCAGCTTTGCTTTTATTTTTTCATTGCCATCATTACCATCGAGCAATTTTATATAGTAACTTCTTCCTTCCTCCATTTGATGTTCTAGCTTAAGTGCTAAATACCAAGTGAAATTATCTATTATTTTGACTACGGCTTGGTTTGTTTTGATGATTGCTGATAAATCCCTATCACTTGAATCATCGCTTACAGCTTGCAATTGAGAATAGGTAAGTTCTCCAAGTGTATCAGCAACCAGCAAGTCTTCAAAACCATCTATATTTAGGCTTACTATCCCTGCAATGGGAGCATAAACTACCGTGTCAGATTCATTTAATACATTTTTTAACTGCTCCAATTGTTCTTGTAAGACATCTATATTAGCTTTATTGGAATCAATTTTTTCCTGTTTTTCTTCCCTTAGTCTGGTCAGCTCATCTTCCAGTAATTTCGCCTTGCCAGAATCACTAATATCTGTGGCATCTTTTAGTTTTTGGGTAATATCTTCGATGGATTTGTTAATTAGATTTAAAGATATCGATGAAGTATCCTCACTATCTTTTAAGGATTTTATTTTATCTTCAATTTCAGTTATTTCTTGCAGATAAATCTCTTTTTTTCTGGCATCTATAGTAACTCTAAAAACCGGCGCACCAACCCTAACTCTTTCGCCTGAATCTACTAGCAATTCCAATTTGCCATTTGTCGGCGATAAAAGCACTTTTTCATTTTTTATAATAACAGCATCAGAAAAAAACCCTTTATCAATCGTTCCTTTTGACACTACATATGTTTTTATATGTAAAAAATGATAGGCAGCAAAAATTATGATTCCAATAAAAAATAAAATCAGGATAGAACGCACTCTTAAAAAAAACGATTTTTTAGGCTTTAAATATATCACCTTTTTATTAGAATTCTGATGCATCTTTCAAATCACCTTTTTGGGCAAAATACCAAGCAGACTTTATTAAGTATATGCTTTACAGTAAACTAAGCTATTATTTTATATGTTCTCCAAAAATAGGCATAATCCTCCTTTTAAGATTACTGCAGTTAAAAAAATAAAGCAAAAATTTAACGTTAAAAAGCCGCTTACCGGAAACGAGGTAAACGGCTTTTACTAAATTTCTATTAGAAATATCCTTACGCTTAAAAATTACACTTATATCAACCATTATATTTTTTAGTAGTCTATGGATAGCTACTGTAATCATCCTTAATAATTAAAAAAACTGGTCTGAGTGGGGGGACTTGAACCCCCGGCCTCTAGAACCCCATGATTATCAAAGGTTTCAAGGTTTACATGGCATAATTTAACCACCCGCAAAACCTAACCATCTGTTTTCAATTGTGCTATTTGTAATTGTAACATAATCTTTTTACAATTACAAGTGGTTTACTTATTTTTGCAGAAATTTAATAAAAACATGCCAAGGATTTTTGATATTGCTATCAAAAATAAATCTCATCACAAAAAACCCAAATGTATAACCAATACAATGTTTACCGATTTCCAAAATATAATTTAACATTTCGCTATACCCCCATTTTTTGTAATTTAAAAGGGGAATAATTTAATTCCCCTAAATTAATCCTTTAATTAAAATTTCTTTTGAAATTATTTCCCCATTATCAACATCAGTAGCAGTAAGTGTCACATTCCCCCAAACACTATTTTTTGCTTTAATGTCAACTGTATTATCCGTATTGCCAACAATATCGGCGTAATCACCTGTCAATTCAAATGTAAATACTCCATCAACTTCAACGCCATCATTATATTTATGGACTGTATAAGTTTTTGTCTGATTCCACATTATAGAATCTGCACCTTCAATTGTATATGTGAAATTATCTCCTACAGGCGGTTCTTCTATTGCTTCATCAAGGAATATTACTTTATTGATATTTTTGTCTACAATAATTGTATCTGATTGAGTTTCATATCCTTCTTTTTCAATTGTATATGTGTATGTTTGTTTCAATATTTCATATGATTCACCATTAAGCATCCTTATAATATGACCATTGCTATCTTCTAGTATTATAGTTACATCTGGTATAAATTCTTCTGTTTCTCTATCTAACACAAAGAATGTAACTACTGCTTTTTCTTCAGGTATTTCCGTTTCTTCAAATGGCATAATTGGAGTTATATTACCATCTAGTATATCTACACCATCTATCCACCTACCGCCAATTTCATTTTCCATATCATCCTTGGAAGAATTATAGCTTGTAGCAAGCAAAGTCACCGTAATAATATCTGTTTGAGCTTCATTTTTTCCCCACACTTCATAAGCGTTGCCGAATTTGATTACTCTTTGT
Organism: Tepidanaerobacter acetatoxydans; assembly: GCA_022840405.1. Lineage (GTDB taxonomy): Bacteria > Bacillota > Thermosediminibacteria > Thermosediminibacterales > Tepidanaerobacteraceae > Tepidanaerobacter > Tepidanaerobacter acetatoxydans_A. Next base: position 173,622 of record JALHJR010000004.1, read on the forward strand.
AAATCCTTAATTTTCTTTGTAACTGGTGTTTTAGGCATTTGTAATTTGAGGAAATCCCCTCTAACCATCATAATCTTAAAATCTTTCAATGCCAAATCAGACGAGGTCATACAAACTGGAAAACCATATAGTTTATTGTCAATCACAAAATTAATGATATGCTCACATTTGCTTATTATCGCTTTGTAGTATGAATCATATCTCATATCAACAATTTCAGATGTAACTAAAAACCATTGGTTATTATATTTAACATACATTCCTTGCTTGACAGGAAATTTTGTAATTAATATTTTATCATCCTTTTTTTCTTTGTTTGTGTTTTGTATAATAGCTCTTGCATCTTGATTATTTATTTTTATATCTTTTCCAGTTTCTTGCAATAGAAAATCTATGTCACTATCAATAGGTATATCAAAATACATCTTATCACCTTCTTTTAAAAATGCCTTAAAATAACGAAAAAATAGCCCTTTTAAGGCGTTTAATTTTTCGATGGGTATAAATATACCTTTTTGAAAATAAATCGCTTAAAAAGTGCCTTTTCTAAAAAATCCTCAATCTTATAAAATGCCTTCAAATCCATGCCAGACATGGATTACGGGGAATTATTAAAAATGGCAAAAAACAAGGAAAAAATGAGAGGTATACCCCTTTGTTTAAAATGATTTTTAGTTTTTAAACATATAAACAAAACTTGCATCATTTTCTGATACAAGTTCATCATTTACCATCGTATTTATTTTCTTTTGCAAAGCGTCAATTCTCTTTTCTAGGTTTGTGTGGAAGTGAGTAATACTAATATCATCGGATTTATAATTTTTCATTGTCTGCGGGGAATTGGCTATAGATTCCAAAATAGATAATGCAGTTTTATAAATTGCTTTTTTATTGGAATTGCTTTTTGGGTCATATTCATCATTAAAGGTTAAATCGGATTCCATGAGATAAACAATTAATTCATCATCAGGAATATTAATGTCACGTATTTCCATTTTAAGACGTTCTAGGTTATTCATAATGATATTTTCCATAGTTTAAAACCTCCTTAAAATTATTAATTTTGGATATAAAAAAACCACTTCCAAAAAAGGAAATGGTTAAATGTTGTTGAATTAGACTTAAGAAATTATGAAGTTCTTTTGAAATAATTCATGACAAGATTCTAATGTCATATGTTGATCTACTTAAAATTACTAAAATCAATTTCATAAACACTTTCCTGCCCCGGAGCATGAATTACTATAAATTCTGCCTTTTTACTGAAATCTATATTTTCTAGGTCTAATAATTCATTTATTTCCGTACTAAAATGTACATTAATTAATGCGATATAAGCAGGAAAATCAGGCCAACTGTCTGTTATATTTCCAAAATCATCCAACCCATCAATAGAGTAAGGTTGTATTATCCTATCACCTTGTTTTATTACAAAATGCTTATTTTTATGCGAATCTATTGAATTACCATAAGAACGCACTTCAAAAGTCAAACGCCCTCCGAACTGAAAATCTTCTGCTGTTTTTTTTGCTTCTTCAAATGAAAAATCTTTATATTTACTTGCTTCCATAGCAGAAAGTCTCATAATATAATGGTATGGTGTCAATAATTGCACATCTGAAAACATATTATAAACAGATTTATTTGGGACTAATTTATAATGAACAGATTCATAATCTAAAACATGTTGGACTCCTTTTTTTCCTTCATTTATAGCCTCTTTTATCTCCTCGTCTGTCAATGCAAATATGTATTCCTGATTCAAATTCTTATTTGAGGTAATATCATCACCAATCTTGACCGTTTTAGTTGCATTATCCCATTCAACTTTTTTACCACTAGCTTCTGCTACAAACCTCAAAGGTACCAAAGTGGAACCGTTTACTATTTTAGGTGCAACTGGCAACTCCGTGTCTATGCCATTAACAGTGGCTATTTTATTTCCAATTTGCAATACTATTAATAAATCATCCTTATCGCCGAAGTTATCACCAAATATTCTTTGGTTCTTTTCATCCCAAGTTACTCTTAAACCTAATTTCTCAAAAATAGCTCTGAAAGGAACTAGTGTTGTTCCATTTGATAAAACTGGATTAGTTGTAAATTCTATTTTTTCTCCATCTAAATATACGCTTATTGGATTCTCAGCAAAGACCAGAGACGGAAAGATTACATTAGTAAGCACTAAAATAATACACAACACACATAAACGTAAACGCTTCAAAGAAATTCCCCCTTTCGTAATTACTTACCTATTCTACATATAATGTCCGAATCCTTCTTGCAAGAGGCAATTTTATGATTTTATTTAGTATTGGATATTAGTAATTTTTTTAGGTGTGTGTAATATGGTTTGCTAGAGGAATATTTTACCAACATTGGGGTATATATATACATTCATCTATTTACGTCTATTTATAGATACTCCACATAATATACATTATATGCAGTATCAACGTCCGATAATAAACGTTAAGTAAACTATATATATTCCCCTTTATGCCTTGTCTATTAAGCATTTGAGCCATTTACATATATTATATATATACCGTTAAAAGTTTTATTTTAACTACTTTTCCACCACTGGAAGACATTATTTAAGTATGTTTACAATTATTGGTTATATATTGTATTGATAATTATACAGTATTTATGTATATTTATGAATGATTATATTATGATGGATTGTAGGTAGGATGGCGGGAAATTAGGATTATATATTGGTTTTAATTCCGACTAATTTACTTGGTATTATATAGTAACAGGCGTGATTTTGTGGATGAAATACCTATTATGAACATATGTCAATAACTCAACTTCAAATCTCAAATCACCAACCCCCACAACCCAAAGCCAAACAACAAAAAGCACGACACAACCAAAAAAACAAACCAAACTCAACAAAACATAAAATCACAATCATAAATCAATAGTATACTACTCTATACTATCACCCTTCAATCTTTCCAATTCTGCATT
>JALHJR010000085.1:0-3961 GCA_022840405.1 Tepidanaerobacter acetatoxydans
AGGCCTTCTTCAAGATTTTCCATCTCTTCCGGAGGCATAAGACCCATTGGCCGCTCCGGAATTACAAGTTTTTCATCTTTCGGAAGATAACCTAAGACGCAAAGCCCTGTATCCTTTTCTATGCATTCCTTTAAAAGGTTAAAATGCTTATCTCCCCCAACACGATTAAATATTACTCCCGCTAAGTTTAATTCAGGATCAAAATCCTTATAGCCCTTAACCATTGCCGAGGCACTTCTAGACATACCGCCGGCATCTACAACTAATATTACGGGTATGCCTAAGATTTTGGCCACATGTGCGCTGCTGGCAAATCCCGAAGAATCTTTGCCGTCAAATAGTCCCATAACGCCTTCTACTATCGAAATATCTCGCCCTGCGGTTTTTTCATAAAATAGTGATGCAAGCCTTTCTTCACCCAACATGTGAATATCTAAATTGTAAGAGGGGTTTTTGCTTACCAATTTATGATAAGCAGGGTCAATATAGTCCGGTCCCACCTTAAACGGCACCACTTTTAGCCTTTTAGAAAGAGCGCCCATTATTCCAAGACTTATGGTGGTCTTGCCGGAACCGCTGTTGGTCCCGGCTATCATTATGCCTCTATTCATAAATAACCAGTCCTTTTGTTTGAAGTGTATACTTTAAATCCTCTATTGATTTTGGCTGTCTTTTGCCAATGAGTCCTTTTTCAAAAAGCACTTCATATACTTCTAAAAGCATGGGCTTTTGAAGGTCGGCTTGCTTTAGAACTTCATCATTTGCAAAAATTTCTTCCGGAGTTCCCGACTTCAGAAGTTTACCATCCTTGATGATTAATATATCGTCTGCCCAGCCGTAGGCCAAATTAACATCATGTGTTGAAAGAATTATCTGTTTTCCGCTTTGATGCAACACATCAAGGCTTTCAAGGAGAATACGGCAGTGCTTTGGATCTAGATAAGCTGTAGGTTCGTCGAATATTATCACCTCAGGCTCCATTGCCAAAACTCCTGCGATACAAACCCGCTTTTTCTGACCATAACTTAAAAGATGTGTCGGTTTTTGAGCTAAGTCATAAACTCCTGCAGTAATTAGAGCTTTTTCTACTCTTTCTTTTACTTCGTCATCCTTCAAACCTAAATTGAGGGGTCCAAAGGATACTTCTTGAAATACCGTTCCGGCAAAAATTTGAGTATCCGGGTCTTGAAAGACTATGCCTACATTTTTTCTAAGCTCCATAAGATGCCGGCGATTATATTTAATTTCCCTGCCGTCAAAAAGCACTCGGCCGCTTTTGGGTTTTAATATTCCGTTAAGGTGAAGAAATAGTGTAGATTTTCCGGCGCCATTAGGGCCTAGAACGGCTGTCTTTTTGCCTTTTTCTATGGCCAAATTTATTCCTTTTAGAGCTTTGGTGCCATCAGGGTACTCATATTCTAATTCACAAGTTTCAAAAATGTATTGACTCATTTAAAAGAGCCTCCGGTTTTTAAAGCTATGACAAGCAGAGCAGTGTCGATAGCTGCTATTATCAATAAATTCTTTACAGAAAATTGGTAGTTTGAATCCAAAACTTTAAGCTCTCCGTCATATCCGCGAGAAACCAAAGCCGTATAAAGTCTTTTTGAATCTGAAAATGATTTTGTAATAAGATATGAAAGCAGCTTGCCCATCGAGTTTAGGCTTGACTTGAAATTCACATAGCCCAAACGTGCATTTTGAGCTGTGTATATTTTTTCTGCAGTATCTAAAGCCACAAATAACTGGCGGTATGTGAGCAGCATTAAGTCCAATAATACACCGGGGGCATTTAACTTTTTAAGCAGAGCTATTAAATCCAGAATCGGTGTTGTAAGGGATATAAAGTATAAACAAGACACTAGAGCCATAGACCTTGCAAAAAGAAAGCCGGCCTGTTTTAATCCGCTATATGTAACCCCTACGGTTGTTTGAAAAAAAGGGAAATGCACGAAACTTTGATCGGCACTTGCCCCAAAATTTATCACTATAGGTAAGATGCTCATCCCAAGGAAAGCAATGGGAAGGAAAATTAAGTGCAGGTATATTTTGGGCGGTATTTTACTTTTGATAATTATGATAACCGCCATAATTAAAACAATCAGCCCATTACAATATATGCTTGGAATAAAGCCTATACACATAGTTATTAAAGCAAAAATCAGCTTTTCCCCGGGATGAACATCTTTTAACCCGTTTTTATAAACAAGACTATCTAGCAGCATTTTTTTGAGCTAAGCGGCCAAAGAAATAGCCTATAAAGCCGGCTCCTAAAGCTGCTTGCAGCGCAAAAAGCATGCTCTCGATTTCTCCGCTTGGCGGCTCCCAAATATTTGAAAACCATGGTTCATAATCTGATACGATTTCAGTAATAGCTTCTTCTGCTTGTCCATCTGCGCCTTCAAACTCTCCATCTTTTACAAACATCATTGGAATTATTGCAATGATTATTACGAGTAATAGTAAAAACAAGTTTTTTATTAAAAGGTTCTTGTTATTCATTTATAGACCTCCTTCTTCGAAATACCAAAAAGCGCATTGCTATCATATGCCGAAAGAAGATTGACCACAATTACCGTAAGCAGTCCCTCGCTTATGGCTAAGGGAACTTGCGTCAGGGCAAAAATACCTATAAATTTTGTAAATGATGCCGCAAAACCGCCCACCTCTGCCGGAAAAGCTATTGCCAGCTGAAAAGATGTAGCAACATATGTCATGAGATCTCCTAAAGCCGCTGCCAAAAATACAGCTGCGCTTCTTGACGCCCCTGTTTTTTTTGCAAATTTATATATAGCATATGATACAAAAGGACCGACTATAGCCATTGAAAAGGTATTTGCTCCAAGAGTGGTAAGCCCTCCATGAGCCAAGAGGAGTGCTTGAAATAGCAGCACTATCATTCCTATCACGCTCATAACCCAAGGCCCGAATAATATAGCTCCCAGACCAACGCCTGTAGGATGAGAGCAACTTCCTGTTACCGAAGGCAGTTTTAAAGCCGACAGTACAAAGGCAAAAGCTCCCACAAAGCCTAACAGCATTTTGTTACTGGGATCTTCACGGATTAATTTCTTTATTGATGAAAGACCGACAACTACAAAGGGAATCATAGCTACATACCATACAGCAGCCCATACAGGCGGTAAAAATCCTTCCATGATGTGCATAGCAAAAGCCGTGCTCGGTACCATACATAACAAAACAGCTAGTAAGCATATCTTTTTAATCATTAAAATACCCTCCAATAAATTTGACTTTTGTTTTTATGCCTTATTTTTTGGCATTAATGGTTAAAATAAGTAGATTGCATCCTAATCCTTTACCATTCAAAAAGCCCCTTGACTACAAACGTCAAGGGGCTTTATCGCCTAAGCAGTTCACAGATTGCACCTCCCTATCGGTCGTAGGATAGTGAAATCAGTATAGGCAGGTCTCCTGGCTCAGGTTCATCGCTCCTTATGCCTTCCCAGTTTCCCAGTGGCTCAGTATAAGGTAGCTCGCCTTTACAGTGGCGGGACCGCGCGGGATTTTCACCCGACTTCCCTTTTAGTCAATCTAAAATTGACACCTACACCTTTAAAATATTTATTTTCCTAAGATGGTTCTATTATAACATACCACTTAATACAAGACGATTTTTTTCTTAATATACAATAAATACCAAAATTTTACAGTAGCGTATTACGGCCTTAACCAGCTGCAAAATTCTTCTAGCCCTATGTCAAAATTTTTTACCCCTTACAGTTGCGAAACCGCTTTCTTTAGCTTTTTGGCCTCTTTTGTAATGTCCTTTGCTGAAATCATGGCTGAAATAACTGCTATACCGTCAATACCCATGCCTTTAAAGTGTGACAGAGTTTCTAGGTTAATGCCGCCAATCAGAACTAACGGCAATCTGACGGAATTCCGGATTTTTTCCAATTCTTCCATTGATACAAGCTCTACATCAGTTTTTGTTTTC
>JALHJR010000086.1:0-3565 GCA_022840405.1 Tepidanaerobacter acetatoxydans
TGCTATTTCTCTTAAAGCTTCATCTGAATTTGCAGGGTCCATTTGGTAGCTTCTTCTATCTCCAAACTGAGGAGCCGACTGAGCCGCTTCCCTGAATGGCCCGTAGAATCCGGAGGCGTATTTTGCGCTGTATGCCATAATCGGGACTGTCACATAACCTTTACTGTCCAATATCTGTCGTATGCATCCTACCCTTCCGTCCATCATATCAGAAGGCGCTACCATATCGGCTCCGGCTTTTACATGAGATAAGGCGGTTTTTGCTATAAGCTCTAAGGTTTTATCATTATCCACATACCCATTTTCCACCACTCCGCAGTGCCCATGACTGGTGTATTCGCAAAGGCATACATCTGTTATGACAATCATAGAGGGTACCGCATCTTTTACAGCCCTTACAGCCCTTTGCACAATACCTGAGCTTGCATAAGCCTGGCTTCCTACCGCATCCTTCGAAGATGGTATACCGAAAAGTAAAATTGCCGGTATGCCAAGCTCATATGTTTCTTTAACATCCTCCACCAGTTTATCTATGGAAAAATGAAATACTTTTGGCATGGCCTCGATTTCCTCTTTTATATTTTTGCCCTCCACGACAAAATAAGGATATATAAGATCCTTTACATCCACTGAAGTTTCTCTTACCATATCTCTGATATTTTGATTAAGTCTTAACCGCCGCGGTCTTTTCACAAGTTGCTCCTTCATTTAAAATCACCTTCCTTATCAATCTTATTAATATGGTTAAAATTTATATCATGTTCTCTCAGACACTCTATAATCTTTTAACTGGCAAATAATCTTCGCTCTTTATTTATGATTTACTTTAGCACAAAGACCTTCTAGCGAAGAATATAAATACGAAGCAAAGATCATATTTAAGCTAGCCCATTGCCCAAATAGGCACTAATAGCTGGCGGTCAATGACCGCCCCTACAATCATGATTTATAAGTAGATTTATATATAATAGGCTAATATAGCTCTTGAAAGTCCCTCAAGGGTATACTCTTGAGGCATAATATCAACGGTCTGGCCTGCTTTTTCTAAGGCCGCTTTTGTAACAGGGCCGATTGCAGCTATCTTTACATTTTTAAAATCTGCCATATCCTCGTTTAGTATTTTGCGCATAAAGTCAAAGGAGGATGGGCTGGTAAACACCGCTACATCGATGCCATCCCGGATTTTCTCAAGCAGCTCTTCTTTAATCTCAAAATTCGGTTCGTTTTTATATGCCGTAATTTTTTTTGCTTTAATTCCGCAGTTTTCAAGGCCGGCTATCAGTTCCGCTCCCCCTATATCCGATGTTATTACTGCAGCGCTCTTTCCAAAATGCTCTTTTTCTATGCAGCTCAATAGTGCCTTTGATGTATATACCTTCGGCACCACATCAGGATATATATGAGCTTTCGAAAGTTCTCCACCGGTTTTTTCACCTATTGCCCATATCTGTTTGCCTGCTAAATGCCGTGCATCTATTTTATTTTCTTTCATACATGAAATAAAGGCATTTACGCCGTTCTTGCTTGTAAATATCAGGATATCATAGCATGCAATTTCGTTTATAAATCCTTTTACATTTTCTAACTGAGAAGATATTTTAAGTGTAGGGCAAATAATAACCTCTGCTCCCTCTTGCTTTAGCTCATAAAATGGCAAATCTCGCGTCGGCGTCGGCTCATCGGAAAAATCCGTTCCTAAAAAGAGGATCCTTTTGCCAAAAAGTTCGCCTTTTTCATACCATGATAGTTCATCTCTCAAATTTACAACCTGGCCTATCACTATGACAGCGGGATTTTTTATACCGGCTTGCCTTACCTTGTCATCTATGTTCGATAATGTGCCTACCGCCGTCTTCTGACCGGGTGTTGTTCCTTTCATTATGACGGCAGCAGGCGTATCTGGTGATTTGCCATATTTTATAAGGCTGTTTGTTATATTGTCCAGGTTTTTAATTCCCATCAAAAATACCAAGGTTCCTTCCAGTTTTGCCAATGCTTCAAAATCAATAGAGCTTCCTCCGTCTTTCTCATGCCCTGTTATAATATGGACGGATGAAGCTGCATATCTGTGCGTTACCGGAATTCCGGCATAAGCAGGCACTGCCACTGCTGATGTAACCCCGCAAATTATTTCAAAGGGTATTTGATTTTGCCTAAGATAAAGGGCTTCCTCGCCGCCTCGTCCGAACACAAAGGGATCGCCGCCTTTAAGCCTTGCTACATTCTTGCCTTCCAGGGCTTTCTTATAAAGAATATGATTTATCTTAGACTGAGGCACCGGATGATTTTTCGGGAATTTACCCACATCAATAAATTCTGCTTGGGGAGATGCCCATTTGAGAATATCAGGATTTATCAGGCGGTCAAAAACCACCGTATCAGCATGCTTTAAAGCCTCTACAGCTTTTAAAGTAATCAAGCCCGGGTCCCCCGGACCTGCACCTATAAGATATACTTTGCCCTTCATAGCTTACCTCCTAATTCCTCAGCAAGGCGGATGCCGATTTGTTCTGCTTCGCTTTTTCTGCCTTCAAGTTTTCCCCGCTTTACTACTCCATCCCTTTCTATCATAGCTATAAGCTTTAATCTGTCATCAAAAATCTCGGCATATGCTCCCATAGGCTGCTTACAGCTGCCGCCTAGGACTTTCATAAATGCCCTTTCGGCTTTTACTGCACAGGTGGTCTCATCATCATTTATATGCCTGGCAAACAAGGACATTTCATCATCGGCTCGAGTTTCTACAGCTAGTGCACCCTGTCCTACCGCTGGTACTATTTCGTCCGGCGAAAAATAATCGGTTATGAGGTTTTCCATACCCAGACGCTTTACGCCTGCAGCAGCCAGCACAATTCCGTCAAGTCCGCAGGTTTTTATCTTTTTTATGCGGGTGTTAATATTTCCTCTTATCTGAACACACTGGACATCCTGCCTTAGCTTATTTAATTCACACATCCGCCGCATACTGGAAGTTCCTATTTTAGCCCCGGCATCCAGTTCGAAAAATCTCCTGCCATCTGCCGATATAAACACATCTCGGGGATCTTCCCGCCGAGTAATCGCCGAAATTTCAAGCCCTTCAGGCAAATCATGCGGCACATCTTTTAAACTGTGCACTGCCATATCAATAGTGCCGCAAAGCAGTGCTTCCTCTATTTCTTTAACAAAGGCGCCCTTGCCCAATTCATACATATTGGAATTTAAAAACTTGTCTCCTGTAGTTTTTACAGTTATCAGCTCAAAATCCCATTGCGGAAAGTGTTCTTTTAATTGGCTGATAATCAGCTCAGTTTGCACTAATGCTAACTGGCTTTGCCGGCTGCCGACTTTTACAATTTTTTTCATCAAAAATGCCTCCTGCAAATACATTGACTACAGATTCGTCCAGCTTTTCTTCCTCGGCCAATGTCTTTAGTCCAATTAAATATCTGTTCACTATCTTTGCCGCAACCCTTTCAAGTGAATACTTAATTTTTTCCTTTTCTTTTTCATCCAAATCCTGCAGCTTGTTTTTAACTCGTTCATATTCGCTGCGGCAGACTTCATCAGCATATTCGTTCATATG
>JALHJR010000087.1:0-3532 GCA_022840405.1 Tepidanaerobacter acetatoxydans
CATGCAAGATCAGGATAGTCCATGTCATAGCTTCTATTATTAATTAGGACATTTCAATTTTGCAGCTTTAGGACATTATGATGTTGATCTTCCAAACACGTCCTCTGTGAAACCCGTGGAAGGGAACGAATGTTATAATTATTATATTGGCTAAACAAACAACGGATCATTATTGGAGGAGAGGGATGAACTCTAAGAAAAATTCTCGTCGTATTAAAAGCCTGTCCGCTGTCGTCAATGAACTTACTTTAAGAGGCTTTATTGCTATCCCACAAGGTCGGAAAACCCCAAACACAGATATCATCGTCTACAACCCTCAAAAAACAAAGTCATTAAACTTAATTGTACGAACCTACAACCCTGAGAAACCCTCATGTATTGTTGGCTCTAAAGCGGCACATTATTTCGGTGAAAACTTCTTTTGGATCCTTGCAGGCATCCCCCTCCGCGATAGCTCCAATAATCCTGAGTATTACATAATCCCCAATAGGGTGATGGCAGAAAATGAGCCAAAATACCATCGTCTTTGGTTGGATACTCCTGGGAGATCCGGGCATATTCATAAGGATACGAATATGCGAGTTGTCTTATTAGTCCCCAACAATTCGCCCTTTTATTGGGACGTCTCACCATATTTTAATAACTGGAACCTTATTGCTGAGACCTTAAAATAGTAAATACTGCGTAGTATTAAAAAAGGAGTAATGTCACGTTACCAACGCCTTCTAAATGCAATACTTCGTTACAAGGACGTATTTAGGCAGGAAGAGCTTACACCTGCTAAATGCCCTGAAGCTGTCCAACTCATTCACGAGAACAGTTTTGCATTCATCTCAGCTTGCTGCTTGGATAGAGGTACCAAGGCTGAGATTATCTGGACGATTCCTTTTTGGTTATCCCAATTAGTTGGTCATTAAGACCCTTTGCGATTCCATCCCATGAATCTGAGTCAGATCACATCCTTGTTCGATAGATTACCTCAGAAACCCAGATATACGAACGCAGCCCCTCGCACTTTTCAGGAAATCTGCAGAGTCGTTGTCGAGGAATTTTCAGGAAAGGCAGAGAACATATGGAAGAATCGCCGATCAGTGGATGTGAAACGAACACTTCTCTCAGTTTATGGAGTAGGAAGCGGCATTGCCAATATGACTCTGGTGCTGATTGAAAGCGAGTATCAAATCAGCTTTTCCGATATCGACCATGCGTCTATGGATATTAAACCGGATGTCCATACCATGCGTGTTCTTTATCGCCTAGGCATATCGCCGGCGCTCAATTCGGAATCTGCGATCATTGCTGCTCGCCAGATTAGCCCCTCATATCCCGGGGCGATTGATGGCCCGCTTTGGTCTATTGGTCGAAAATGGTGTCACCCTTTAATTCCCGAGTGTAGAACGTGCCCCTTGGCTAATGATTGTGGAAAGGTCGATGTCAGATGAACAGAATTGTATTAATTTCCTGTGTTAAAAGTAAGCTTGACCATCCAGCTAAAGCAGAAGACCTCTACATTAGTCCTCTATTCAGATACAATCTTGCTTATGCCCGAAAATTGAAACCAAATCACATTTTCATTCTCTCGGCGAAATATGGTCTCCTTAAATTATCTGATAAGATCGCGCCCTATGAACAAACGCTAAAAAACATGCCGGTCATCGATAGAAGGGCTTGGGCAGCAAATGTACTTGCGGCATTGTCAAAATATGCTAGTTTGAGTAATGATGAGTTTATTTTTTTGGCTGGAGATTCCTACCGTGAGTATCTGATTCCCAAGATCCGACACTACCAAATTCCCTTTGAAGGTGTTTCCTTTGGCAACCAATTAAAGGCTTTGAAACAATTGGTAGGAAAGCTTTGATCGCGCCGGTCTTTTTGTCAGCGCGATCATAAGATACCGACGCTACGCAATATCCTGCTGCTTAACCTTTCACAGGTTGAGCGAAGGGCAGGGGCAACTCAAATATATGGGATTTTCTTAATTCAGTTGTTGGAGCGAAGCATCTCAGGAGAAACACTTTATTTCTCCGATCTTGCCGGTCTGCCGATCGAGCGAGTGGTCCTGACCGACGGTCTCATTCTTCCGGCAGAGCTGTCATCTGCCTCTCAGCTCCCTAATCAGGAGACCTATCGGTCCGCTTCCGCGCTCGGTCAGGAGACCGGCGTGAGCAGAGCGGTTGATTTTGCATGCTCTCCTGATTACGCAGTGTCCCTGCGGGACCATTCAAGGCGTTCGAGGCTATAGTGGGCAAGGCCAGGGCGACCAAGGCGAAGCCTGACCCAATCAAAGCGCACGATTACAACCTGCTGTCAGCGCAGAATAAACCCGATTAGCAGTAGCAAACGAATCACGATAAGGAACGGATATTTCTTCGCGACAGCCTGAAGATGAGGGCGTTCTGAGGCGCTTGGCGTTCAGAAGATGCCCGTGAACCCCGCGCCGCCCAAACCTGACCGCGGTTAGAGGGAGCCTTTCAACAGCATTGCCAGCGCCATCATCAGAGGGATGGTGACCAGCATCAGCAGGGTGGTGAGGATGACGGTCTGCACGGCGGTGTTGACGTCTTGCTTGTAGCGTGTGGCAAACAGGATAGTGTTGATAGCCGTTGGCGCTGAAGCCGTAATCACGCCGGTAAAGAAGAGGGTCTTATCCTGCGCCAGGAAATAAACCAGCCCGAGCATCACCAACGGGACAAGGATGTTCCTCGCGAACACTGTTTTCCATAACGCCGGCTCACGCAGCTTAAAGCTGTTCCGGAAGAGGTAAAACTGGCAGCCGATGACAATCATCGCCAGAGGCGTATGCAAATTCGTCAGGTACTTCAACGTGGTCAGGACGAGCTCTGGCAGCCGGATTTTCAGGAGCACCAGGATGAGCGCGAGGAGGAGCGAAACAATCCCAGGGTTGAGCAGGGTCTTCCATTTTGGGGCGCCGTTTTCTCCGTTCATCAGGCGGATTCCGTAAGTCCACGCGAAAAGGTTGAAAACCGCGACGATGACCGAGCCGTAGAGCACGCCAATTTCGCCCAGCAGCGCCCGCAGCAGGGGAAGAGAAAAGAAGCCGGTGTTGTAAAAAACGATTGAATAAATGAAGATGTTTTTTTGCGCTGATGGATCCTTCCGGAACATCAGCTGGGAAATCAGGATGCCGACGGCGTGGGTCAGAGCGGAGATAAGCGCGGCGATCAGGATGTTTTTGAGCAGGGAAGGTTCAAATGAGGTCTGAAACGCCATGATAATGACGCAGGGGATGACGATGATGAGGAGAAAATCGGTAATCTGCCGGGCGCCCTCTTCGCCCAGGATGCCGAATTTCGCAGCGAGGAAACCGACGCCAATCAGGATGAATACAATGAGGATTTGTTGGATGACGATGAGTGTGCTTTGCAGTAGCATGCTGGCTCTCGCTTGTGCGGATTGGTTGGTTTGGTATTAATACGCTGTTTTGATATTACCCACGCGTGCCCGCAAATCATAACATTAATTGGTCGAGAATCGGGGATATCGCAGATTCTATGGAGAAACAGCGCGATGG
>JALHJR010000088.1:0-3518 GCA_022840405.1 Tepidanaerobacter acetatoxydans
GAAAGCTCCTGTTTTCATAGAATATATATCAATAAAGAGTTAACATCACAAAAACTATAATTATTATGAAAGAAAGAGGTTTCTATGGAATAGTTCTGCGTCATCGATGCAGGCAACATCTTATGACAACCTGCTACCACTAAATGATGTGAATTTGTATCAGATAAGGAGTATAATAAACTTGTAAGAAAAAAGTGAAGACAGAACGAATGAACAATAAAGCTGTCTTGCTTTGGATGTCTGCCTTTGCTTTTGTCGAAAGGAAACCGCTTTCTGGGCAATAATCGTTAGGTTTTGCAGGAGTGATAAGAATCACATCCTTTGCTAATTATCCTGTAGCTTTATTTAAGCATTAGGATATCTCTTTTAAAAATAATAAAAATTTAATCAGGAGTATTGTAAAATACTACTTGATTTAAAGAGGAGTGAAAAAGTATGAGAAAAAATTTTGGAGCAAAAACCTGGTTTTACCCTCTGCCCGTTTTGATTGTGGGCAGCTATGATGAAAATGGCAATTCCAATGCCATGAATGCGGCATGGGGAGGTATTTACGACACTAATCGTGTGATACTCTCTCTTAGCGAAGATCATAAAACCACAAAAAATATCAAGACCAAAAAGGCCTTTACAGTCAGTTTTGGCGATGCTGCTCATGTGACGGCCTGCGATTATGTAGGACTTGTTTCCGGAAATGATACCCCGGACAAATTAAAAAAAGCCGGATTTACAACCGAAAAAAGCAGCTTTGTAGATGCACCCATTATCTGCGAATTACCAATGACATTAGAGTGCCGCCTTCTAAAAGTAAATGAAGACGGAAATATTATCGGGGAGATTGTCAATATCAGTGCTGATGAAAGCATACTTGGCGAAGACGGTTTGATTGACCTAGCTAAACTAAAGCCCATTTCCCTTGATCCGATTCACAATGATTATTTAGTATTAGGTGAAAAAGTTGGCAATGCTTTTAAAGATGGTAACGCTCTTAAGTTTTAGGTTTGCAGCGAGTATATGCTTGCTGGCTAAAAGCAAAGGCATAACCTTTACTAAAAGACCAGTAAGTTCGATTACCATCTAAGTTACATCTTACATAAAGAAAATCAAATTACCATAAGATGCGGAAGGCTTGTCTTAACCAATCCATATTCTTATAATCCCGCAAATAAACAATATTTAAGGCATTTTAAGCCGGACCTGGGAGGCTAAACTCTTTGGTCCGGCTTAATATTTCATTAATTATAATTTAAATTATAGTTTAAATCTGCTTATTAAGTTTCTTAATTCCTCTGCCATATTAGAAAGCTTAACTGCGACTTCAGATACTTCTCGATTAAGTGCAGTCTGTTCTTCGCTTGCAGCTGCTGCACTTTCAATATTGTTAAGGAAGTTTTGTGAAATTGAAGTTACCTGCTGCATAGAACTTGCCATTGTTTGAGTTTCAGCAGATATCTCCTCAACTACAGCCACCACATCTTGAAGCTGATTCGATATAGACGTGACATCTTGCAAGATCATATGGAAAGCTTCGCCGGCATTGCTCACAAGTACACTGCCTTCTTTTGCCGATCGAGTTCCTTCTTTTGCTGCTGAACTTGCTGTTTTTACATCTGTCTTGATTGCATCGATAATTTCTTCTATACCCTTTGCGGCCTGTCTTGATTCTTCCGCAAGCTTTCTTACTTCTTCAGCTACCACAGCAAAGCCTTTGCCTTGATCGCCGGCGTGAGCTGCTTCAATAGCTGCATTTAATGCGAGTAAATTGGTTTGATCGGCAATTGAAGTAATCAGTGAAACTATGTCTCCGATTTGATCGGATTTTTTCTCAAGCTGAGTTATTCTTTCCTCGATTGTCTTTGTATTGCTGTCGATTTGCTGCATTTGACTTACCGCCGAATTTACTACCTCATCACCTTTACCTGCTTGCTGTACACTGCTGACAGCGGATTGCGTCACGCTTTGAATAGTCTGAGCAATTTGCTCTACGCCTTTTGCTATTTCTTCCGCTCCGGTAGATGTAGTGTCAATAATTTCTTGCTCCTTTTGTTTATCGGCGGCAAGGTTTTGCATAGTAACTGCAACCTGTTCGCTTGCTTTCATAGTTTCTTCTGTGCTTGTGCTGAGCAATTTTCCGGTTTCAAGCAGTTGCTCAATGCTATGCACAATTTTTATAATTACCTTTCTTACAGATTTAACCATAGAAGTTAGATTTTCCGTCATTTGCCCCAGTTCATCCTCGCTCTTTAAAGAAAGTGTCGCGGATAAATCACCGAGAGCGATGGTTTTAGAGAATTCATTAACCTTTAAGATGTTCTTGCTGATATAATTACTATAGCGAAATACAGCAAATACAACTGCCAGAATGGAAAGGAGCATAACAAGAAGTAAGGTCGAAAGTAGCCTTTGAACAGGTGCAAAAAGCTCGCTTTCAGGTATAACAGTGCAGACAAACCATCCGGTACTCGGAATAATATTGTACCCGACCCTCATCTTTTCCCCGTTTTCCGTGTAGTATCCTATACCCGATGTACCGCTTAAAATTTGTGATCCTAGCTCTGACAAAGACTCATTTTTGCTTTCTGTTATTTTTTCTTTCATAATCACATCTTTGTTGGGAGATGCAAGGTAATCACCGTCTTTGCTAAGTAAAAAAGCATATCCTTTATTTCCTACTTTGATATCAGATATCATCTCTTGAAAGTGGGTTAAATCAATGTCGCCTGTGGTAAGACCAAGCAGTTTGCCATTTTCATCATAAAATGGAGCACTTACAGTTATCATAGTTACATTTGTAGTTTCATCATAGAAAGGTTCGGACCATTCAATACTGTTTTTTGTATTTACTGCCATTTGATACCAAGGCCAGCTTGGATAATTATATGATTCTTCTTCATATTCAAGAGTGACTTTTATATCACTTCCTTCTTTATAGACATATGGCCCAAAATATTTGATTTTATTATCATAGCAGTAAGGTTCAAACCAAATTCCTGCTCCAAAAGTATCTGCATTTGTAATAACCGCCTTCTTTAATACTTCTATGTATTCCTCCTTTGTAAGCCTAGTTCCCGTTGCTTCGGCAAAGCGAGCCAGCATTTCGGGTATTTTACCGTGCTGGATCAGCAGCTTATCGATTGTTTCTTTAACTTCCTGTATTTGATAATCTAACCCCCTGTTTACTTCTTCATCAATAGTATTTCTAAAAAAGAAAAAACTAAATGCTGATAGAGCTACCATAATGCCGATAGTTAAAGGCAGGATGTAAATCAGGGTTCTCGTCCGAATACTTTTAAATTTCACATTACATACCTCCTTCTAAATTTTCTTATTAACCCATGATATCAAAGAATTTATCTTATGGAAATTATACCATAATATAACAAAATTTTTCATAGTTAATAAAATAACTTGTAGTAAAGTGTAGAGCTGAAGCATGAAATTAACATACCCATTACCCAAGGGTTAAGAAGTCATGAAAAATAAATATTTTCTCAAAACAGCTATGAACAAGCAAACCCCAA
>JALHJR010000036.1:0-21140 GCA_022840405.1 Tepidanaerobacter acetatoxydans
CCTAGACGTTCTATCCTTATAAAGCCATCATCTTCAATATATCGAACCATAAAACCTAAGCTGTCCATATGTGCAAATACCATTATTACAGGTGCTTCGGGGTCTGTGCCTTCAAGCTTTGCTATACAATTGCCAAAAACATCGATTTTAGCTGCATAGCCAAGTGATTCAAATTCTCTTTTCATATAAGCTGCAAGTTTTTGTTCGTGCCCTGCAAGGGCAGGAATCATCGCAAGATCCTCAAGATATTTCTCTATTATACTCAGCAATAAAATCAACTCCTGTAAAATTTAGGATTTTAAAGATTTCTTTTGTATTTTGTTACTGTAAATTGAAAGACTCTTCTTGAGCTTTCTTTTTTCCATGATATAATTCGATGTCAATGCAAGTAACAACATTACACCCCATGCAAATTCCTTAAAATATCCACCCAATCTTAACATGCT
The DNA here is from genome assembly GCA_022840405.1 of Tepidanaerobacter acetatoxydans. Classification (GTDB taxonomy): domain Bacteria; phylum Bacillota; class Thermosediminibacteria; order Thermosediminibacterales; family Tepidanaerobacteraceae; genus Tepidanaerobacter; species Tepidanaerobacter acetatoxydans_A. Next base: position 447 of record JALHJR010000036.1, read on the forward strand.
AAAACCACTTGATAGAAATTGTAATGTAACCAAGGATAGTGCCATACAAGAAACCTTTGCATAACCCCCATTAGGATTAGTTGCCCCTAAAACTGCACACAAAATTGCTTGAAAAGTATAGTTTGTGCCAAAGTCAGCCTTTGCTGAATCTGTGCGTGATAAAACTTCCATACCGATTATCGCACTTAGAATACCACTGTAAATATATGTTCTCATTAAAACCTTTTTATTTCTCATCCCTGCAAATAGACTAGCAATATAATTAGAACCTATAAACTTGAGCTCAAATCCATACCTGGTTTTGTTTAAAATTACTCCTGTAAGAATCAATGCACCAATAAGCAACCATAAAGGAATTGGAACTGACAAAAATGTATGATTACCAAAATACAGGAACTCTGCCGGAAACTTAGATATAGCTTCTCCTCTGGTTAAGATAATGCCAATGCCTGTAAATAAATTTAATGTGCCAAGAGTTACAAGCATCGGTGGAACACCTAGACTTGATACTATAAGGCCATTAAAAAATCCACAGGCTGTACCCACAGCAATAGCTATAAGAAATGCAGCGGCTATGCTTAACCACAGATTTATACCAGACAATTCCTTAAGATATGCATTATGTAAAACTGATGCAGCAATTATACCTGAAAGATTGGAAATTCCTACTATAGATAGATCGCGACCACCTGTTATCATAACCATCATCATTGCCAACGAAAAAAATCCTAGTTCAGCTATTTGATATCCCATAGAAGTAAAATTATTTACTGTTAAAAACAATTTTGGTCTCATTAATGACATAGCAACAAAAACAGCTACAGTAATTGTCGTGAGTCTTAATAAGTCTTGGTCTTTAGTGAGTAAAGACAAAAAATTTAATTTTTTTACTTCAGACGGTTTTTCCATCGTTTTTCTTCCTCCTTACTTCACAATTTGCTTATCGCTTCTGTAGACTGAATTATTAGACCGATAAGTATAATGATCCCTGTAACTGCCTGTTGCCAATATGATGGCACCTTCATGAGTATTAAGTTGTTAGAAATAAGTGAGAGTAAAATAACGCCTAAAGCCGTACCGAGGACAGATCCTCTGGCCTGTTTTCCCCCACCACCGCCCAAAACAACTGCAGCTATAACTAATAACTCTTGGCCAACAAGATCTGCAGGTACTGCAGCTCGATTCAATGTCCCTTGAAACACACCGCCTACTCCAGCTATAGCTCCTGCAATAAGAAACACTAAAAACCTTGTTCTGGAGATGTTTATTCCAGCCCGTTGTGCAGCTGTAACGTCAGCACCTATTGCATATATATTTCTTCCAAACCTTGTAAAATTAAGCACGATGTGCATTATTATATACATTGCAGCAACTACAATTACTAGAAAATGTAAATTGTACACTATCCCACTGGAACTAGTCGTAGATGACACATAAGTTACCGCAAGCTTTCTCATGCCTTTTGGCATGGTTGTTATATATGTTGTGCCAACAAAGGCTAGTAAAAAACCTTTATATAAGCTTTGCGAACCTATAGTTACAATAAATGGAGGTAAGTTTAACTTATCGATAAAAAACCAGTTTATCAGCTCTAAGATAATTCCTATTATCATCGCTGCAGCAAAAATAAAAAACAATGGCGTATCTAACATGGCATTATCTACCAAATGTTTTACAGTAACATACATGGCAACACAACCAACAGCAAAAAATGACATATCAATTCCACCGGAAATTATAACCAGCATACATGCCAGTGCAAAAGTTGCTGATATTATCGAAGCTCTTGTAATCGAGTAAACGTTTGCTAATGAAATTATGTCCGGATTAACAATACCGAATATAAGCCACGTTATGGCAATAATTATAGCAACTGTGAACTCATTATTCTTTAATAACCTTTTCATGCCGTTTCCTCCGCTTTGCTATCTTCTAAAGCAATTTGTGCTTCAAGTTCTTCCATTGTTGTTTCTGCGATATTACGCTCATCGACTATATACCCGTCTTTCATAATAAAGACACGATTGCAAAGTGTCATTATTTCTGGTATGTCATCTGAAATTACTATTATTCCAATGCCTTGCTTTGCCAATCCCTTGATAATGTTATGAATTTCATTTTTAGCTCCTACATCTACTCCTACCGTAGGTGAATTCAGTACCAATATTTGTGGATTTGCAGCTAGCCATTTTGATAAAACAAGTTTCTGCTGATTTCCTCCTGAAAGTGATTTTGCTGGGTTTAGTGGTCTCATTCCTGCAATAGGGATTAAGGAAAGTGTTTCCTGCTTCTTTTTTCGAACCTTTTTGTTATCCAATAATCCATTCTTGCCTACTAAAGAACCTATTATTACCGAAATAGCATTGTCAGCAATTGTTTGTTCCATGTGCAAACCTTCTGTAATACGGTCTTCCGGAACATAACCAATATTATATTTAAGAGCATGTTGTACATTTCGTATAATGCCTATATTCTCACTATTAATAACTATATTGCCGTTTGTTGCAGGTATAATGCCAAACAATGACTTTGCTAATTCGTTTCTGCCACAACCTAAAAGACCAGTTATGGCAAGTATTTCTCCTCTGTAAAGCGAAAAATCTATGTCATAAAACTTATCTTGTAAGGTATAATTTTTTACTTGCATCAAAGGTTTCTCTTCAGTCTTAACAAAGTTAAACCTTTCTTCGCTTATTTTCTTTCCTGTCATGTAAAAAATTAAATCCTCTTTAGATAGTTTTTTATCTTTACATTCATACACATTTTTACCGTTGCGCATTACGGTAAAACTATCTGATATCTGTAAAACTTCATCCAGTTTGTGACTTACAAAAAGCACTGATACTCCACGCGATTTCAGCTCGCTTACTACCTTGAAAAGATTTTCGACCTCTTTTGCAGTAAGTGCTGTTGTAGGCTCGTCCATAATAATAAGCTTTGCATCCTGAGCTATTGCTCGACAAATAGCTACCATTTGTTTTTCAGCAACGTTTAATTCATAAACATACTTATCGATATCTATATCAAATTTAATTCTGTCTAATGTTTCTTGTGCCCGGTTTTTTATATTCTTCCAATTAACAAACTGACCTTTACTCCTTATAGAGCTGTACATCATGATATTTTCAGCTATTGTCATATTGGGGAAAAGTGAAAAATCTTGATATATAACTTGAATGCCTTCGTTCATGGATTCAATGGGAGTAATTTTTTTATACTCTTTACCGTTGATGTATAAGCTACCTTTGTCAAATGTATAAAAACCTGATATTATTTTTATAAGTGTGGATTTACCACAACCATTCTCACCAATTAGACAGCGAATTTCTCCTTCACCAATTGAAAAATTCATGCCATCCAATGCTAATACACCAAAAAAAGATTTATACATGTTTTTTATATTCACAATATCTGCCATGTTTTACCACTCCAGCCCTTTTATATGGTTTAAGCAACAGCACTTCTAGCTTACTTGCTCAAAATTTCTTCATCATATTGGTGAGTATTGTCTATGCCAGAATAATATAACGAAGATTGACAAGGTTGATAGTTTTTTTATAACAAATCTTATTGTCACTAAAAAAAAGCAACGGTAGCCGAATAATTGGCCTATTGCAAAACTCGGCCACCGTATTTAAATTTAACTATCCATTTAGAGCTTTTATGTGATGTGTTGTTAATTACTTCTAGAAGTCATAATCTGCCATATTTTCTTTTGTTACGTCTACCCAGGCTGATCCAACTAATAGATTACCTTCAAGTGTGCATTCTTCAAAACCTGGAACTCCAAGATCTATACCATTTTTAATCTCTTCACCTTCAATAACTTTTACTGCAAGAGAACACATAGCTCTACCGGCAATAGCTGGATCCCAGAAAGATATTTTATTAATTGTACCGTTCTCAAGATAATCACGAACAACAGATACTAGGCTTGTTCCTGTCAAAGCAATTTCACCAGCTTTGCCAGCTTCTTCAATAGCCATAGCTATTCCGGGTGCATTAGTCATGTCCATCCCGATAAAACCTTTGATTTCCGGATATGAAGCGATAACTTCCTTAGCTACTTTATAAGAACCTTCTTGGCTTCCGCCTTGAGCCATTGATTCAACCATGTCACACACCTGATACATGTCAGGATACTTGGCTTTTTGATACTCAATAGCACCAGCTGCCCACTCCTGATGAGAAGCCATCGTCAAAGCACCCACCATAATACAATAGCCACCTTTGCCGCCCATCTCAGTAGCTAGATTTTCCATAATATGTGCACCATACTCCTTATTTCTAAAAGCTTCAATATCATAGTTTACATTTTCTTGATTTGGGGCTTCGTGACTAATAACAACTACCCCATTATCCATAGCCTTTTTAAGTACAGGCTCTAATGCTTCTGGAGAAACGGGAATGACATTTATTGCGTCTACGCCCTGTGCTATAACGTCTTCGATTACCTTAACCTGTTCGGCAGCATCAGCTTTGGAGGCTCCAACTTGGAATACCTCATGCCCAGTTTCCTTTGCAAACTGCTTGTTCCCAACTTCCATTCTGTCCCACCAAGCAATACCAACCATTTTGGGCACATTTGCAATAACATATTTTTTAGCTTCATTTTCGTTTTTTTCATTGTTAGATGGTGTTGTGCTTGTACCTCCACAGCCAGTAAGCATGGAAAAGGTTAGAAGCAAAACTAAAAACATTGCTAATTTTTTCATTTTTCTTTTCTCCTTTAATTTTATTTCATATGTAACATGTTACATATGATTACGATAGCTAGTAAATACCTAGAGCCAATCAACTACCCCTCCCTTATTGACCTCTTTAAGAATTGCTTATTTTATAAGTTTTTTCTTTATCTCACTTCCTTTCACTTGTGAGTTTTCAGTTTTGAATTTGTGTATTCAGTACGTATCTATTTGTGATTTTCTATCATGTTGATATCAGTCCATTGCTCATTGCTAGATTTTAAAATTACAGAAAATACTTGATGTCTAATTTCAAATGTCTATCTGTTTGTCCATATATTTACTTATTTGTTTTATTGCTTTTTTTTAGTTTCTTTTTTATTGTATTCTATAAATTTTTTAAAAATCCTTCTTTTTTATTTTAAAATTTTATAAGATTTTTTCACAACATTATTTTAGATTTAGTTTATGTTTAATGGCAATTCCTACCATATATTGATAATTAGGTTAAAAAATAAAGATTTTTTCACTCGAACCACATATTGTTTTTTTGCTTCTTAAATACGTTTTTTATAAAGCCAGATAGATTAATATAATCGTTAAGACTTGCAATCTAGTCATAAATAACTTAAGATATATAAAAACAATTAAATTATAACTAATAATAAATTTTTTATCATAAAAGTAAATAATGATAAAAAATTCTATTTAAAACTATAGAAAGGAGTCAGGGTATGGATTTAGTGATAGATGTTCATAACCATACGATAGTCAGCGGACATGCCTACAGCACCGTTCAAGAAATAGCTGCGGAAGCAAGCAGAAAAGGTATGAAGATGATAGGCATTACAGATCATGGTCCGGCAATGCCGGGTGCCTTCAGTTCATCTTTTATCGGAAATTTATCTATATTACCAGATTTTATCTATGAAGTAGAGGTATTGAGAGGCGTAGAGGCAAATATTTTAGATCAAAACGGAAATCTAGATGTGCCTGAGCGAAGGCTGAAAAGATTGGATGTAATCATTGCCGGATTACATGACGCATGTGTTAACCCTTGGAATGTCAAAGGAAATACACTAGCTCTAATTAATGCAATGGAAAATAAGTATGTTGATATTATTGCTCACCCCGGCAATCCTACCTTTCCAATAGATAAGGAAACAGTAGTTTTAAAAGCTAAGGAAACAAATACTTTAATTGAAATAAACAACGGTTCATTTCACAGCAAAAGTAGAGCTGGTAGTAAGGATAATTGTTATGAAATAGCAAGATTATGCAAGAAACACAAGGTTCCAATTATAGTTGGCAGTGACAGTCATTTTTCATTTGAAGTGGGAAGATTTGATAGAGCAATAAAATTGTTAGAAGATGTGCAGATGCCTGAAGAATTAATTATAAACACATCTGCAGATAAATTAAAAAAATATTTGATAGAAAAAGGAAAGAAAAGATATATAAAGTCTGATAACAATAATTAATATGTTTGCCATAAAAATTATACTTTTGGGGCAAATATAAATAGAAAACTTGTTTTAGCTGGCAAGTTTTATAAGCAAAACAAGTTTTCTAAATAGTTTTATCAACAGCAACCCTACATCTCGTTTTTCTCAGAGCTAGGAAGTTAAATCACCGGAAACATTAAAGTATATAGCATTTTCCAATTTTAGCCGTGCAAGGTTGTAGTTATATATGGCACTTAATCTCTGTAATTGGACCTGCTTTAAGCCTTCTTCTGCCGCAGCTACATCAACGCTTCGGATAAGCCCTGCTTCATAGCTGAGTTTTGCAAGTCGCAGGCTTTCCTCAGCCATCTCTAATGCCTTATCCATAACCGGAATATTTGTCTTTGCATCCTCGAAGTCAAGCCATATTCCCCTGATTTGGGCCTCAGCAGCACTTTTTGTGTCTTGCAGCTTAAGACCAGCTTCCTCCATGGCATATTCTTTTTCTTTATAAATGAAAGTATTTGACGGATAAGCTTTGCTGCTAAGTTCAAAATCAAGTTTGGCTATCTCAAAAGAACCTTCAGCACTCATAATGTCAATTCGATTTTTTTCGGCTGCTTCAAGCAGTTCATCTAAGGTTTTATCAAAATCATCGGGCTTATCTTTAAAAGAATCTGTAAGCTCAATCGCACGGTCTAAAGGCAATCCAATGAGTCTTTTTAGATTCATATAAGCTTTTTCCTCTTCAGACTCAGCTTTTAATAAATCTGCCTCAGCCTTGGATAGCTGCACCTGAGCATCTAAAACTTCGTTTTTTGTTATTGCACCAGCTTTAAATTTTGCCTCGGCAATCCCCAGCATGTCCTGATATCTACTTACTGCCGCTTGGGCTATATCCGTATTTTCTTCAGCCAAAAGAGCTCCGTAGTAGGCAGCTTCTATGCCAAAGTTAATGCCTTTGACGGTGACATCTATACCCACTTCGGATAACTTCACTCCTACTTCAGTCTGTTTTTCTAATAGGTCCATAGTATAGGTGTATTCAAAACTTGATGATATACCGGGATTAACTGGCTTTAATCCTTTTTCCTCTAGTTCTTTTTGTTTTTCCTCAGATAGTTGATTCCATTGTTCAATAGCCTTTTTTATCTCATCTTCTAATTTTCCAGTCTTCTTATCCTGATACCTATACTGCTTCCTTGCCAATTCGGCCTTTTCCAAACCCAATTTTGACAGTTTTACCTGCTGGTTGTTTTCTTCGGCGATTTTTACAGCATCTTCCAGCGATAATTTTAAAATCCCATCTTCGCTTTCATTGTTTTCTTGTGCAAAAGCAAAGCTTGAGGTTATTAATATTAATATGAGCAGCAAAATTACACTCTTGCTCAAACAAACTTTTGGCATTACAAGTCCTCCTTTTGATTCTCAAATTTATGTGCATAAGTAAAGCTCCAAACCTGCGCCACTTATTACCAGCAATACTCCATGCCAATTTAACCAACTTATAAGACATAATTATTATGCAGCTGGGTTCTTTTCTGTAATTTGCCACGAAAATACACAGATATTGACTTACAATTCGGGGTCAACATCTTAAAAATTTCCCCCGAATTGTCATATTTTAAGCCTGAGCCGATTTTCTTTTGTTTCTCCAATTTTTTCTATACCGTGCTACGATATCTCCCCAATCTTCAAAAATCGTATAAACTACAGGTATAACTACCAAAGTTAGGATTGTGGAAATAGTCAATCCACCGATTACACTCGTGGCCATAGGAGCTGCAAGTTCTGCTCCTTCACCTAATCCCAGTGCAAGCGGAACTAAACCGAGAATAGTAGTTAATGTGGTCATGAGTATTGGTCTGAGTCTTGACGGCCCCGCCTTAATGATGGCTTCATTTCTTGGAATTCCTCTTTCTCTAAACTGGTTTATAAAGTCTATCAAGACTATTGCATTGTTGACCACTATGCCTGCCAGAATAATTACTCCCATAAGTGATGTCATATTTATGGTACGCCTAGTTAATAATAAGGCGAAGATAACACCGATAATAGCCAGCGGCACGGTAAACATTACAATAAATGGCTGTTTTAAAGACTCAAACTGGGAAGCCATAACCATATATACTAATACGACAGCAAGCAAGAATACCAGTGCTAAATCACTAAAGGACTCTGCCATTTGCTGTTGTTCACCGCCCATTTCTGTGCTGTAGCCTTCCGGTAAATGAAGTTCATTTAACTTCTGCCGTATCTCGCGGTTTACCGTACCCGTATCTCTACCTAAAACATCACCGGTTATCGTTACCTCACGCGTCTGATTTTCACGGGCTATAGTTACAGGGCCTATGCCTTTACTTACTTCCGCTACATCTCCTAATGTTATAAGGGCACCTGAAGCACTGGGAATAAGAAGATTTTTTATCTTATATATGTCGTCAATCAATCCTTCATCGGCTTTTATCACTACATCTATTTCATCGCCGCCGACCTTGTATTTTGTGGCGGTACTGCCTGATATGGTGGAATTTACTATCTGTGCTATTTGTGCACTTGATAAGCCATACATAGTAGCCTTATCTCGATCGATTTTAATGACAAGTTCAGGTTTTCCGTCTTCTAAGCTGCTTTCGACTTCTCTGGTACCAGGTATTGTCTTGACAATATCTGCAACTTGCTTCGAAACTTCAGCCAGCTGCTCTAAATCATCACCCTTTACTTTTATAGAAATGGGTGTTAATAAGCCCCCACCTGAAAAGCCCATGCCGCTTAATGCTTGCACGTTAATTTCGGCACCGGCCATATCTGCTGTCAGATTTCTTATATTTTCCGCTATTTCCTCTGAAGTGCGATTACGCTCCGACAGTGGAACAAGTTTAATTGAAATACCGGCCTCACTGCTTTCAGAAAAAGCACCTCCAATAGACATTGCCATGGTGGAACCGGTAGTTTCAAGTATCCCATCTATTTCCGGAATTTGTTCGAGTTTTTCTATTACATTAGTAACAAATTTGTCAGTTTGTTCTAAGTTAGTACCGTAAGGCAGCTTAATTGAAATGCTTATAGAACCTGCATCAGAACGCGGAAAAAATTCCATCCCTACCAGGGGAACCAAAGCTATGCTTATGATAAACAGTGCCACTGATGAAACAACGATAATTTTCCTGTGGCATAATGCCCATTTAAGAAAACCGGAATATTTTACTTCTATTTTTTCATAAAGGGTTTTGAAGCTGTTAAGTAGTGAAACTAAAAATGTTTTTTTCTTTCCGCTGCCTTCTTTTGATAACCCGCTATCCGTTATTTGTACCATTAATTTAGAAGATAAAAGAGGAACCACGGTCAAGGCTACCAAGAGCGAAGACAAAAGGGAAAAAGTAACTGTAAGTGCCAATTCGTTAAACAGTTGAGCTGTTATCCCCTGAACAAATACAATCGGCAAGAACACTGCTACGGTTGTAAGGGTCGATGCGGTTATCGCCAGTGCTACCTCATTTGTTCCGGATATAGCTGCGGTCACCGGTTCCTCTCCTGCTTGACGATGTGAAAAAATATTATCTAAAACCACTATGGAATTGTCTACCAGCATACCGACACCTAACGCCAATCCTCCAAGGCTCAGCATGTTCAAGGTAAAATTATTAAAATAAATCAATATAAACGTTGCTATGATTGACACAGGTATAGAAATGCCGATAATCAGTGTGCTGCGTAAATGTTGAAGAAATAGGTATATTACAATTACCGCAATAATACCCCCCATTACCGCATTGTTTTTCACGTTATCGATAGACATTTCTATATAATCCGACTGATCCAAAATCGCATCATATCCTATATCTATAGGAATCTCCGATTGAAGTTTTGCCATTTCAGCCTTTACTTTTTTAGCTACTTGAACGGTATTATAACCACTCTGTTTTTGTACGCTTAATGATATACAAGGTTTATCGTTATAGCGGGTTATTGTTGATATATCTTTATGAGTATCTTCTACTTTAGCGATGTTCTTTAGTAAAACACTGCCACCTTGCGGCAGTGGAATAGGTAAATTTTCAATTTCCTCCACATCTTTAAACTCTGCTTCGGTTCTTAGTGTATATCTCTTTTTCCCTTGATTTACATTACCACCGGGAAGATTGATATTTTCTGTCTGCAGCTTACTTGCTATCTGACTCATGCTCAGACCGTATGATGCTAAGCGATCAGGGTCTACTTCTATGGTTATTTGTCTTTCAAGACCACCTAATATATCAACAGAAGCTACCCCTTCAATGCGTAAAAGCCTGTCTGAAATAGTATCTTCAGCTATATTTTTTAACTGGACAATATTATCACCGCCGTAAAGAGCAATTTGCATCATCGGCATCATTGTCGGATCAAATTTAACAACCATAGGAGCCTGAGATCCCGACGGCAAAAAGCCTTTTATTAAATCAACCTTTTCACGCATATCTTGAGCAGCTATGTCCATATCAGTTCCCCAGTTAAATTCCACCATAACCATTGAACTGCCTTCACTGCTGTTCGAAATAATATTTTTAACATTACTCAAGGTAGCAAGTGTCTGTTCAACGGGCTTTGTTATCATGCTTTCAACTTCTTGAGAAGATGCTCCGCTGTATTGAGTTATAACCACACCCACAGGTAATGAAAAGTCTGGGAGCAAATCTATTCCAAGCCTTGAAAAGGATATAATACCTAAAACCAAAACAATTGCTATAATCATCAGCATGGTTATAGGTCTTTTTATGGAAAATTTGGCTAGGTTCATTTTGCATCACCCCGGCCCTCTACCTTAACTTTAATACCATCTGTTACAAAATCTTGGCCTTCCACTATTATTTCTTTGCCGGATGCTAATCCTTTTGTCACAACTATTTTTCCCATAGATGCCGGTCCGGTTTCAATTTCATTAGCTTTAGCTTTTCCATCTTCCACAGTATACACTACTGAAGTCCCATCATATGATACAACAGCGTCTTCCGGTACTGTCACAACTTCAGAATGTAAGGCTACCATCAGCTTAACTCTTGCAAACATCCCGGATTTTAGAAGATTTTTTTCATTTTGTACCAATACTTTTACCGGATATACCTGTGTCCTTGAATCTTTAAACGGACTTACGCTGATAACTTTTCCCTTTAAAACAGAATCGCTTGCAGCATCTACCGTAACTTGTGCTTCCTGCCCAACTTTCAAACCACTTACACGATCTTCAGTAACGTTAATTTGTATCTCAACACTATTCAAATTCCCAACAGTTGCTACAGGATAACCGGCACTTACCAGCTGACCTACCGTAGCACTGATAGCTCCCACCACACCATCAATGGGTGATGTTATAAGGCAGTTATCCAAAGCCGTATTTGCCGCAGTAAGTGCAGCTTCTGCCTGCTTTACCTGGGCCTTTGCCATAGATAAACTTTCCGGAGCGGTTTTTTCTGTAGTCAAGTCAAGCTGTGTTTTTGCCGATTCATACTGCTCCTTCGCTATACTATATTGAAGCTCTACACCTTCAAATTGCTGTTTTGTGATGGCTTCCTGCTCAAAAAGCACTTTCATCCGCTCATAGTTTTCCTTAGCATTATTGAAATTCGCTTCGGCTTGATTTACTGCTGATTCCAACTGGGCAATCTGCTGCGGCAGCTGGCCATTTTCCAAGCTACTAAGTTGTGCTAGCGCAGCCTCATAAGCTGCTTGGGCTTGGGTTACCTGTGATGCCACATCTTTTTGTTCAAGCCTTATTATGACCTGTCCGGCTTTTACTGTTTCACCCTCTTTTACAAGAATCTGCTCCACCTTACCACCCATTTTAGGGGAAAGACTGACTTCATCAACGGCAGTTATTTTCCCTGGAAAAGATTGATATTCCGGTAAATCCTCCATTTTTGAAAGTTCAACCTTTACCGGCACGACCTTTTCCTGTTCTACTTCAGTTGTAGCCGTTTTTGAACCACAGCCGGAAAGTATTAGACAAAATATTAAAGCAAAAATTATTACATATGGTAATCCATTATTTTTCATCTTCATGATACACTCCTTTTTTCTTGCTATGCTAATTGTACCGACCGGTCAGTATTATTAAAGGTATAGTTTCACTATGCCCCGGACGTTTTTGAATTCATGCTTCAACAACAAGGCCTTTTGCAACGATATCCGCTAAAAGCTCTATCATTTCTTCAAAAATGCCATCCTCAAAATCCTTTTTATGTAGTATGGGATAATACATGGATTGCAGTACTGCTACAATCACTTCAGGCCTATAGTTGTTAATAACGGCTCCATCCCGCTGCCATTTTTCAATCAGCGGCAAAAAGTCACGCGCAAAACGCTTGTTATACTCTTTCATTTTTTCCGGAGGAATTTTTCTTACCAAAAGATCTACTTCCTCCTCCAAAAACATTTGCTTAATTATCGGGTTCGTATTTACGACATTTAAAACTTTTTTAAAAAAGGCTTTAAAATTCTTCCTGGTCAAACGCCCAAAACTCTTCTCCTGCTTTAAAAACTTCTCCTTAATAGCCTCTCCTTCGCTATCCATAACTTCTAAGTAGAGATCCTCTTTAGAATCAAAAAAGGTATAAAATGAACCTTGAGCAATACCCACTGCTTTCGTCAGGTCTTCTATACTCGTCTTTTTAAGCCCATATGTACCAAAAAGCTCTCGCCCGGCATTGATTAGCTCACTTCTAATAATCTCCTTCTCCCTGTCGGTAAACCCCCTCGCCATTACTTCACCCCTATATTATGAACTTATGAATATATATGGTATATATTCATCTTATTTTATCTTCATACTACATCTTTGTCAACATGGAAATCGGTTTAATTTCCGTTAAAAAACATATTGATTGTAACTATTGATTAATGTTATGATAGGCAAAAATACGCCTGAGGTCTTAAGCCTACGGCTAAGGCTAATACCTTTACTCGTAATATTCCAGAGCTTTGGTAGCTACGATACATACGGCAAGCCACAGTCCGCCCAGCAAAAATCCCGCCAATACGTCACTTGGATAGCTTATACCGGCGTAAATCCTACTAATACTTACTAAAGACATAAGGCAAATCCAAATACTTATAATGATAATTCTTTTAGTCCTATCCTTTTTTCTTAAAAGTAAAAACGCCATATACCCAAGCAGTGCGGTAAATAACACGATAAAGCCGCTGGGAAAGCTATAAGACAAGAAGTCCTTTGCATTTACTTCTGCTAGTAACCTCGGCCTTTTATAAAATGATTTGAAACCGTATTGCAGAAGAAAGCTGCCCAAAAATGTAACCAAAGTCATAGCCGGGTAAATATTTTTCTTGTAAAGAGCTTTAATGTAAATCAAGCATAAAATTATCGCAATCATAAAAATTACAGGCTGCTGCATCATATCAAGGATATATGCAATATTTGCTAATAAGCCTGAATTTATGCTATCTATAAAGTGCATTATGCCTTTATCAAACCATTCCATTTCTTTTTCAAAAACTTCAGTTGCCAATTTAAGGAATAATATGCCGAAGGTGGCTGCGGTGCTAAAACCTGCCGCCAAATATATTCCGAATTCACCATAATGAGCTAAAAAATCTTTTAGTTTTTGTTTTATTAAATACGATACGGTTTCTTCTTCCAATTTAAAGTTGATTTTAATACCGCTTTTTTTCATTAGAAAGTATATAAAGGCAGCAGCAGCCAGCAGCGCAAAGGAACCCGGACCTAAAAGCCTGTTTACGTAGACCATGGCATCTTCACCCATACTCAAGACTACTATTCCTTCTAGAAAGAACCTGGCACTTCTGCTAAGAATTGTTGCGATAAAGAATGTGGCAAAATTCATATGAAATACACCGGAAGCAATGGTAAATACTTTATAAGGGATGGGAGTAAACCCCGCCACTGCCACAGCCCAGCCGCCATAGCGAGAAAACATGGCTTCAATCTTTTTTAAATTTTTTTCCTTGACAAACCGAGACAGAATAGGCCTTCCTGCCTTTTTCCCAAGAAGATATCCAAAAATTCCGCCGAGGGTAGACGCCGCAGAAGTTATAAGTGCATAATATAAAGCTCTGCCCGGCGAAAAAAGAGCTAATGGCAGCAGCACTACATCAGGTGGTATAGGGAAAAAAGATGCTTCTGCAAAAGCTAAAATAAAAAGTCCCCATGCACCGTTTTGAATAAAAAAGTCCTTTGTACCTTCAATAAAATATAGAATACCTTCCATATCTGTCACCACTTTTTAAAGCTTTCCTGTAAAAGTTTATATAAACCAAAATAAAAATTGATTCTAATGCAGAAACCTTCTTTATCTACATTCGCTCATTATTACAAATAATAATAGCATGCAGATACTGCCAGGTCAAAACCGGCTTTTTACTTAGAATCAAAATTATATACCAAAAAGATAATATCATATTAAATAGTCCTTAACAACAAAGAGAGTTTACTATAGAGCAAAAAACATTAATTAAATTTTGAAATCTATCTTGATACCGAAAATTACTTAAGCGAAAATGCGGCACTTTCCCATTCAGCTCAACATCTAACTTAAAACGTCGTTTTTGAGAATACTTTCTACAGAAAAGTTTTTATTATATAATAATCTATAAAAGGGGGTAGCAAAATGGATATGCTGACAATAGGCAAAATGGCAAAACTGAATAATATTTCTGAGCAAGCCCTGCGTTTATATGACAAGATGGGCCTTTTAAAGCCTGATTACGTGGATAAACAAACCGGGTACAGATACTATAATATAAAACAGTGCGCAAGACTTGATATGATTTCATATATGAAAGAGCTTGGAATGAGCTTAAAGCAAATAAAAGAACATCTTGACCGCCAAGATGTTGATGTAATACATGAAGTGTTGAAGCGTCAAAAAATTTTAATAGACGAAAACATTAAAAAATTAAAGCAAAAGCAGAAGGCAATCGTGCGTTCCATCGAAAACTACAGTCGCTACGCTGCCTCTCCTAGAGAAGGTGTGGTATCCATAGAACAACTGCCTCAACGAAAAATTTACTGTTATAGCTGCAGCATAAATATTTACGAACATGAACTGGATGCTTATGAATACATGCTAAGAGAGCTCAAGAGCCATATACTGCTACATGATTTGCCTATGATATATTTTTGCAATGTAGGTTCTATAATCCGTAAAGACGTCTTAGAAGAAGGAAAACTTGCATCAAATGAGATTTTGCTGTTTATCGATGACGATTTTGAAGCCAGTAATGGCGTAGAGGTAATTCCCGCAGGAACCTTCGCATGTATTTATTTTGACAGTTTTAGTTTTTACAAGGAAAAGAAATATGCGGGTATACTTCTTGAACATATCAAACAAAATAACTACAGAATAGTTGGCGATTATATATGTGAAGTAGTGGCTGAACTGCCCATTTTCAAGCAAAACGAGAGAAATATGTTTATAAGGTTGCAGATTCCTATAGAATTTCGCTAAACTTTACCTCTGTATTTTATCCTATTTATTAAAAAGTTGAAAATCCTCACGAAATTTGATTGAACCCCTTGACTCTATACTTAGTATAAGGTTTATAATTAAAATAAACACAATATTATGAAAGGGGAATGTTCAAATGATGGAAAAAGTAAGGGTAATTCAATATGGCTGTGGTAAAATGGGTAAGGTCTTCTTGCGCTACCTCTATGAAAAAGGGGCGGAAATCGTAGGAGCAATTGATATGAATCCTGCCATAGTAGGTAAAGATGTAGGAGAGGTGGCGGGGCTCGGCTGCAAACTTAACGTGCCGGTTCGCTCCGATGCTGAAAAGGTCTTTGCCGAATGTGATGCCCATGTATGCATAATTGCAACCAGAAGTCTTGTTTCGGAAGTATACGAACCCTTCGAATTGGCAGCTCGCTATGGTGTCAACGCTATCAGCACTTGTGAAGAAGCTTTTTATCCCTGGAACACTTCTCCCGCCCTCATCAACAAATTAGACAGACTTGCCAAGGATAACAACTGCACTCTCACCGGTTCCGGCTACCAGGATGTATTTTGGGGAAATCTTATAACAACCCTTGCCGGAGCTACTCATAATATAACAAAGATTGAAGGTTCCTCCAGCTACAATGTTGAAGAATATGGCATTGCATTAGCCGAAGTGCATGGTGCCGGACTTAGCCCGGAAGAATTTGAAGAAAAAATTGCAAAAAATGACTCCCTGCCATCTTACATGTGGAACGCCAATCAGTGGCTTTGTTCACAGCTGGGCTGGAGTATAAAATCCATGGAGCAAAAGTTAGTACCCTTATTCCACGATAAGGACATCTATTCTGAAACTTTGGGAAAGACTATAAAAGCCGGCTATGCTTTAGGAATGTCTGCAGTAGTTACCACAGTCACTAATCAAGGACCCATCCTTGAGACCCAATGCATTGGTAAGGTGTATCCAGAAGGCGAGGTTGACACTAATCTGTGGACAATCTATGGTGAACCAAATACTACACTCAAAATAGAGCAGCCTGCTACAGTTGAGCTGACATGTGCCACCATTGTCAACCGAATTCCGCAGCTCATTATGGCTCCTCCAGGCTTTTACACTACGGAAAAAATGCCTCCCGCCAAATATCTGGCATATCCCATGAACCTTTATATTGATGATTGCTGCTGGTAACTGAACCAAAAACTAATTAGATTTATTTTGCTATGCGCTTAAAAAAGGATCAGGACTTTGGAAAGGCTATCCGGTATATAGGTTAAAAGTATAAAGCTTAAAGCCGAAACTTAAAAAAAGAGGGCGCTGCCCTCTTTTTTACGTTAGAATAGCTTAGTAGTTGTTCACTACCGCTCATTTTAAGTATTCATCCAATTCCAGACCTTACTCTCTTCTTCAGCATACCAATCTTCAGTTCCTGTGAGAAAACGATAAACATTGTCCAAAGAAGTTAAGTGCTCTTTTTCTTCTTCCATAAGTAGATGAAAAAACTCTTTTTCACACTTATCTTTGGATTTTTCTGTAAATTCCTTATACATATTATATCCTTTTTTCTCCATTTCCATTGCCAGCTTGTACCCTTCAATATTATCCAGTGGAATATTCTTTTTCTCTTTATCCAGTTCATAAAATATCTTTTTAACTTCAGATTCCAGCGAATATTTTGGTTTGGCAATCGGCTCCACATTGCTGCCATCTTGCATATTATTATATATTTCTTTAATTCTTTCAGCATGATCTTTTTCTTGTATCGCCAATGACTCAAAAAGTCTTTTGGCAAGAGGCTGATTTATTTCTTCGGAGATTTTTGTATAAAATTGATAGCCGTTTTCTTCAAACTTCAAAGCAGTTTTTAAGAAATCTTCCACAACATTCATCTCCTTATTTATTAATAGTTATCATTATATTTATTGATATTCTACACTCTTCGCCTATTTCCTCTATTTTTTATCTATATTTTTTATTATATACAAATTTTTTATATAGGACGGCCCCTGCAATAAATCCAAAGATATGAGCCCACCAGGCCACACCGCCTATTGTCCTGCCATAAATTCCTGACATAATACCTGAGTTAAGCTGAGTCAGGAACCATATAAACAAAAAAATCTGAGCGTGCACACGTATTATAAACGGGAAAAACGGAATCAATGTTATGATTCTGGAATGCGGAAACATTAGAAAATAAGCTCCCATAACGCCTGCGATAGCCCCAGATGCACCTACTGTCGGTACATTTAAAAACGGATTAAAAATAAAATGGGCAAAGCCGGCTATAAGACCTGTTAAAATATAAAAAATAGAGAATCTAATCGGCCCCATCCTGTCTTCAACATTATCGCCAAACAGCCACAATGACCACATATTACTGACAAGGTGTGAAAAATTCCCGTGCAAAAACATGCTTGTAAACAATGGAATATAACTTTTTGGATCGCTCAGGCCTTCAAGTAATCTTGACGGTATAAAAGAATATGCAAGAATCATGTTTAATGCTTGTTCACTCGGCAATGTTATCTGATTAAAGAATATTATGATGTTTACAATAATTATAGATAAAGTTGCTATGGGTATTCTTCGGCTAGCCGCAGTATCTCTTAGCGGAATCATATCATCAGCCTGCTTTCCTTTGACTTTTTATTAAACACTTGCTCTCAGACAGCATTATCCTATTAATATAATGCTTGTTATGCTATCTTTCTTTTTAGTTTATATCAACGGTTCCTTTATATTTACTTGTGCCAGTGTTAAAACGCATCGCATATGGTGGATATTTATGATATGTAAAATTGTAGTACTAATTTATTATATACTATACTGAATTGTAAAGCTAACTTTTTCTTTTTAGAATTTCTAAATTTAGATTCTACCGTAGAAAGTTAATTTTAGCCCAGAAATATCAATATATTGTTTTAGATTTAATAAAAACGCTATACGTTGACCATCATTGGAGAAAACTGGTTTTTTACATTAAAATCAAATAATTTTAGTGCAAAAAATTCCTTTTCCCTTAATTCATAATCAGTACATAGCATACCTTATTATAGTCAAGAGCACTGCATTGACATTTCTAGGTCGAAATTAACTTCATGCATTAGAATCAATTTGTAAGTTTATGTGTTTAGATAACAGCAAAAAACACCAACCTCTATTTCGATTGGTGCTTTGGAAACCTCTAAAAAATTTCGGTTATTGCTTCCACTGCTTACTTGATAAAAAGTAGTTCAAAAAAGGGAAATCCTTTTTTTGAAATCACTTATTTCTTATTAGCTGGTTCTATATTTATTTTTTTACCCTTAATTTGATTATTCTTCATAGTATTGAGGACATCTACTGCATATTCTGCAGGTACCTCAACAAAGGTAAATTTATCATAGATATCAATACTGCCTATGAGTTTTCCCGGCATACCGGTTTCTCCGGCAATGGCCCCCACTATATCCTTTGCTCTTATCTTTTGATTTCTACCGATATTTATAAAGAGTCTAGCCATCCCCGAATCTCCTCCGGTGCTTTCTATATCCAATTCTGAGCTCTCAGGCTGTTCTTGTTCACCGTCCTTGCCAAGTACTATTTTTAGCAAGGCAGCAGCGAGATCCAAGGATGTATATTCCTCCTCCATAAGCCTTTCAATCCATTGATTATACTTGCCAAGGCCTCCATCGTCCACTACCTGCTTTACTTTCTCAAGAAGCAGATTTATTCGAGTTTCTTCTACATCAAGAAGCGACGGTATCTCTCGGCGAAGTATCTTGGTATTGGCATATCTTTGTATATCCTTTAATTTGTAAATATCTCTTCCTATTACAAAGGTAAAAGCTTTCCCGGACCTTCCTGCTCGGCCTGTCCGGCCTATTCTATGCACATAGTATTCATCGTTTTGCGGCACATCAAAGTTAACTACAACATCTACATCATCTACATCCAGCCCTCTGGCTGCAACATCTGTAGCTACCAGGATATCGATTGTACCATTTTTGAATTTGGTCATAACCCTGTCCCGTTGAGACTGTGACATGTCGCCGTGTAATCCGTCAGCAGAATATCCTCTGGCCTGCAGCTGCTCCATCAGCTCATCAACACGTTTCTTGGTGTTGCAAAACACTAGAGCTAAATTCGGATTATAAAAGTCAATTAGGCGTGATAAGGCTTCAACCTTATCTCTTTCCTTAACCTCAAAGTAGTACTGTTCAATGCTGGGAACCGTAAGCTCTTTATGCACTACTTTTATAAGTTGGGGATTATTCAGGTATCTTTCGGCAAGTTCTAAAATAGGTTTAGGTATAGTTGCGGAAAACATTAAAGTTTGTCTTGCCTTTGGGGTATCTTCCAGAATTTTTTCAATATCTTCCCTAAAACCCATGTCCAGCATTTCATCCGCTTCATCCAAAACTACTATCTTTGTATTTTGCAGTTTCAGCGTATGCCTTCTCATATGGTCCATAACTCTGCCGGGGGTTCCTATGATAATCTGAACACCCCTTTTTAAAGCGTGGATTTGCCTTTCTATTGGCTGACCACCATAAACAGGCAAAATCTTCATTCCTTCTTTATATTTAGAAAGGGCTTTTAGCTCTTCGGCCACCTGAATGGCCAGTTCCCTGGTTGGACAAAGGATAATCGCCTGCTGATTTTTGTCATCAGTGTCTATCATATCCAATATCGGCAACCCGAAAGCTGCAGTTTTACCTGTGCCGGTCTGAGCTTGGCCTATGACATCTCTTCCTTCGTAAATATAGGGAATTGCTTGGGACTGAATTGGTGTGGCTTCCTCAAAACCCATATCATTTATGGCTCTGAGCAGTTCCTTAGATAAATTTAGTTCTTCAAATTTCATTTGTGACATTAACATTTCCTCTCAATTTTTCTATACTGATTCTGCATGAAAAAATATCCTGCACACAGTCAGTATTTGCATTATATCAGTATATCATACATTATACAACTATTTTTTTTAAATAAACTCACCACTTTTTTTGCAGCATTTATCGTGTATGGGGCATGCCTTACACTGATTTATTTCAAAGTAGTATTTGTTGTAGGTTTCTTTTTTATCTTTCTTAGATTTAAAATGCCTCTTTTTTTCTGTTATGTTGCCCTGGCTGCAC
>JALHJR010000005.1:0-95921 GCA_022840405.1 Tepidanaerobacter acetatoxydans
TCACAGACATTTGTCGAAGATATTCTGTTTTCAAGTTACGGCTGAGGCTTAAATGGCTAAGTTGGTTTGTAAAAAACTATAGTTTTTGGGTAATAATCACTCAATATATTTTAATGCGAAATAAAGGCTCAAGATCATTATTATGAAAGAAACTATTATAAAAGGCAGACTTTTATAGTATAGTTGGGCATCCGTTGCAAACATCACCTGATTTAGCATCAAAATTACCATTAACTGAAAGGTTAAAGTAAAAATTATTACAAGATTTTTTCTGTTCACCTTATTTCACCTGCATATTTTGTGTAAATGCATACAATTGAGTACGTAATTCCAGCAACAGGAATAAATAGAGTAATATTAAGCCAAGGGCTTTCTTGAAAAGTATAGATATTCAACTTATATAAATTAAATATAATCAATACAAATGTATATTGAATTAATCCAAACAGCACTGATACGATGAATAGTGGAATAAAACTGCGACTAAAGTTAATTTTATGTATTAAATCAAACAACAGAGCCAAGACTAACATCAACAAAATTGTGTGCAAGCTGAATAAAAAATGCTGTCCCAAATGGAAGGCAATATTTCTAATGAAAAATGCAGCCACACCATACAATATCGATACTTTAAGAAGCTTGCAGAAAGAAACCTTTTTTTTGTTCATGAGTTTTATGGTTAAGATTTGTAACAATAAGGCTTCGGGTATAGATTCAAAGATCACTACATACCAGGGTATGGGAAACATTTAAATTACTCCCTTCTTTTCAGAGGGCATCCCTTCCTGGCAATTGTTTTTTTGCGTTTTTTCGATTTAAGGAGATTTTTTGTTGGTTTGAGTAATACCAGATGAGGAGATCCCCTAGTCATAGAAATATTTTTATAAGCAGTATTTACCTGCTTATAAAAATATTCTAAACTAACTGCGATTTTCCTCTTTCTGGCTTAAATAATTTATTTATCGTGAATATTTTCTGCAATATTTTCATTTTTCCTGCCTACAAGGTACAACTGACGTTTTTAAAGGTATAACTGGCAGAATTTTGGGTATGAACGGCTGTATTTTCAAAGGAACTTTTGAGTGAATGAAAAATATAAGCTATAATAAATGTGAATGTAATTTTTGATAGAGGGGTGTATGTGATGAAACTCGGAATTTGCCAGATGGCCGTTTCAGAAAAACTTGAAGTGAATTTGAAAAAGATTATGGAATTTATAGAACAAGCTGCCGGGCAAAACATTGATATTGTCGGATTTCCTGAAATGGCACTTACGGGATATACGGTAGAACTTCTAACAAATAAGAATATGAATGATATGGTAAGTGAGGCTCTTTCACAGATCAGGAAAACTTGTGAGGGCTTTAATACTGCGGCCATTATTGGTCATCCCTATAAAAAAAGTGATAAACTTTATAACAGTACCTCGGTATTTTTACCCTGTGGAAACATTTATACATATGATAAAAAGTATCCAACAAATGCAGAATTGGAATATTTCGAGCCGGGTAAAAAAGATCCGCTGATATTCGATTACAATGGCAAAAAAATCGGTGCCATGATATGTCGGGATCAAAACTACCCTAACCTTGCTGCAGAATTAGTTAATGGTGGAGCCAGCTTTATTTATATACTTTCAGCACATTTTTATAATCCTAAAGAAGCTAGATGGAAGCTGGAAAAAAATCGTGCCATTCCCATAACGAGAGCAGTAGAAAATGGTGTTCACGTAATGCTTGCAAATTTCATCGGCTCACATTTGGGGATGATAAGCTTAGGCAACAGTCTTATTGCCGATCCTGAAGGGGCAGTGGTAGCATCGGCCGGTGAAAGTGAGGAAACATTGCTTTCGGTTTCTATATTATAAACAAAGTCAATTATTACAAAACTTAAATGCTGTAAATTCCAACTTTGATTTTACCGTGAAACTCTTCTAATGATAAATACTTAAAAATGGCGTTTCGCTCATCATGTAAATGTAAATCAGCGAAACGCTTTTTAATTTTGATATCAATGTAAAAATATACCTTGACAGAGTCAACTGAAAATTGTTAAAATATAAATGTCAGATGTCAGACTTTTAATATAAGAAAGGGGGCATGGTCATTTACATAATATTGATGCCTACTTATTTATAAAGGATTTACAAAAAATTACGGGGGGAATTTTGAGTGAAGATTCGCAAGTTATTAGCCCTAAGCTTGGTTATTCTGCTGGTTTTAGGTCTTATGACCGGCTGTGGTCAAAAGGCTGAGCCTCCAAAAGAGGAAAAAGAGCAGCAAGAGCAGAAGCCTGAAGAGAAGAAGATTAAAGTCGGTTTAGTATATGATATTGGCGGCCGCGGCGATCTCTCATTTAATGATAGTGCTTATGCCGGATTGAAGCGGGCAGAGCAGGAGTTTGGTTTAGAAGTTACTGATTTGGAACCTTCAAGCGGCGGTGAGGACCGAGAGCAGCTTTTGAGACTTTTGGCCGAGGACGGCTATGACTTGATTTTTGGTGTTGGGTTTATGTTCACAGACCATATTGCAAAAGTTGCCGAAGAATTCCCTGATGTAAAATTCGGCCTCATTGATGGGGCTGTGGAAGATATTGATAGCAGCTCTAACATTTCATGCCTATTATTTAAAGAACATGAAGGTTCTTTCTTGGTTGGTGCAGCGGCGGCGCTGAAATCAAAAAATGGCAAGGTTGGTTTCATCGGCGGTATGAAATCACCTCTTATTGAGCGATTTGAATACGGTTATTTAGCAGGGGCAAAATATGTAAATCCTGATATTGAAACCTTTTCGGACTATGTAGGAACTACCGGCGAAGCTTTTAAGGATCCGGTAAAAGCTAAGGAATTAGCATTAAAGCAGATTAAAGCCGGTGCTGATGTAATTTACCATGCTTCAGGAGCCTCGGGCGTCGGCATGTTGGAAGCGGCGGCAGCCAATAAAGTATGGGCCATTGGCGTAGACTCGGATCAGTCTTTAACTGCAACCGATGAGCAAAAACCTTATATACTGACAAGTATGCTAAAGCGGGTTGATAATTCAGTGTATGTAACGGTAAAGGATTTTATTGAAGGCCGTTTCGAAGGTGGGTACAGAGTGTTTGGACTTAACGATGATGGCGTAGGCTATGCAGTGAATGATTTTAATAAGGATCTCATTAGTGATATACAACCAAAACTGGAAGAGCTTAAAGAAAAGGTTGTAAATGGCGAAATAAAGGTACCCGCGGACAAAAACGAATATGAAGAATTTTTGAAGACTTTAAAGTAAACAATGCTGCGGGGTGACTCTTATTCGGTCACCCCGTTGTTATTATTGAAAGAACCCCAAGGGAGGGAGAAATTTTGGAAGAAGCCGTTGTTTTAAAGAATATAACCAAACGCTTTCCCGGAATTGTGGCAAATGACCGAGTAAATTTGCAAATACAAAAGGGTGAAATCCATGCCATTGTGGGTGAAAATGGTGCGGGCAAAAGTACACTGATGAAAATCTTAGCAGGTCTTTACCAACCTGATGAAGGCGAGATTTATATTTTTGGGAAAAAAGAAAGAATCGCTTCACCTAATAAGGCTATTGAACTTAAGATAGGCATGGTACACCAACATTTTATGTTAATCGACCGTTTTACGGTTTTAGAAAATATTATTCTTGGAGCTGAAAAGAAGAAAGGCATTGCAATTGATAAAAAAACTTGCAGACAAACCATTAAAAAGCTTCTAGACTTGTACAACTTTAACTTGGACCTTGATGCGAAGTTAGAAAATATTTCGGTAGGCCATGCCCAGCGAGTGGAGATAATCAAGGTTTTGTACAGAGGTGCCGATATACTCGTATTGGATGAACCAACAGCAGTTCTGGCTCCACAAGAAGTTGATGAGCTTTTTGTGAATTTACGCAGGTTAAAAGAAGAAGGTAAAACCATCATTTTTATCAGTCATAAGCTGGATGAAGTGCTTAATATAGCTGATAATATAACGGTTTTGAGAAGAGGCAAGGCGGTAGGCACTGTTTCGGCAGATTCGGTGACAAAAGAAGAATTAGCCAAAATGATGGTAGGGAAACCTGTTTTAATGAAACTTGATAAAGCTGCGGCCGAAAAAAGCGATGTAAAGCTTTCACTGCACAATATAGTAATGAAGGGTAACGGCGGGAAGAATTCCTTAAATGGTGTTTCGCTAGAAGTCTGTGGTGGAGAAATCTATGGTATTGTAGGTGTGGAAGGCAATGGCCAAAAAGAATTGGCTGAAGCCATTATCGGCCTTAGACAAGATTACCAAGGGGATATAAAGGTTTGTGGCAAGCCAATTCATGGATTGTCCATAAAGCAGATAAGAGATTCAGGAGTGGCATTTATTCCGGAAGATCGCCATCGTCAAGGTTTAGTGCTGCCTATGAAGGTTTGGGAAAACAGTATTTTAGGCTTTCACAGAAAGGATAAATTTAAAAAAGGAATGTTTATCGATATTAAGAAAGCTGAAGAATTTACGTTAACTAATGTTAAGGAATTTTCCATAATGATAAGTTCAATACATCAAGAAATTGAAGGGCTTTCTGGCGGAAATCAGCAAAAGGTTATTTTAAGCAGGGAACTTTCGCAAGAACCTGAGGTCATTTTAGCTGCCCAACCGACCAGGGGGTTGGATATAGGTGCTATGGAATTTGTTCATCGACAGCTTTTGCAAAAGCGCCAGGAAGGCAAAGTAGTTCTTTTGATATCAGCTGATTTGGAAGAGGTTTTGTCGCTTGCGGACAGGGTTGGTGTAATTTTCGATGGTGAGATTGTAGCCGAATTTGCACCGGAGGAAAAAACTTTAGAGGATATCGGAGTATACATGTTGGGTGCACATAGGAAAGCAGGTGAAAGTGCATGAAAAAGGATTATAACTATAAAATATTAGCACTAAAGATAGCTGCACCAGTCATAGCTATGATTTTAGCAGCACTTATCAGCTCACTGATTATTTTAGCTATTGATAAAAATCCACTTCAAGTGTTTTATACTATGTTTAAGTTTAGTTTTAGCCGTCTTGACAGTATAGCGATTATTTTTTTTAATGCAACACCCTTGATATTTTCCGCCCTGGCTGTGTCTATAGGGTTTAAAATGGGGCTTTTCAATATAGGTATTGAGGGGCAATACTTAATAGGAACTTTTTTAGCTGCACTGGTAGGTTTTTCCCTAAAAGGGCTTCCTGCCATAATTCATCTGCCATTGGTCATAGCAGCAGGTATGGTCGGAGGTATGCTGTGGTCTTTTATCCCTATTTTTCTTAAAGTAAAGCGGGGTGTTCACGAAGTAATAAGCACAATCATGCTCAACTATGTGGCCTATTCACTGATACATTATCTCATTGCTGATGTTTTTAGAGATAGACATCAGTCATTGATAGAAGGTTTAGGCAGCGTGCTGGTAAGAACTCCTAAGCTTGCAGAAAGTGCTCTTATCCCAAAGATGCATGGATTTCTTGCTCTTTTTGGTGTGGAATTGCCAAAACATGTATATCTTAACTGGTTCTTTCCTATAGGTATCTTGCTGGCTATTGGGGTATATTATTTAGTTTCATATACTCCGTTTGGCTATGAACTTCGAGCTGTCGGCCATAATCCCGAAGCTTCTAAAATCGCAGGCATAAAGCCGGACATAGTTTATTTAAAAGGCTTTTTACTAAGTGGAGCTGTTGCGGGTTTAGTTGGACTATCCGATCTTTTAGGATATTTTAAATATATGGACATGGATTTTCCCCAAGGATATGGATTTGATGGTATAGCGGTAGCCTTGATAGCTCAAAATAATCCCTTTGGGATTATAGCATCAGCGATGCTTTTCGGGTTTTTAAAACGCGGTTCAGAAGGGATACAGGCTCTCTTAAAGGTGCCTATGGATACCATTGTAATTCTGCAATCACTTATGATTATATTCATTGTTGTTATAACTAAAATTATTAATGACTATGTAAAACGCTTGGAAAAGAAGGAGGCGGCATAAATGCTTACAGCTGAACTTTTAGCATCAAGTCTTAGGATGGCCGTGCCCATATTACTTACGGCTATTGGTGCCGTCTATACCGAAAGAGCAGGTGTTGTTAATATTGGTCTTGAAGGTATGATGATTGTAGGTTCATTTTGGGCCAGCGTAGGGGCTTACTTTTATGGCCCTTTTGTCGGGATACTTTTTGCTATGCTGGCAGGTGCGTTTCTTGCGCTCATACACTCAGTGACGACGGTAACTTTTGGCGTCAATCAGGTTGTAAGTGGTGTGGCATTAAATATTTTGGCATATGGTGCTT
Organism: Tepidanaerobacter acetatoxydans; assembly: GCA_022840405.1. Taxonomy (GTDB): domain Bacteria; phylum Bacillota; class Thermosediminibacteria; order Thermosediminibacterales; family Tepidanaerobacteraceae; genus Tepidanaerobacter; species Tepidanaerobacter acetatoxydans_A. The sequence continues at coordinate 6,287 of JALHJR010000005.1, forward strand.
CTAGGTTTTTGAGTCTGGTGATTTTCGGTAAAGCCACTACATCCCACCACGTATCGGGATTTACACCGATAGACGTTCCTATACTGTCAGATATACCTTTTTTAAAACTGTTATTCACGGATATTTCACCAATTGTAATAACAGCATTGATTTTAGTGCCGATTTCAAAATACATCATCGATAATACGGTATTTGGTTTGCGATTGCGCGCAGTAGGGGAGAACCCCTTGGCTGCCGATACCCTAGGGATAAATGTATTTGCCATGAGGTATGCCGGTGTTATTATAAGCGGTATGCTTGCGGGGATAGCGGGAGCATATCTTACAATGGAGCATACGGGCATGTATGTTGAAGGCATGACACAGGGTAAAGGATATATTGCCATGGCTGCCATGATATTTGGAAACTGGACACCAACAGGCACATTATGGGCATCACTGCTGTTCGGCTTTGCGGAGGCCTTAAGTTTAAGAGCCGGTGAAGGCAGTATTATACCATATCAGTTTATAAAAATGATTCCATATCTGCTGACATTAGCAGTTTTAACCGGTATAGTAAAGAAAGCTACGCCTCCTGCGGCTAGCGGTGAAGCTTATAATCGCAGTAATGGATAAGGAGATTGATAAAACATGAATATAAATGTAATAAAGCTAATGTCACCACTACATGGTGAAGAAAATGTCATAAACAGTTTAAGACCTACTGCAAATTTTTTAGAAGACAATTTTGACGTGAACTATAACTTGCAGGAAAATTCGGATGGAATTACGGTAGTTTGGGTTATGACCGGCGGTGTGGAAGGAAAATTCAAAGAAATATATCCATGGCTCAAAAAACCAATAATTCTATTGGCTGAAGATATAAACAACTCATTGCCTGCAGCTCTAGAAATAATGGCATATGTTCGCAAGCAGCAAGAGAAAGCATATATTTTACATGGCGGATTTGATGAAATAAAACAGGAAATAGAAAAACTTTATTTTTTACAAGAAGCGGCAAAAAAGATAAAAGATGCTCGGATAGCCAGCATTGGCGGGCCGTCTGATTGGCTTATAGCAAGCCATGTGGATTTTCATAAAGTTTCCGAAATATGGGGTTCTAACTTTGTGTATATACCAATGGAAGACTTATTAAAATCAATCAGTGAAATCGAAATTGCAAGCCAAGATGACTATTTTAGTAAAGCTGCTGCAGCAGCAATTGGAATCCAAGAGACAGATGTGCAAGCAGCAGACAGGATTTATCGCGGTTTAAAGAAACTTGTACAAGAAAAAAACATAACAGCTTTAACCTTAAAATGTTTTGACCTTTTAGACCCTCTTAAAAATACAGGATGCCTGCCGCTTGCTCGTTTAAATGATGAGGGAATTATTGCCGGCTGTGAAGGAGATATGCCTTCACTATTTACGATGTTGTTAGTATATATCCTTACAGGTAAGCGTTCATTTATGGCAAACCCTTCTAAAATAGATATGAAGGCAAATACTATTTTATTGGCACATTGTACCGTTCCCACTAGTATTGTAGAAGAGTATTCTTTAAAAACCCATTTTGAGTCAGGCATAGGAGTAGCAGTGGCAGGCAAGTTTGCCGAGCAGCCTGTAACCGTAGTTAAACTTGGCGGTAGGGCTCTAGATAAGCTTTATATTGCCGAGGGTGCAATCGTAAGCAATACTTATGATGAGCATAGGTGCAGGACTCAAATAAAAGTTCAGATGGAATATGGATTAGATTCCTTACTGAAAAATCCGCTGGGTAACCATCTGATTATAGTACCCGGCAAAATTGAACCGCTATTTAGAGAATTTATGGATTACATGGAAATAATTTATTAGTGTTTTATAAGGAAGTGCGCATATGGCTTTTGCACCTAGGTATGAAATAGTTGTAAAAAAAATAAAAGAGATGATACGAACAGGTGAGCTCTTGCAAGGCGAAAAATTGCCTTCGGAAATCGAAATGGCTAAACAGCTAAATGTCAGCAGAGCTACCCTAAGAGAAGCCTTTAGGATATTGGAAGATGAAGGTGTGATAAACCGATATCATGGCATTGGAACCTTTATTGCCAAATCTCCTATCATAAAAAGCGGTATGGAAGAGTTGATAAGTATAACAAAACTCATCGAAAAACAGGGTATGAAGCCCGGCACAAAAGACATAGAGGTATCACTAAAACAGCCGGGTGAGCGCGAGGCAACCATATTGAATCTTCTGCCAAATGAAAAAATATACCGCATCGAAAGGGTAAGAACCGCTGACGGAGAACCTGTTTTATTCTGTATTGACAGGATTCCGGAAAAATATGTTCACAAAAATTTTGAGTTTAAAGAGGAATCTCTCTTTGAGTATCTGCATAAAGATTTAGGTATTTATATATCATATGCCGTATCGGATATAATACCTGTAAAGGCACAGGCGGCTGATGTCTATAAAAAGCTAAAGATGAAATCAAAATCAAATGTGGCTTTGCTCTTGGAACAGCTCCACTATGACGATAAAGACAATCCGATATTTTACTCGTCAAATTATTTTTCGCCTGAAAAGTTTCGGTTTTATATTGTCAGGAAGCGAATTTAACGACGTTTAGAGGTGAATGATTATGATACAGTTAGATGAGAAAGAGCTTGCAAGGAAGGCTTTATCTGCTATGAAAAATGCCTATGTTCCTTATTCTAAATTTTCGGTGGGGGCTTGTGCGGTTACCGCCGATGGAGAAGAAGTTTTGGGGTGCAATATTGAAAATGCATCATATGGGCTTACTGTATGTGCTGAGAGAGTAGCACTTTTTAAAGCTTATTCGGAGGGAAAAAAAGATATTGTGGCTCTAGCGGTTGCTGCAAATGTAGATGAACCGGTTTCTCCCTGCGGAGCCTGTAGGCAGGTTATATCTGAACTTGCTCCCAAAGCTATCGTGTATCTTACCAACAAAGATGGCTCTAAAATTAAAAGAATGACAGCAGAGGAGTTACTGCCATATGGATTTAAACTGTAGTTTAAGTCGGATTTGGCTGCTATATTGTTATAGAAGGTAGGTGATACCATGTTCTTTATTCCTGATATTATTGAAAAGAAAAAGCAGGGATTAAAGCTTTCCAAAGATGAGATACAGTTTGTTGTTGATGGTTATGTAGGCGGAAGCATTCCGGATTATCAGATTTCCGCTTTACTCATGGCTATTTATTTTAAGGGTATGGATGAAGAAGAAACAACTGATTTAACTATGGCTATGGCTCATTCCGGTGAGATAGTAGATTTATCTTCTATCGATGGCATCAAGGTTGACAAACATTCCACCGGAGGTATTGCAGATACTACAACGCTGGTTTTGCTGCCGCTCGCATCGTCTGTGGGTATAAAGGTTGCTAAGATGTCGGGTCGAGGTCTTGGACACACAGGGGGAACAGTCGACAAGCTGGAATCCATTCCGGGCTTTTGTTGCGAACTTGATACCAAAACCTTTATAGATTCTGTAAATATGGTAGGTGCTGCTATAACAGGCCAGTCGAAGAACCTTGTTCCGGCGGATAAAATGCTGTATGCTTTAAGGGATGTAACGGCAACGGTGGATTCCATACCGCTTATAGCAAGCTCTATAATGAGCAAAAAGATTGCCGGTGGTGCCGATAAAATAATTTTAGATGTGAAGTTTGGTAATGGTGCTTTTATGAAGACCTTTGAAGATGCTCAAGAGCTTGGGCAATTAATGGTGAAGATAGGGGAACTTGCGGGCAGGGAAACCGTAGCATATATTACAGATATGGAGCAGCCTTTAGGTCTTGCAATCGGTAATGCCATAGAGGTTGTAGAGGCGATAGAAGTATTAAAGGGAAAAGGCCACGAAGACCTTCTTGAGCTTTGCCTTGAATTTGTTTCAGAGATGACGTTGTTGGCAAAAATTGAAAGTGACAAAACAAAAGCTGTTCAAAAATTAAAAGATAGTATTGAAACAGGAAAAGCACTGGCTAAATTTAAAGAAATCATAGGCAACCAAGGAGGAGATTCTAGAGTAATACAAGATTACTCACTGCTGCCAAAGGCTAAGTATGAATCGGAAGTTGCTGTGGCAGAAGATGGCTGTGTAAAAAAGATCGATGCTGTGCGTTTAGGCCTTACTGCTATGAAACTTGGAGCTGGCAGACAGAAAAAGGATGATATTATAGATCCGGCAGTGGGCATTTGGGTATATAAAAAAGTAGGGGATAAAGTAAAAAAAGGTGAAGTTTTTGCCAAAATTTTAGCTAATGACGAAGCAAAACTTAGCTGGGCTGTCGATGAAACACGAAAAGCTTTTGAATTTACCTTGGACCCTACAGAAAAAAGAAAGGTTATTTGGGCAAAAATTACAAAGGATGAAGTTTTAAAGTTTTAAAAAGGGATGGTCATTATGATAAATAGAGTTATCTTAATAGTACTGGACAGTGTAGGCGTTGGTGAAATGCCCGATGCGGCAAAATACGGCGATGAAGGAAGCAATACTTTAGGTAATGTGGCAAAAGCAGTGGGCGGGCTTAATATGCCTAACATGCAAAAACTAGGTATTGGCAATATTATCGATGTGATGGGAGTGCCGCCCCTTAAACAACCTGCGGGTGCATACGGCAAAGCAGTAGAAAAGTCCCCCGGCAAGGATACTACTACGGGCCATTGGGAACTGGCTGGAGTAGTGCTGGACAGACCATTTCCCGTATATCCGAACGGCTTTCCTACTGAAATAATTAATGAGTTTGAAAAAAGAACAGGCACGAAGGTTCTCGGCAACAAGCCTGCATCAGGCACAGAAATAATACAAGAACTTGGCGATGAGCATGTGAAGACCAAAAACCCAATTGTATATACATCGGCCGATTCGGTCTTTCAGATAGCTGCACATGAAGAAGTAATCCCATTGGAAAAGCTCTATGAGATGTGTAAAGTTGCCCGGGAAATACTTCAGGGAGAACATGCAGTGGCTAGGGTTATAGCACGCCCGTTTATAGGGGAATCAGGAAATTATGTAAGGACATATAACAGAGCCGACTTTTCGCTAAAACCTCCATATGAAACCCTGCTTGATAAGGTTGTTGCCGCGAACATGGAAGTTGTCGGAGTTGGTAAAATATGGGATATATTCGCAGGGCAGGGGATAACTAAGTCAATCCATACAAATGGAAATATGGATGGCGTAAATAAGACCCTTATGGCTATGGATGAATTAAAGCAAGGTCTAATCTTTACAAACCTGGTAGATTATGACATGCTTTATGGGCATAGAAATGATGCTATAGGGTATGCCCGAGCTTTGGAGGATTTTGACAAGCGCCTGCCTGAAATACTCACAAAACTTAAAAAGGACGATGTACTTATAATTACCGCCGACCACGGATGTGACCCGACTACCAAGAGCACTGATCACTCCAGGGAGTATGTGCCGATACTGGTTTACGGTGATATAATCAAACCGGGTGTAGACCTTAAAACTTTATCCTGTTTTTCAGATATAGGCCAAACCGTAGCAGATTTTCTCGGATGTGAAAAGCTAAGAAACGGCATTAGTTTTAAACGAGTTATAACTTATAATTTATAATAATCGGAGGAATATATTGTAAAAAAATAATCTAGAATCAAGCAAAAAAAATCGTACTAAATAAAGGCCTTTTAAAACCCAAAAAAATTTTAAGATGTAGTTTAAATTTAATTTAATCTACAGAAATATTAATTATTTTCATTACTATTTATGCTGTCAGCAATAGCAGCGGAATGGAGGTTTATATGTCTTATTTGAAAGAGGTGCTCCAAGCCGTAGAATATATTAAAAAGAAGATAGATACACCGCCAAAAATTGGTATAGTATTGGGCAGTGGATTAGGGGAACTGGTCAGCGAAGTACAGGATAGTATTATTATACCTTATTCAGATATTCCCGGATTTCCTGTTTCTACGGTAAAAGGACATGCTGGAAACCTTATTTTTGGAAAATTGATGGAAAAAGATGTTGTGGTAATGCAGGGCAGGTTTCATTTTTATGAAGGGTATCCCATATCCAGGGTGGTTTTGGGCGTTAGGGTAATGGGTCTTTTAGGAATCGAAACGCTGTTTGTAACAAATGCTTCCGGAGGGATAAATTCCTCTTTAGAGCCAGGCGATCTTATGGTTATAAGGGATCATATCAATTTTACCGGGGAAAACCCCGCTATTGGCGGAGAAATCACAGAATTCGGCCCTAGATTTTTTGATATGACTTTTGCCTATGATCGTACACTTATAGCTAAGGCTCAGGAAGTATATATAAAAAATGAAGTGCCTTACAAGGAAGGCGTATATGCATTTTTGAAAGGTCCCAGCTATGAAACCCCGGCAGAAATAAAAATGCTTTCTATTATAGGAGCCGATGCCGTTGGTATGTCAACAGTGCCTGAGGTTATAGCTGCGCGCCAGATGGGCATAAGGGTTTTTGGAATATCATGTATTACAAATATGGCTGCGGGTATCTCAAAGAATAAGCTTTCACACCAAGAAGTAGTAGAAACTTCACAAAGGGTGAAGGAAGATTTTATTAAGATAATTGCCGATATGGTAGCTGAAATATAGCTATAGAACAAGAAAACCGAGTGTTTTAGTTGCTCGGTTTTCTTTAATAGATTTAGTAAGATATAAGATACACTTTAAGCTTTAACTAATTTTATTATAATAAGGATAAACTACAAAGCATATCTTTTACAGCTTATTGCATAGGAATTATTAACATGATAGAATAAGTGTGGTATCATATGGAACCTGGAGGTAAATATTATATGGAAAATGTGGTTATAGTAACTGACAGCTCCTGCGATCTTCCGGAGGAAGCTATAAGTGAGTATCCCATAAAGGTTTTACCTATGCCCGTATCTTTAAAAGATGATCCTAATGCAGATATTTCAAATTTAACACTTAAAGAATTTTACGACTCTATTCGAAAAGGGGAAATCATACCTACAACATCACAAGTAACAGTCCCGGTCTATATGCGGTGCTTTGAAGAGTGTATAAATCAAGGAAAGGTGCCGCTGGTTCTAGGTCTTTCTTCAAAACTTACGAGCAGTTACGAGTCAGCATTACTTGCAAAGGAAAATCTGAACACCAACGATGTAATCATCATTGATACTAAATGCGCTAGTTTAGGATTAGGGCTTGTGGTGCTAAAGGCCGCCCAGATGGCAAAAGAAGGGAAAGGGCCTCAAGAAATAGCCAAAGAGATAGAACATTATGCATTACATATGGAGCATATATTTACGGTAGATTCTCTAGAATATCTTAAACGCGGAGGTAGGATTTCTGCAACTCAGGCCTTTATAGGAGGTCTTCTTAATGTAAAACCTGTTTTGCATTTTGTTGATGGGGAGATACACCCATTAGAAAATGTCAGAGGCCGTCGGAATATAGTCAAGCGAATGATAGAAATTATGGCTGAAAGGTCTAAAAATCCTGAAAATCAATTAATCGGTATAAGCCACGGAGACAATGAAGAACTGGCTATGGAACTTAAGGAAGCTGTTAAAAAGGAATTTGGAGTAAAAGATATTATGATATCTTGGATAGGTCCTGTAATAGGTTCTCATTCAGGCCCGGGAACAGTTGCATTGTTTTTTCAAAATGCATAAAAGTAAAGTATATAAGCCGTAAATTAAAAAAGTGCAAAGACAGGTAGAAATACATGAAAAATTATGTATTAACCTGTCGTTTTTCTTATGTTTATATTATATAAAAGGAAGGATTTTAAGGAACATGTGTAGAATTTAATATTACGTGTGAAATGCAGTATACAATAAACACAAAAACTCTGCATACTGCCTATCCCGAAGGGTTCGCATCATACCCGCCCAATTTCAACCTTGTAGATAAAATAAAAAGAGTATGAATTAGAATCCCGAAGGGTTCGCATCATACTCGCCCAATTTCAACCTTGTAGATAAAATAAAAAGAGTATGATATAATTATTCCTGTTTGTGCACTGAGGCTCAAAACAGTTGCTGAGAAAAACAAATCAAAAATCTTCAAGTATAAACTTCTGCTTGGTGCTGCTGTAACACATGCAATGTGCCAATTGTCACAATTGGTAAGCAACTTGAAGAGCCTTATATATATCATATGTGTTTAATTAAAACAAAGGAGAGGAAAAATCAATGGCAAAAGTTATGAAATCCATGGATGGTAATAATGCTGCTGCTCATGTGGCGTATGCATTTACCGAAGTAGCCGCAATCTATCCGATAACCCCATCTTCACCCATGGCAGAGTACGTTGATGAGTGGAGCGCCCATGGAAGAAAGAATATTTTTGGGCAAGAAGTTAAAGTTGTTGAAATGCAATCTGAAGGTGGTGCTGCAGGTACAGTACATGGTTCCCTTGCTGCAGGCGCACTTACCACAACATTTACGGCATCCCAGGGATTGCTGCTTATGATTCCAAATATGTATAAAATTGCAGGCGAGCTATTACCCGGTGTATTTCATGTTACCGCTAGAGCAATCGCAGGACATGCCCTGTCTATTTTTGGCGACCATTCAGATGTTATGGCATGCCGGCAGACAGGATTTGCAATGCTGGCTTCCGGAAGTGTTCAAGAAGTAATGGATTTAGCAGGTGTGGCACATCTGGCTGCTATTAAAGGAAGAGTGCCTTTTGTACACTTCTTTGATGGTTTTAGAACATCTCATGAAATACAAAAAATAGAAGTTCTCGACTATAAAGACCTGGCAAAACTAGTTGACTATGATGCGGTTCGGGAATTTAAAAAGAGAGCATTAAATCCGGAGAACCCGGTGGCTCGAGGCACAGCTCAAAACCCCGATATATTTTTCCAAGCTAAAGAAGCTGCTAATTCTTACTATCTTGCTATTCCGCAGATAGTAGAAGAATACATGAAAGAAATCAACAAACTGACCGGGCGTAATTATGATTTATTTAATTACTATGGCCACCCCGAAGCCGAGAGAGTAATTGTAGCTATGGGTTCAGTATGTGAAACAATTGATGAAACAGTAGACTACCTAATGGCACAGGGAGAAAAGGTGGGAGTTCTGAAAGTACATTTGTTCAGACCCTTCTCGATAGAGCATTTTCTAGCTCAGATGCCTAAAACTGTCAAGAAGATAGCTGTTCTCGACAGGACTAAGGAACCGGGGTCTTTGGGTGAACCGCTGTATCAGGATGTATGCACTACTTACATCAGCGATGAGAACCGGCCGATAATTGTAGGCGGCCGCTATGGTCTTGGCTCTAAGGATACTACACCAACTCAAATCAAAGCGGTCTTTGATAACTTAAAAGCCGATGCACCCAAAAACCACTTTACTGTTGGCATTGTAGATGATGTAACAAATACATCCCTTCCCTTAGGAGAATATATTGATACTATTCCTGAAGGAACCAAGTGCTGCAAATTCTGGGGTTTAGGTTCAGATGGCACTGTGGGGGCTAACAAGAGTGCTATTAAGATTATCGGCGACAATACCGATATGTATGCACAGGCTTATTTTTCTTATGATTCTAAGAAATCCGGCGGAGTAACTATTTCGCACCTGCGTTTTGGGCACAAACCCATTCGCTCTACCTATTTAATAGATAAGGCCGATTTTGTTGCGTGTCATAACCCTGCATATATAGGTAAATATGACATCTTGTCAGGTCTTAAAGACGGCGGTACTTTCCTTCTAAACTGTCAGTGGTCTAAAGAAGAGGTTGATGAGAAACTTCCTGCTTCTGTCAAAAATTATTTAGCAAAGCATAATATAGATTTCTATATAATCAATGCTGTGGATATTGCACAGGAAATAGGCCTCGGCGGAAGAATCAATATGATAATGCAGGCGGCATTTTTCAAACTCACAAATATTATTCCGCTAGATGAAGCAGTTAAACATTTAAAGGAAGCTATAGTAAAATCCTACGGTCATAAGGGTGAAAAGATTGTAAATATGAACTACCAAGCGGTAGACAAAGGCATTGAGGCATTGACTAAAGTGGAAGTGCCCAATTCATGGGCCGATGCGACAGATGAGGCCGCTGCTGCCGCCGTATCCAACGCTCCGGACTTTATCAATAATGTTGCTGATGTAATGAATCGCCAAGAAGGTGATAAACTGCCGGTAAGTGCATTTGTAGGTCGCGAAGATGGCACTTTCCCAGTAGGCACAACTAAATATGAAAAGCGCGGTATTGCGGTAAATATTCCTGAATGGCAGGCTGAATCATGTATTCAGTGTAATCAGTGTGCATTTGTTTGCCCACATGCTGCCATAAGGCCTTTCCTACTAAATGAAGAGGAAGTTAAGAATGCACCGGAAGGCTTTGTATCGAAAAAAGCGACAGGCCGCGGTTTAGATGGATTAAGCTTTAGAATTCAAGTAAGTCCTTTGGATTGCACCGGCTGCGGAGTATGTGCCAATACTTGTCCATCCAAGCAAAAATCACTGATTATGAAACCCTTGGAAAGTCAATCACACCAGATTCCTTATTGGGATTACGCTATGGAACTTTCAAAGAAGGATAATCCTTTGAATGTTGAAACTGTGAAGGGAAGTCAGTTGGAACAGCCATTGCTGGAATTTTCCGGTGCTTGTGCAGGCTGTGGAGAGACACCCTATGCCAGATTAGTTACTCAGTTGTTTGGCGACAGGATGATGATTGCTAATGCTACCGGTTGTTCCTCCATATGGGGCGGCAGTGCACCATCAATACCTTACTGCACTAATAAACACGGACACGGACCATCATGGGCAAACTCCTTGTTTGAAGACAATGCTGAATTTGGCCTAGGTATGTATTTGGCAGTAAAGCAGACTAGAGAAAAATTAGCTTTATTAATGAAGGAAGCCTTGGAGTCAGATATACCGGCTGAGTTAAAGGATGCCTTCAAGTTATGGCTTAGCAACATGAATGATGTGCGTACTACCAAACAAGCTGCACTTACCATTATTCCGCTGCTTGAAAAATACAAAACCAATGACGAAAAAGCAAGCAAGCTGTTGGCTGAAATTCTTGATAGAAAAGAGTATCTGGTGAAGAAATCTCAGTGGATTTTCGGCGGAGACGGATGGGCTTACGATATAGGGTTCGGTGGTCTTGACCATGTATTGGCTTCAGGAGAAGATGTAAATGTTCTGGTCTTTGATACTGAAGTATATTCCAATACAGGCGGACAATCATCAAAATCTACGCCTACTGCTGCTGTAGCTCAATTTGCCGCTGCAGGTAAGAATACTAAGAAGAAAGACCTTGGACGCATAGCCATGAGCTATGGATATGTGTATGTTGCTCAGGTAGCCATGGGTGCCAACCAGAACCAGCTTATTAAAGCTTTGATTGAGGCTGAAAACTATCCAGGACCTTCCTTGATTATTGCATATGCACCATGTATTAACCATGGAATCAAGGCTGGTATGGGTGCAAGCCAGCTTCGCGAAAAACAGGCTGTAGAAGCCGGATATTGGCATCTGTATCGCTATAATCCGTTGCTTAAAGATGAAGGAAAGAATCCGTTTATTTTAGATTCTAAAGAGCCCACAGCAGACTTTAAAGAATTCTTGATGGGCGAAGTCCGTTATGCCTCCCTTACAAAGACATTCCCCGAAAGAGCTGAAAAACTCTTTGAAAAAGCGGAAATGGATGCAAAAGAACGATATGAAATCTATAAAAAGCTTGCTGAATAGGAATAATTAGTGACGGTTCCAAATTATTCAAAAATCCCCCTGCCTGATTTAATAGGCAGGGGGATTTTTTGCTGCTCAATGCTGATGCTGGTTAATATTCAATTTCTACTGTTTTGGTTGCCTGATTCCAACCGACTTTTGCACCAAGGGCTTCACTGATAAATCTTACCGGCACCATTGTCCTGCCATTCTGGATTAGGGCACTGGTATCGAATACTATGGTTTTGCCATTTATATCGGCCTTGTTTTCTCCGATTTTTAATTTTATAATCTTATCTTCATTATCAATGATAACCATTCTGTTGTCATTATCCCAACTTACCTTAGCTCCGAGACTTTCGGAAACAAATCTTACCGGAACCATGGTTCTGCTGTCTTGATTTACATAAGGCAGTTCATCAGGGAAGTTGACCTCCTTGCCATTTACCAGCACTGAAATATCGGTAATTATAATCGGGAAGGATTTAGATATATCTCCTACCGCAACCTGAACCGATGCAGTGCCTGCATCTACGGCTTTAAAAGCAAGGGTTTTTGCATCAAATCCTATAGGCTTTTCATAAGCAACCTTCCATTCACAGGTGTAAGGATAACCCAAAGGTATTTTGCAGCCTGTAGGACTTATTCCGTAAATCTTGAGATTGGTTGCAATACCTGCTTTAACCGTTGAAGTTTCAGATACAATTTGCTCAACTAGCGGAATGACTTGGTAATTTACAATTCCGCCGGAAACATTAAATATTGCCACGGCAGGCTCAGGCGAGTTTATACTGGGTACGGAAATATAATGGACTCCATCTACCGCTTTGCTGCTAAAAGCTGCCGCACCGCCGCCGCTCAAAACCCATACATTGGAACCGGAAGATTTGGCATGGTCTGTGAGGACTTTTTTTAACAGTTCTCCTTCCAAAGAATCTGAAAAACTTTCTGGAGTTCTGTCTATAATGACAAAAAGAGTTTTTGCTTTATCAAGGGAAGCCAAATCTTTTTGCAGGCTTATCCATTGATTGTAGTCCGTAGCACGAAGGCTGCCCTTTGTTGCATCTAAGAAAATAAAGTTGGCATCTGTTTCAGATAAAACAGAATAACCCTTGCCACTTATTCTATAATTTTTAAAATCTGCCAGTTGTTTTTTAAGCGAAGTATCGTCAGTCCAAGGTTGGCCCGCTACTATACTTATGCTTGGATTTGACTTGTTTATAATTTTTGCAGCTAAAGACAATGTTTTATCATAATCCGTTCGACTACTATCTGTTAATGGCTTTGTACCTACCACTCCAAAGGTAAAGCCGCTGCCTTTTTGATTGGCTGCGTCAGTCCAAATAGGTGTTTGAGGTAAAAGTGATTCATCGTAGTTTCCGGCAACTAGGGCAGTAAGTTCATCAAAATAAACGGTTCCCTTAGCGCTTTTTTCAGGATTTGTTTCTACAACATAGATTGTCTTTAAGGTGAAAGGCTGCTTGCCGGATGGAATTGATACCTCAATCTGCTTCCATCCTTCCCAGTCTATATTTTTAGCAAGGTCAAGGATGGTTTCTTTGCTTGAAGCATCTTGGATAGCAGCTCTGAGCCATTCACCTTGATTTTCACCATAAACCCATAGTCTAAGTTTGGTAGAACCTGACGGAAGAGCTTTGCCGCTGCTTCCGAAAGTAAGATAAGCAGCCCTAGTTGCAGTTCCGCTTGTAAAGTCATAATCTAACCTGCCGGAGGATTGACCGGAATATACCGGTTCAGGTGATGAAGTAATGCCGAAAGAACCTTTTACATCGGCCGGATATGAATTAAACGATTTTCCCGCTGTACTTTCGAAATCATCTACTAAATTACTATAGTAACCGGTTTGAACCAATGCTCCGGCTTTTAGCCCGGAAAACTCAGCAATTACGGCACCGCTGCCTGCAGCTTGCCCGGCAGTAAATTCAAGACCGTTCATATAGCCAATGTCACCGACTATTTCCCATTTAGCATCGACAGGGTCCAATAGAGTTTTAAACCCATCCGTATCAGTCACATAAACCTTGAAGGCAGTCTTTGCACCGGGATTTACTTGAACTTTTGAAGGTTCTACAGAAAGTGTTACACTGTCTTTTAAAACCCTTATATCTTCAGAAGCTTGAATACCGCCTAAAGTAGCAATAACTTGGCCTGCCCCACTCTTTTCGGCAGTAAACATATTGCCATCAAAATAACCTATATCTCCGGTAACACTCCATTTGACCTGTTCTGGGTCAAAGTCGACAAGGTTATAGTTTTTATCGTAAGCCTTAACCTCGAAAGTCCTGTGACCACCTTGAGCAATATTAAAGGAAGATGCGGTTATTTTAAGACCGTGAACTTGACCTAAAGGAGCCTTTGAAAAGATTCCGATGGCATTAGTAATCAATCTTTGGACACCTTCGGATACGCTATTGACAACTTTTACCTGAGATTCATAGAAAGGTTTTGCTACCATGGTAGATGATCCGCCGCCATCCAGGTTTAGTGCATAGTGAGCACCAAGTTTTAACATAAGCTCAGCTAATTCTTGCTGAGTCATCCCGCGGCTCTTTGCTTGACGGCCGTCAACCACCACCATTATCATGGTCTTTTTATCTGCAGTAAAACCTATTGCAGTTCGAGGATGTGTTCCGGCAATATTATGGGAAAAAGTTTTTGGTATTGTGCCATTATCCACCAAAACAGCACCACCGCCGAGAGCCATCTTTAAATTTGAAATGTCAGGTGTAATGGTTAAATCTAGTTCAACCGGATCACCTATGGTAAAATGTGTTTTCATAAAATTGGCACCATCACCCCAAGCCATAAGCACCAAGCCGTCTGTTGGAATTTCAGCAGTTTGACCTTCAAAAATGTTTGCAACACGGTTATCTTTTACTGTTAAAAAAGTTAGATTAGGTGCACCGGCACCGGGTTTAGGTGTTGATTTTCCAAAGTCTGGTGTATACACGAAAATATGATTATAGCTGTCGCGTATCTTATTTACGCCATCTACAAAAAAGTAACTGCGGTCGGGAGCTATAAGCCGGCCGGAAAATTCCATTTGTAATATTTCAGGAATCTTATCAAATGTAAGACCTATGGCAGACATCCCCGGAAGATTTAACGGCGAAGAAACCAGCTTTCCGTTACTTACCTGAGGTCCTATGGGAGCCGAGGGTGTAGCCATAATAAAAAAGTCTCCGTTAATTCCGGCTACAGCACCGTTATCTTGCACCATTTTGTTTAAGGCGGCACGCGGGGAAAGGCCTTCACTACCTATAATGGTATCAATATCTACATTATCCGATGTTAGGTCAGCTCTTAAAATATGAATTTTTTGCCAGCCCAAAGAAGTAAACAAAGTTTGTTCTTCATAGGTTACACCGCCTGTTACAGGAAAACCCTCACTTGCTTGGTATAGAAGTATCTCCTGAGCAAAAGCAGGCATTAATGCCGCAGTAAAAATGAGGATAGTTACAAGCAAAGGAATAAAATAATTTTTCCAATGTTTTTTTGCTATATGTAGCATTTATTTCCCTCCATATGTTAAAATGACTTTTATGAATAAGTTTTTACAAATATCCCTCCTTGCTCATAATCCCCCACAGCTATAGCTGTTCTATGCAAGCCACATACTTTTTTTCAAAAATAAGAACCTGCTAGTCTACTATACCATATATCCATTATATATTAGACGCATAAAAATGAGAAATGTTCCATCACCGCCAAAAATGTAGTAATATTAAAATGGCTATTATATAATAATGATAGTTCAGGTTTTTAGAGCATAACATAGCTAAACAGTAAATGCTGTTTGCCTGCTAGCTCAGATACTATATTCTACCATAATAACAATATTTTTAAAAAGGTGGCGAGTATCTATGATAGGAAGCTTTAAAAATTTTAGTCCTAAAATTTGCCAAACATGCTTTATTGCTCCTACTGCCGATATAATAGGTAATGTTACTATCAAAGAAAAATCGAGTATATGGTATGGTGCTATACTAAGAGGGGATGTCAATACAATTGAAGTAGGTTCTTATACAAATATACAAGATGGCAGCATCGTTCATGTAGCTGAAGATTATCCCACTATTATAGGAAATAATGTTACCATAGGGCATGGAGCAATTGTCCATGGCTGCATAATAAAAGACGGTGCTTTTATCGGGATGGGTGCCATTATTCTTGACGGAGCTGTTATAGGTGAAGGAGCATTAATTGGTGCAGGGGCGTTGGTAACCGAAGATAAGGAAATACCGCCATATTCTTTAGCTGTAGGTGCGCCTGCTAAAGTTATACGACATTTGTCCGACGAATACATACAAATGACCAAAAACAGAGCGGTAGAATATGCAAAGTTGGCTGAGAAGTATGTAAATAAAGCATAAATTATTCTAATATTTATAAATGCTCAGTACCTATAGTTTAAAGCCCGTGAATGGTTCTAATTAACAGATGGTATTGACCTGCGATTTACGGATAAAATATAATGAAATTACAACATGTCCATGTAATAAGGACAATTTTTAGCAACAAACTAAGACTGAAACACATATCACACAAAATATTTTATCTGGGAGGGTCAACAATGAAAAGATACTCTGTTGGTGTTGTCGGTGCCATGGGTGCTGTAGGTACGGAAATGCTGAAGATTTTAGAGCAAAGGGATTTTCCGGTAGAAAACATTAAACCGCTTGATGTAAAGGAAAATGAGGGCAAAAAAGTATGCTTTAACGGCAGAGAAGTTGAGGTTCAAATAGCCCAAGAAGGAGCTTTTAGAGATTTAGATATAGCCCTGTTTTCGGCAGGTGAGGCTGCAAGTTGCAATTTGGCACCGGTAGCAGTTTCGGAGGGGTGTATTGCTATTGATAACAGTAACGCCTTTCGAATGGATTCCAAAGTTCCATTAGTGATTCCTGAGGTCAATCCAGAAGATGTTATGTGGCATGAGGGTATAATTGCGAATCCAAATTGTTCTACTATTCAGATGTTAGTGGCTTTAAAGCCTCTGCATGACAGGTATACAATCAAAAGAATTGTAGTTTCAACATATCAAGCAGTATCAGGCAGCGGGCTGCCGGGGATTTTGGAGCTGGAAGAGCAAGTCAAGGCATATATTGAAAACCGAGAACTCAAGGTAAAAGTATACCCACATCAAATCGCATTTAATGCCATTCCACATATTGACACGTTTACGGACAATGCTTACACTAAAGAAGAGATGAAGATGGTTCATGAGACCCATAAGATATTTCATGATGAAAAAATACGTATAAGTCCTACTGCAGTAAGGATTCCGGTAATTCGATGCCACTCCGAGTCTATTAATATTGAAACCGAAAAACCTATCAAGGCACAAGAGGCGAAAGAAGTATTGAGCAAAGCACCAAGCGTTAAAGTCATAGATGATATATCAGCTAACGTGTACCCTTTAGCAGCGGAACTTAGGGGAACAGATGAAGTATATGTAGGAAGAATACGGCAAGATTTTTCGGTGGAAAACGGCCTTAATATGTGGGTGGTGGCTGATAATTTAAGAAAGGGAGCAGCATTGAATGCTGTTCAGATTGCGGAAACTCTGATTAAATATAAAAAAGTTTAGGAGGTAGATGAATGGCCATTATCGTGCAAAAGTTCGGGGGTACATCGGTCAAATCCCCTGAAAATCGCAAAGCCGTTCTAAATCATATTCTTAAAGCTAAGGAAAAGGGCTATGATGTAGTGGTAGTTGTATCAGCCATGGGACGTTTAGGTGACCCATATGCTACAGATACATTGATAAATCTTTTGAAAGCTCAGGGAGGAGAGATTTGCCCGAAAAAAAAGGACTTAATCATGTCTTGCGGTGAGATTATTTCGGCTGCCGTTATGGCATCTTATATAGAAGCTCAAGGTGTGAAAGCTGAAGCCATGACCGGGTTTCAGGCAGGGATACTGACAACTGCGGATTTTGGAAATGCTGAGATATTAAGAGTTGACCCTTTACCGATTACTGAAAAGTTAAAAGAAGGCAATGTAGTAGTAGTTGCAGGGTTTCAAGGTCAGACGGAAAAAGGCGAGATTACAACATTGGGCCGAGGCGGCAGCGATACTACCGCAGTAGTATTGGGAGGGTATTTAAAGGCGGACTTGGTGGAAATTTATACAGACGTTCCCGGAATAGCTGTGACAGACCCCCGCGTTATCCCTGAAGCACCCTTTATTTTGCAAATATCCTATGATGAAGTTATTGCAATGGCTGAAAACGGTGCCAAAGTTATCCACCCAAGGGCAGTTAGAGCTGCTAAAGAGTTCGGCATGGCTTTGAGAATAAAATCTACTTTTGATGAGGTAGAAGGCACCTTGGTGGGGCCAAAAGAAAGTGATCTAGTTATTTCAGGAATTACGACTCAAAGTGGTCTTATTGCAGCTAAATTTGAAAGTGAGGATGAATTTAGCAGCGGTGATATAAGAGAATTCCTTAAGCTCAGTTGTGATGGTTCAATCTATTTAAGCAGTGCCGGAGGAAATATCATTTTGATAGAAGAAGAGAAAAAGGATATGGCTGCAAATCTTGCAAAAGAACTAAAATGCAGAGCGGAATTTTGTCATGACATGGCTAAAGTTTCCGTTATCTGTAAATCAACGATTAATATTAAAACTTTAAGTGAAAGTATTGCTGATTTGTTTTTAAAAAATGATGTGCAAACAGTTGCTGCAGCAGGTTCAAACAACTGCAGCAAATATATAATAAAAGATAAAGATACATCAAAAGCCGTGAGCATCATTTTTAATGAATATTTTTCTAATAAAAATTAATTCCTGAACAGTTAATAACCAAAGCTGCCATTTATTATTATAATGGCAGCTTTTTTATGTACATTAAATATCCAAACTAGCAAAATTATTCAAAAAAAAGGATATTTAAATATAATGTCGAATATATTATGCTAATGTTTCTTACAAGAATACAAATGTACATATATAGCGTACAAATTTACAACTATGTTTTTAACAGAAAAATTTTTAAAAACTATTGATTTTGAGCAGTTACTATATTACAATATTCATCATATAATAAAATGATGAGTAACGTTGCTCACCGAATAGCATATTCATATCATAATATTAAAAAATATATTAAGGGGTGCTGATAATGAAAAAATACAATGTAGCCGTAGTTGGAGCCACAGGAGCTGTAGGTCAAACAATATTGAAGATTCTGGAGGAGCACAATTTTCCGGTTAAAAACATTCTACCTCTGGCTTCGGCCAGATCCAACGGCAACACGGTGGAATTTAACGGGGAAAAAGTAAAAGTGCAAGAGGCGATGCCTTCTTCCTTTGCAGGTATAGATATAGCTCTTTTTTCTGCAGGTAAAGGTGTGAGTGCAGAACTTGCTCCAGAGGCGGTTAAACGTGGAGCTGTTGTAATAGATAACAGTAATGCTTTTAGGATGGATCCTGAGGTACCGCTGGTTGTTCCTGAGGTTAACCCGGAACATATCAAAAAACATAAGGGTATCATTGCTAATCCAAACTGTTCTACGATTCAGATGGTAATTGTATTAAAGCCGATACACGATGTTGCAAAAATAAAGAGAGTGGTTGTTTCTACTTACCAAGCTGTATCCGGCACGGGCCTTGAGGCTATTGAAGAGTTAAAGAAACAAATCAAGGCAATTTTAAACAGTGAAAATCCTAAAAATGAAATATATCCTTATCCGATAGCTTTTAATACACTGCCGCATATAGATGTTTTTGATGATACAGGTTACAGTCTTGAAGAATGGAAGATGTTACACGAGACAAGAAAGATACTGGATGATGATAGTATTGGAGTAACAGCTACTACTGTAAGAGTTCCTGTACTAAATTGTCATTCGGAATCCGTGAATATCGAAACTGAAAAGAAACTTACGGCTAATATGGTAAGGGAAATCCTTTCAAAAGCGCCGGGTATTAAGGTAATAGACGATCCGCAAATGAAACGCTATCCACTGCCTAATGAAGCATGTGGGAAGGATGAGGTATTTGTAGGAAGGATTCGAGAAGATTTTTCTGTAAATAACGGATTAAACCTTTGGATAGTGGCTGATAACTTAAGAAAGGGTGCTGCATTAAATGCTGTGCAAATTGCTGAATGTATGTTGGATAATGCGTTAATATAGAATCTTTATTGAAGGTATTAGGCTAATAGTCCTTTTCCCACCCATTTGAATATGATATAAAGAAGAATTGATTTTTATATGAAAGTTTTTTGTTTGGGGGGAGGGAAAGGCAAATGAGGCAAACATACCAATTAGAATGGGCAAGTAAGGACCTAGGACAGGAATCTCGAGTGACTTTAGGTAATGTAGCCGGTTCTGGGAGGATGAACATTATTGCAGGAACTACTGCATCATCAGGGCAGCGATCGAATTTGTACGTATTTCAGTATAGAAATGAGAATTATCACCAGTTGGCCCAGATATCATTAGGCAATAATGATACTCATTGGATAGGTTGCCATGATATTGATAGAGACGGTCGTGATGAAATAATTGTCGGTACAACATGTGGTATTTATATATATAAGATGCTGAAAGGCCAACTTATTAAGATTGCTGAAAGTACGCAAATAAGAGAAACTGTGGTTAGTATAGCTGTAGCTGATATAGACAAAGATGGAAAGTATGAGCTTGTAGCTGTAGTTAAAGGTAAACCTAAAATATTCATATTTCGCTATGATGAAAGGCTAGTGCTTGTAAAGTCGGAGATTTTTAAGCATCAAGTTTATTGTGTTGCAGCAGCGGATACTGATGGTGATGGCTGCCCTGAAGTGATTGTAAAAACCCATGGATCGCATGGGTGCATGTTATATGTGCTGTCTTTTAGAAACGGTCAAAGATGTGAAAGGTGGAGCAGCCATATTCCTGATGCCGGAAAGGCATTTCTTGCGGTTGGCGATTTTGACTTGGATGGAAAACATGAAATAGTCTTGGATTGTACCGGAAGTAAAGCCAGGGTCCTGCATCATATGGGAGGCACATATAAAACATTTTGGGATAGCCCTGCCCACGCTCAAAGTATCAAGGAAGTGGCGATATATGATATTGACGGTGACGGACAGAAAGAATTGGTGGTAATTTGCTTAAGCAATGTTTATATTTACAGTTGGAAAGCCGGAAAAATTATTTTGGAATGGACCCAGACAGTACCTAATGGTGCCTTTTGCGTAGCAGCCGGTGAATTGAATCAGCGAGGCTATGGCGAGATAGTCGTAGGTACCATTTATGGATATATTTATGTATTTGAAGCCCGACGGGAACGCCATCATGGAAAACTTTGGATGGAAAAAATTCAAGCTATAATTCAGGATACTGTGACTATACCTGACGGAAAACCTGATGCGGAACGTGGAATTGAAGCCAAGGCTAAGTTTTGTATTGACGAAGTGAGAGTGCTGTGTGACAAGGTTATAGTCGATGGTGAAGTTACTGCCAAGATTCTTTATGTAGCTGCTTTGCCAAGCCAGCCAGTGCACTTTTTTGAGGCGAGGATTCCTTTTCTGGAATTTATTCATCTTTGCGGTGCATCACCGGGTATGCAGGCTCTGGTATATTTCAATGTAGAGCATATAAATGTGTGTGCGGTAAGTCCCAGAATGGTAAAAGTTACAATACTGTTTGAGATGCTTGTAAAATTAGTACCATTTTGTTATGACCCATAAAAGCTAAGAAGAGTGCCAGATCATTTATTATTTATTATTGCAGTAAAGCAGACGGCCAATGGCCGTCTGCTTTACTGATGGGTGTGGCAAAAAGCATATCTTACTTGGTTTGCTGATTAATTTGTTCTATTTGAGCGAGGCTATCTTGGCATTTTGTTATTGAATCAAACATTTTATCAACTGCTTGGCTTTGAAGCAGACTATTTTGAGCTTGAGCCATAGAAGATATGGCTTGCTGCAGGGATTGGATCACTTGCGTATCAGTGGCTACTTGCTGCTGATGACAATCTTTTTCCATCTGTTCAATCATTGTTTTATACTGTTCTATATTTATTTGAAGATTTGAAATACCTAATTGAGCCGCCTGCTGAAGCTTTTGAGCATTACCGTAAAGTGTTTCCAACCGTGCAGAATCGATAAGATTTGTAGAAGCTTGATTGAGAGTGGATTGAAGCTGCTGCTGTGATGACATCTGCTGTCCGCGAGCCGAATTTGCCAAACAATTAATTTCTTGCGAAATTTGTTGATGCTGCGGATTTTGATATTGAGTATTTTTTAGCCGTTGGGTTTCATCGGCAATTTCCTGAATCCGGTTAACTGTGTTGGTACCTAATTCTTGGCTGATTTCATTCATAACCTTGTCTGATTTATTGTTTTGTGTGGAATCTTTTTTATCTGTCATATAATCCCTCCTTGAAAATAGAAATCATCGTTAAATAATATTCCCTTTTTCCGTATTAACCATGCAGAGAATAGTTTAAAAGAAATAAGGATACAATAAGATTGATTTAAAATCATCACAAGGAGGGTGCTTGCAAAAAAATGGAAAAAACTGTTGTCGGAGTATTTGATAATTATGATCAAGCTGAAAAAGCCGTAGCACAGCTTAGGAAGTCCGGATACGATACCAATGAAATATCAATTGTAGCAAAGGATAAGAAGGCAGACCGAAATGGCGGCGACAGTGAAGATGATACTGCCTTAAATATGGGTACGATTGCTGGCGGCACTGCAACGGGCGGAGCTTTGGGCGGGCTTGCCGGCCTTGCTATGGGTGCAGGTGCTTTGGCAATACCGGGATTCGGACCTATTATCGCGGCAGGACCAATTGCAGGGCTGCTGTCGGGGGCGGCAACCGGTGGCGTGGCTGGAGGCCTAATCGATTGGGGAATACCCGAAGAACAGGGTAAACATTATGAAGATGAAATTAAACAAGGGAAAATATTGGCCGCTGTAAGGACGCATGAACAGAAGGTCGAAAAGGCAGCTGACATTTTCAGACAAAACGGTGCTAGCGATGTTAATATAAAGTAATATAACCCAATAAATGTTTGCAATTAACAATAAAAGCAAGGAGAAACTGAAACCAGTTCCCTTGCTTTTTATATACTTTACACTATTGCCTATTCCGATAACCTTCTCAATTAACTTACTTTATGTTATAATAATATCGATTCGACATATTTAGATAATTTATCACAGTATATTTCATAATATAAAATTTGTTTAAAACTCATGAAAAAAAGAGGGAAAATTAATGTTCTTATAGAATATATAAATATATATAATTATATAGTCAATATATTATTTACAATTATTTATATATGTTTAATTTTCTTGGGATCCATATGTAGTAAAGTTTATTTTAGGGCATATATTTGGGGGTATAAAAATGCAGATGAATTTCAGTCTGAAACTATCACAAACCCAAAAGCTTGTCATGACTCCAGAGCTGCGGCAGGCTATAACCATTTTGCAACTTTCGACTCTTGAGCTAGATCAATATATAGAAAATCAGCTTTTAGAGAATCCGCTTCTAGATGTAAATGAAGATATTTTTAAAAATGATGATACTGCTGAAGCTGAAAAAGTCGAAGAAAAGGAAGACGACAATATTGATTGGGATGAGTATTTTCAAGACGAAGCCAACAGCACTCCGATTAGAGTGCAGCGTGAGCGAAAAGAAGAAGGAGTAGGGTATGAAAATTTTGTATCATCAACGCCTTCTTTGCAAGAACATCTGATGATGCAACTGCATATTTCATCAGTATCAAAGACAGCTCTAAAAATTGGGGAGTTTTTGATAGGCAACTTAGATAAAAACGGCTATCTTGCAATAACTATAAAAGAAGTGGCAAGGCTTTTAAAAGTAGGGGAAAATGAGGTAGAAGAGGCATTGAAAATCATTCAATCATTTGACCCGCCGGGTGTCGGAGCCAGAAATCTGACCGAATGTTTACTTATACAAATAGAGCAAAAAGGTATTAATACTCCCAAAATCAAGGATTTGGTCAAAAATCACCTGATAGACCTTGCGGAAGCACGCTTTCCCCGAATAGCCGAAGCGTTGAATATCAGCTTGACTGAAGTTCAAAATTTAAAGGATATTTTAGTTACCCTTGACCCCAAACCAGGAAGAAATTTTACGTCTGTAAATGATGTCCATTATATAATTCCAGATGCGGTCATTGAAAAGGTAGGCAGCGAATACTTGGTAATCATGAATGATACTGTTTCTCCAAGGCTCTCAATAAACGCCTATTACCGTTCACTGCTGACTTCTGAAGATAAGGAATCGAACATCGCAAAGTTTTTATCTAATCGACTCGATTCGGCTTTATGGCTTATAAAAAGCATTGAACAAAGACGCATAACCCTTCATAAAGTAATACGATCTATTGCTGATGTTCAAAAAGACTTTTTAGATAATGGCCTTATGTATCTTAAGCCACTTACAATGAAGCAGATTGCCGATATGGTGGGGGTTCATGAATCTACCGTATCCAGAGCTATCAGTGGCAAATATGTTCAGACTCCCAGAGGAGTTTTTGAATTAAAATTTTTCTTTCAAAGCGGTCTTGACAATGTCAACGGTACCACTACTTCTTCAGAAAGTATCAAAAAAATGATGCAGGAAATGATAGAAGAAGAAGATCCCTATAATCCTTTAAGCGATCAGAAAATTGCTGATATATTGAAGGAGAAGGGAATCTCTATATCCCGAAGAACAGTGTCTAAGTATAGGGAAGAAATTGGTATATTATCTTCAACAAAAAGAAAAAGATATTAAAATTGATTTCTGAAGAAGGATTTTGGGATTTTTTGTTGAATTAGTTAATATAATATCAGCAATATTTCCCTTTAAATATTCTTATATTAGGTGTTTTTGTTCTAAACAAAAACCCATTTTTTTAGAGAGCTCGGGACAATAAATATGCACAAGGGACATAAACTGACCCTTTATAACAAAATATTTAAAGTTACAGTGAATTTGAATAAAATCCGAGCTGTTAAGTAAATCCTAAATAGGGAAAGTAGTTTTTTAAGTTTTCCAATCAATAAATACATAAAAATTATCATTTAAGGAGGAATTTTTTATGTCTATCAAAGTAGGTATCAATGGATTTGGCCGCATAGGCAGAAACGCCTTAAAGGCTGCATTCTCAAAACATCCGGAAATTGATATAGTAGCTATCAATGACCTTTACGACACAAAGACTTTGGCACATCTTCTAAAATATGATTCAGTATTTGGAACGTTTGATGCTAAAGTTGAGGCCAAGGAATCTTCCATAATAGTGAATGACAAAGAAATTAAAATTTTTGCGGAACGAGATCTAACTAATATTCCTTGGGGTGATCTTGGAGTAGACATTGTAGTAGAGTCTACTGGCGTTTTTACTTCAAAAGAGAAGGCAGTGGGCCATATTGAGGCGGGTAAAGCTAAAAAGGTTATCATCAGTGCACCTGCAAAAGGCGAGGATATTACTATAGTTATGGGAGTTAATGAGGAAAAATACAATCCAAAAGAGCATAATGTAATCTCTAACGCTTCATGTACTACCAACTGTCTTGCACCTGTAGCTAAAGTGCTCATGGACAACTTCGGAATTGAAAAAGGCCTAATGAACACGATTCACTCATATACTAATGACCAGCGTATCTTGGATCTTCCCCACAAAGACCTTCGGAGAGCTCGGGCCGCTGCACTAAATATAATTCCAACTACAACAGGTGCGGCAAAAGCAGTGGCATTAGTAATTCCTGAACTCAAAGGCAAGTTGAATGGATTTGCCCTTCGGGTGCCCACGCCCACAGTTTCTATTGTAGATCTTACCTGCCAACTTTCCAAGAGTGTAACGGTCGAACAGATAAATGAAGCCTTGAAACAAGCAGCGGAAGGCAAGATGAAAGGTGTCTTAGGATATACCGAAGAACCGCTGGTATCTATGGACTTCAAAGGATGTGAACTTTCATCCATTGTTGACGGCTTATCTACAATGGTGATCGAAGATAATATGGTAAAGGTTGTTGCATGGTATGATAATGAGTGGGGTTACTCAAATAGAGTCATGGACCTTGTTGAATATATAGCGGCTAAAGGATTCTAAGAGCGTAAGAACCATGGCTGGAAAATGCTTGCTTTCAGGCAGGTTTTTTCAGCCATTTCTTGCATATGCTGCTTTTTTAAGGAGATTAATATATGGAAGAATTGGTGAAATTATTACAGCAGATAGCTCCTGAAATAGCGCTTACTATAGAAAACCGCTATACCATACTGCGAAACATATACTTTAATCAACCAATTGGCCGAAGGGCTCTGTCATCGATTCTTTCATTGTCTGAACGGCAGCTCAGGACAGAAGTGAAGCGGTTAGAGGAGCAAGGGCTGGTTAAAATAAGCTCAAAAGGTATGGAACTGACCAATACAGGTGAAAATATAATCTTTAAATTAGAGCATTTCATATATCACTTAAGAGGTTTAAATCCTATAGCACAGAGTATAAGACAGCAGTTTAACTGCGGTTATGTTTCTATAGTTCCGGGAGATTCGGATGAAGATGAAACTATAAAGGTGCAATTGGGCAAAGAAGCGGTGCAATATCTCAAGAAAACCATAAATAATGGTGATATTGTAGCAGTAACAGGCGGGACTACCATGGCTCAAATTCCTCGGGCTATGGAAAATATTTCCGGTCTTAAAGATATTACCGTAGTTCCGGGTAGAGGCGGTTTAGGAGAAAAGGTAGAAATTGAATCGAACACCATAGCGGCTGAACTTGCAAAAAAACTCAAAGCACAATATAAGCTATTATATATTCCGGATAATCTAAGCCCGGAAACCATGGAGTCGGTTATTAACGAACCGGGAATTCGAGAGATACTAAGAACTGTGCGCAGTGCCGATATTTTACTGCATGGCATCGGCGGAGCCGAGGAAATAGGACGAAGGCGCGGCTTGTCAGAAAAAGAAATCGCTGAAATAAGTAAAAAGGGTGCTGTGGCGGAAGCCTTTGGGTTTTACTTCAATAAAGACGGTAAGGTTGTCCATACTACTACTAGCGTGGGCCTTACCATAGCTGACCTTAAGAATATTAGGATTGTTATTGCTATAGCCGGCGGTGCAAATAAAGCTCCTGCCATACAAGCGTTTTTGAGATATCACAGTCCGACGGTTTTGATTACTGATGAAGGAGCAGCCCGAAAATTGTTAGAACTTGAAGGAGGTAGAGATAATGAACAAAAAGATGCTTGAAGACTTTGAAGTGAAGGATAAAAGAGTTCTGGTCAGAGTGGACCTGAATGTGCCTGTAGATGAAAACGGCAATATAACCGATGATACCCGTATAAGGGCCGCATTGCCTACAATAAACTATCTTATAAGTAAGGATACAAAGGTTATACTCGTATCACATTTTGGCAGACCCAAAGGCAAGGTAAATCCTAAATACAGTCTTGCACCTGTAGCCAAAAGACTTTCAGAGCTTTTAGATAAAGAGGTAGTTATGGCACCGGACTGCATCGGTGAAACAGTAGAAAATCTTGTAGCACAAATGAAACCCAAAGATGTAATACTTCTAGAAAATGTCAGGTTCCATGAGGGTGAGGAAAAAAATGATCCGGAATTTGCCAAAAAACTTGCCAAACTTGCCGATATCTTTATAAATGATGCTTTTGGCACATCACATCGTGCTCATGCATCTACCGTAGGTGTTGCAAAATTTCTGCCAGCAGGTGCCGGGTATTTAATGCAGAAGGAAATTGAGATAATGGGCAATGCTTTAGAAAATCCCGAAAGGCCTTTCGTGGCCATTTTAGGCGGTGCTAAGGTAGGAGATAAAATAGGAGTTATAAAGAATTTGCTGAGCAAAGTTGATGTATTGCTTATCGGTGGCGGTATGGCTTATACATTTCTAAAGAGTCAAGGTTATGAAATAGGTAAATCCTTGCTAGAATCGGACAAGATTGAACTTGCCGCATCGCTTTTAAACGAGGCGAAGGAAAAGAATGTGAAGTTGTTGCTTCCGGATGATGTGGTGGTTACTTCAGAATTAAAAGAAGGGCTGCCGTATGAAACGGTTTCAATAGCTGATATTCCAAAAGATAAGATGGGTGTCGATATAGGTGAAAAGACTCAGGAGAAATTCGCAGATATCATAAAAGAAGCTAAGACTGTTATATGGAACGGTCCGATGGGAGTCTTTGAGATAGAAGCATATGCTGCCGGAACTTTAGCTGTTGCAAAAGCAATGGCCGAATCAAAAGCCGTAACTATTATTGGCGGAGGAGATTCGGCTGCAGCAGTTGAACAGATGGGTCTTGCCAAATATATGACTCATATTTCTACCGGCGGCGGTGCATCGTTGGAGTTTCTTGAAGGCAAGGAGTTGCCGGGAGTAGCTGCCTTAAACGATAAGTGATATTGGCAGCATCGGCATAAAATAAACCGGAGGTGCTTATTTATGTCCAGAAAACCCTTGATAGCGGGAAATTGGAAAATGAATAATACTAAAACAGAAACCATTAAGTTTTTGGATAGTTTTTTGCCGAAGGCTAAAGGGCTTTCGGTTGATATTGTCATATGCCCACCCTTTACAAATCTCTTCGCGGCAGCTGAAAAGCTTGAAGGTACAGATGTTAAGCTAGGTGCACAGAACATGCACTGGGAAGACAAAGGTGCTTTTACCGGAGAGGTTTCACCGGTAATGTTAAAAGAGATTCCCTGCGACTATGTGATTATTGGCCATTCGGAGCGCCGGCAGTATTTTGCAGAAACAGATGAAACTGTTAATAAAAAGATAAAATCCGCTCTGCAGCATGATCTTCTTCCTATAGTTTGTGTAGGGGAGAGCCTTGCTCAGCGTGAAGAGGGTATTACTATGTCATGGATAATGTCGCAGGTAGAGAATGCATTAAAAGACATCCCTTCACAAGAATTGGAAAAAATAGTATTCGCATATGAACCTATCTGGGCTATTGGTACAGGCAAGACTGCCTCAGCTTCTGATGCTCAGGAAGTAATCTCAGCCATAAGAAAGAAGATTGCACAGATGTACTGCAGTGATACTGCAGAAAAGGTTAGAATACTTTACGGCGGTAGCGTCAAACCGGAAAATATAAAAGAACTGATGCAGGAAGCCGATATTGACGGAGCCTTGGTAGGCGGAGCAAGCCTTAAACCGGACAGTTTTTATGCACTTTGCACCTTTAATCTATAGTAGGAGTTGAAAATAGTGTCGAAAAAACCGCTGATGCTAATGATTTTGGATGGCTGGGGATTAAACCCTGAAAAGAAAGCTAATGCCATATTAAATGCTAATACACCTAATTACGACCGATTGATAAATCATTATCCCAACACCATATTAGAGGCATCCGGGCTAGCAGTAGGATTGCCGGAGGGACAGATGGGTAACTCCGAGGTAGGACATTTAAATATGGGGGCAGGGCGAATTGTATACCAGGACTTTACCAGGATAAGTCAAGACATAAAGAATGGCGGATTTTTTAAAAATCCCGCATTGGTTTATGCAATGGATAACGCATTAAATAATAATAAAGCTCTTCACCTTATGGGGCTTTTGTCTGACGGCGGAGTCCATAGCCATATAGATCATGTTAAAGCACTGCTTGATATGGCAAAACAAAAAGGTTTAAAGAGGGTTTATTTACATGCTTTTTTGGACGGCAGAGATGTGCCCCCAGCTAATGCTTTAAAATATATTAAAGAAATAGAAAATTATATGGATAAAATTGGTGTAGGAGCTATTGCCACCATATCAGGTCGCTACTATGCCATGGATCGAGATAAAAGATGGGAAAGAACCCAAAGAGCATATGATGCCATGGTTTTGGGTCAAGGTATGAAAGCGATTAATGCAGAACATGCCCTATTGCAAAGCTATGAATGTAAAGAAACGGATGAGTTTGTAACACCATCTGTTATTACTGATAGCTGTGGAGAACCGGTGGCGACGGTGGAATCGGGAGATTCAATTATTTTCTTTAATTTTAGACCTGATAGAGCCCGTCAGTTAACCTACGCTTTCTGTGATGAAGAGT
Organism: Tepidanaerobacter acetatoxydans; assembly: GCA_022840405.1. GTDB lineage: Bacteria > Bacillota > Thermosediminibacteria > Thermosediminibacterales > Tepidanaerobacteraceae > Tepidanaerobacter > Tepidanaerobacter acetatoxydans_A. Next base: position 35,971 of record JALHJR010000005.1, read on the forward strand.
TTAAAGGATTTCAGCGGAAAAAAGGGTATTTTCCCGTCTGCTATGTTTGTATGACCGAATATGACGCAACGATAAAGAATGTAATGATAGCATATGGCCCCGAATCGATGGATAACATCCTAGCTGAAGTGCTGTCTAAAAATGGTCTTACACAGCTTAGAATTGCCGAAACCGAAAAATATGCACATGTTACATTTTTCTTTAACGGAGGGTCGGAAAAGGCTTATCCCGGTGAAGACCGTGTACTGATTCCATCACCTAAAGTAGCTACATACGACCAAAAGCCCGAGATGAGTGCATATGAAGTAGCCGATGCAGTAATAGAAAAAATAATGGAAGATATTTACGATGTAATAATATTAAACTTTGCAAACCCGGATATGGTAGGCCATACAGGTATTTTTGAGGCAGCCGTAAGTGCCGTAGAGGCAGTGGATAAATGCATAGGGAAGGTAGCAAAAATCATTGATGAAAAAGGCGGAACTCTGCTTGTGACCGCAGACCATGGCAATGCCGAGCAAATGCTTGATTATGTGACCGGCGAGCCTTATACGGCACACACATGCAATCCGGTTCCGTTTATTCTTGTAAGTGATAAAGCACGCAAGCTTAAATCAGGCAAATTAGCAGATATAGCACCAACTATGCTTGAACTGTTGGGAATCGTGCAGCCCAAGGAAATGACAGGAGAATCATTGATAGTATAAGTACCAGGGAAACCTCTGAAAAAGTGAAACATTATTGCAAATAACAAAAACCGTCATCCTGAGTGATAGCGAAGGATCTATTCTTAGAGCGGCTTTTAAGATTCTTCATTCCACTTTGCTTCATTCAGAATGACATAAACCCGGGATTTTCAGAGGTTTCCTAGGCACTATAGATACAAGGAATAAACGTAGCAGGGGCTGTGTGCAGGATATAATGATTAATAAGGATAAAAAATTACTTTAATATAATTTAGAAAGGTGAGTGCTTATGTCAATAATTTTAGATGTCTTTGCTAGAGAAATATTAGATTCGAGGGGCAACCCCACCGTAGAAGCAGAAGTTATACTTGAAGATGGAACTATGGGCAGAGCTGCAGTTCCATCAGGTGCGTCCACAGGTAAGTTTGAAGCGGTGGAGCTTCGAGATAAAGATGTGGCACGCTTTGGCGGTAAAGGCGTTTTAAAGGCGGTTCAAAATGTAAATGAAGAAATTGCTCCCGAACTGCGGGGCATGGATGTCCTCGATCAGGTGGCAATCGATCAGCTTTTAATCGATCTTGATAACACTCCTAATAAAGGTCGCCTCGGTGCCAATGCGATTTTAGGCGTATCCCTTGCCGCAGCTCATGCGGCAGCTAATTATTTGGGCGTCAGCCTGTATAAATACATCGGCGGTGCAAATGCCAAGGTACTGCCGGTTCCCATGATGAATATATTAAACGGCGGCGAGCATGCGGACAATAATATAGATTTGCAGGAATTTATGATTATGCCGGCTGGTGCTAAAAGCTTTGCACAAGCTCTCCAGATGGGAGCTGAAACATTCCACACATTAAAGAAAGTTTTGGGCGACAGAGGTCTGTCTACAGCCGTTGGGGACGAGGGAGGTTTTGCACCAAATCTTTCCTCAAATGAGGAAGCAATAAAATATATAATCGAGGCAATTGAGAAAGCCGGATATGTTCCCGGTAAGGATATATTCATTGCATTAGACCCTGCTTCTTCTGAATTTTACAATGACGGCAAATATCAGCTCAAAGGCGAAGGCTTAGAGTATGATGCAGCAGGCATGGTGGATTATTACGCACGCTTGACAGAAAAATATCCTATAATCTCTATAGAAGATGGTATGGCTGAAGAGGACTGGGAAGGCTGGAAACTTCTTACAGATGCTATAGGCAGCAAGGTGCAGCTTGTTGGCGATGATTTATTTGTCACAAATACTGAGCGGCTAAAGCGCGGTATTGAAAAAGGAGTGGCTAACTCCATATTAATTAAATTGAATCAAATCGGAACGTTGACTGAAACCTTAGATGCTATTTCTATGGCTGAAAGGGCAAAATATACAGCAGTAGTTTCCCATCGTTCCGGTGAAACCGAGGATACTACCATCGCTGATTTGGTGGTAGCGGTCAATGCCGGCCAGATAAAAACAGGAGCTCCATCCCGCACCGACCGAGTAGCTAAGTACAACCAACTTTTAAGAATTGAGCAGGAGCTTGATACCACAGCCCGGTATCTCGGCATCGGCGCATTTTATAACATTAAACGATAAAGACCATTGATTTTTATATGCATAGTTTTGCTTGACGTTGTCAGGTGATGCAGTTCGCTTGCTTGCATCGCCTGACAACTATCGTTGCTATATATATGTATACATATTTACAAAAAATGGGCAGTGAGGGGGCTTTGTATGAAGGAGTTAATTGTATACCCCACACCATATTTGGTTAAGCAGCATAGAGCAGCACAGTTGAAAGGTAAACAAGGGGTGACCGGAGAATATCCGGTCACCTATGAAATTTTTATAGAAAAATGCATAAAAGATAATATAGCCTCAAAGACCTTTTTAGGAGATTTTAAGAAAAACCTTATTATCGAAAGTATATTTAGGAAGCTTAAAAAACAGAATAAACTGAAATATTTTGATACACCCCGCCCAGGGTACATACATCGAATCGGAGAAGTCATAGGAGAACTCAAGCAACAGAATATCGATGCCAAAACCTTTGAAAACATTATAGGTGAGAAGGCCTGTCATCAAGACATTTCAATAATCTATCTAACATATCAAGATTTTCTTGAAAGAAATCAATTCTATGACAAAGAAGACCGCTATATACTGTGTAAAAAACATGTTCAAAAAAGTAAATTTATTGCACATTATGATACGATACACTTCAAGGAATTTCATAAATTTTCCATAATCCAGGAAAAAATCTTAGAAGCTTTAGGCAGTAAAGTTAAGATTACTGATTCCGATTTAACGGTAAATATGAGACAGGTAAAGGCAGTAAAGGCTCAAAACCGCAGGACTGAAATTATAAATCTTGCTCACGTTATTTTACAGGACCTGCAGGATGGGCTTTTGCCGGAAAATATATGTATTGTCTTGCGAAATAGAGATGCCTATGAAAATCTCCTCCTTGATATCTTTGATGAAATGTGTATCCCAATCTCTTTGGATAAGCAGGTAGTCCTGCTGCAAAATCCATTTATCAAAGCACTATTAAGACTGCTTTTTTATGGGGAGCTTACCGACTATTTTTCTGAAGAATGGGCAAAAGATAGCTCGGCAAGCAAACTGATAAGCGAGTGGATAGCTGATTTGGAGAATTTTCTGAAAGTTCAAGGCTATCCTGAAAAGTTTTGCCATATTCATGATAATAACCTTGCTGTAGTAAAGCGTGATATAGATGCATTCCAGTCACTTCAAGGTGTTTTAACCGAACTGAACGAAACCGATAAAATAATTTCTGAAGAAGCTGTATCATTTACTGATTTTGCAACCGTTTTAGATACTCACCTGCAAAGTAGTGTTTATAGCTATAGCACTTTGAAAAACGGGATATGGATACTTCCTCCGGCTATGCTCAGAGGTTTAAGGTTTGACAAGATTTATGTTCCGGGCATGGTCGAAGGGGAATTCCCAAGAGATTTCCGACCGGATTGGCTTTTAAAGGACAAAGATAGGGCAGAATTCAATCGTAAAGGGTATAGGTTTGATACGTTGGATTTATTACTTGAAAGAGAGAGGGAGTCCTTTGGTTTTTTAATATCATCAAGTCAGGCAGGGTATTTTTCTTATCCGATGATACTAGAAGACAACACTTCTTCACTGATGTCAATTTACCTTGAAGAACTGTGCCAGAAGTCGGCTGCTACTATAGAAAATGTTAGGTTTGAGTCGGTATATTGCGGTAAAAAGCTAGAAAATATCGCTGTACAAGAGCGAGGAGTTATTATCGGGAATACGAAACAGCGGCTAAAGGAGCATTTTTGCAATACACCTTTCAGTACTACAGCACTTAATATGTATGGTGAATGTCCGTATAAATTTTTCCTCGCAAGAGTTTTAAATCTATCGCCTGTTGAGGAAGAAGACGAGTATACGGCAATAGCTAGGGGGACAGTTATACATAAAATACTTGAAATATTTTTCAAAAGGCATCGGGAAAAATTGGACGCTGCAATGCTTGATGAATATACAAATGACATAAAGGCTCTTGCCGATGAGGTTATAAAGAACTATAATCTCCAAGACAGCTTTGCACATCCATTGCTGCTGGAGATTGAAAAGTGCGACATTGTAACTAATATTGTAAACTATTTAGCATGGCATATAAAACAGATGGGAGATTTTGTACCTGCCTTTATTGAACTTGGCTTCGGATATAAAAACGACTTTTCGCTGCACTTTGCTCCGGATATTCAGCTTGTGGGTAAAATTGACAGGATAGATGAGGATTCAAAGGGTAGATTGGTAATTTTTGATTATAAGGTAGGTTCAACACCGGATATAAATAAGATAGAGGACGGCACAAATCTGCAACTACCTATTTACATTATGGCGGCTGAGCAACTACTTAAAAAAACTGTGGCAGGCGGAGCATTTATTTCAATAAAAAAAGGTGCCATTGATAATATCTTAGTCAGGGACAAGGATTTACCGTTCATATCTAAGCGTCGAAAAAAAGGAATCTTGAGCCAGCAAGAATGGAATCATATGATGGAAGCAGTGAGAGCTACCATTAGGACATATGTGGATGATATAAGGGAAGTAAAGTTTTTGCTAAACCCTAAAAGATGCCCAAAGATTGATGTTTATGGCAGTTTTTGTGATTTTACCGGAATATGTCCTTGGGAAGGTGAAGACTGATGGAATATACTCCTGAACAGAAAAAAGCCATTGAAACCGTAACGCAAAATCTGGTTGTAACAGCTGGAGCCGGAGCAGGCAAAACCAAGGTACTTGTTGATCGAATTCTCTATATTTTAGAGCAAGGCCTTGCCGACATAGATGAAATTGTGGCCATTACATATACAAAAAAAGCAGCATTAGAAATAAGAGAACGCCTTCGCAAAGAGATGATAAAACGGAAAGATGAAGGCGATTTTTCAAAAGGTCTGGAAAAATTAGGTATTGCATATATCGGCACAATACACAGTTTTTGCCTGCGGCTTCTTATGGAAAACCCCGTGGAGGCTGGTATTGATTCTGATGCTAAAGTCATAGAAGAATATAGGTCTAAGGCATGGATGAAAGAGAGTATCCGAGAGGCAATAATAGATAATCTTGAAAACAAATCTGTTTTTCAACTTACATCAGAATTAGGTTTTTCAAAACTGTCGAATGAGATTTATGAGCTAATGAGTAAAATGCAAAATCAGGGTCTGCGTCCGACCGTTATAAATACAATGGCTGAAACTGAGGATGAAAAAGCTATTGCCCTGCTTATTGAAAAGACATATAAATTGTATAATTTAAAAAAAGAAGAGCAGTTCTTTTTGGATTATGAAGATATTTTACAAAAAACCTTGGACTTGCTTAAAGAAAATAAGGCAATACTTTGTGAATATCAGAGAAAATTTAGGTTTATTTTAATTGATGAATATCAGGATTTAAACTTTGTTCAAGATGAAATTTTGCGTCTGTTGGGCAAAAATACTAATATTTTTGTTGTGGGTGATAAAAAACAATCCATATATGGGTTTAGAGGAGCTAGAGTTGAACTTTTTGAAAAGCTGCGAAAGGACTTGGAAAGGCAAGGACAAGCTCTAACCTTAAAAGATAATTTTAGAAGTGATGATCGGATAATCGAACATGTAAATCAAAGCTTCGAAAATCTTATGGAGGGATATGAACCTATTAAAGCAAATCGTCGCCACGGTGGTCAAAATAACATATGTTTTTTAACGATGGAAAGTCAAGGAACTATGAGTGAGCGAAGACAGAAGGAAGGCGAAATGATAGCAAAAAAGATTCTCGAGATGATTTCCGATGAATCTGTAAAGGTATTTGACAGAGAAACCCAAAAATATCGAAGACCTAGCTTCAGGGATTTTGCGGTACTTCTTAGAAGGAAGACCCATATAAAGCACTATGTAAATGCATTTAAAGCCCATAAAATACCGTTTTATGTGTCTGATACCGGAAGCATTATGGAAGATTCCAGTGTAAAAAATATACTCTGTGCATTAAATACCGTGGCTTTTCGAGATAACATAAATTTATATGGAACACTTTCACACCTTTTTAAAATAAGTGATGAGGAACTAGCGGAGTATGTACTTATGCGGCAAGACCTGATATCAGGTCTTGAAGAAGATGCAAGCTATGACGATATTCCTGAAAGTCTTGCCGAAGCCTTTAAATTAATCCTAATGTGGTGTAAAATAAAAGATAGAGCAACACTTAGAGAATTGACTCAGAGGATTGCGGATGATACCATGCTTTTAGCTGCTGCAGCTCAAAATGACTTGCTTGAAGTCGAGAATGTGTTTAAGTTTTTGGATTTATGCAGGGATTATGATGAACAGGGTTATACTTTAAGAGAGTTTTTAGAAGAACTTTCGGATTTTGGCTGGGAGCAGCAGGAAGCCATAGATGTGTCCGAAGAGGAAGATGTAGTAAAATTCGTTACTATACATTCTTCCAAAGGCTTGGAGTTTCCCATAGTTATTCTGGCAGATAGCGGTCAGGAAATATCAGGTATTTTTACAGAAGTACTATTCGAACCCGAAATAGGTTTGGCACTGAAAAAAGACATAGACAAGTGGGAAATGCTGAAAAAATACTTAAATCAAAAGGAGATTGAAGAGGCTAAACGGTTGTTATATGTTGCACTTACTCGCGCACGAGATTACCTCCTGATTTCAGGTGAGATGAAATCCGATAAAAAGGACAGCTTTTTAAAATGGCTGAACCCAGAAAGTATTACAGATTCTGTAGATGATGGAATTTCTATAGAAACAATTTGGGAGTTGTCGGATGTTGCTGTAAATACTGTAGATTTACAGGAAAATAAACCAAAACTTGGAAAAAAACAAATTTATTTAAATAAGCACATTAGTGTTCCAAGGAGTTTTTCAGTAACCTCAATAGGAGAGTTTGCAAGATGCCCCAGAAGATATTATTTAAGTAATCAGATAGGTATACCCGAGAGACTTTTTTATAAAGATTGCGGTGATTTATCAAGACTTTCGGCAAGAGAAAGGGGCACAATCGTCCATGAGTTGATAGAAAAAATCCATAAAGAAAATATCAAAGTGAATAATAGAGAAGAAATTTTGGCTATTAACAGCTATCCCTTAAATTTTCAAGACAGAAGATTTATCGAAAGATGTCTACAAAATTACCTTGAAAGCGATTTGTACAATACGCCGGGTGTGGTTTATTCCGAAATGCCATTTACGTATTATTTAGGTGAGAGGCGCTATATAACGGGAAAGATTGATCACCTGATACTTGAAGAAGATGGGGCAACGGTAGTAGACTTTAAGACCAATTCTATGATAGATTCAGATTTGATGAAAGCTTATCGCTTGCAGGTAATGGCTTATGCCTTGGCAGTATCTGAAATTTGTGGCATAATACCAAAGAAAGCTGTTATCGCATCACTATTTGAAGGAAAAATCGTGGAACTAGATATTTTACTATCTTCATTAGAAAAATGTAAAGCACAAATTTGCAGTATCATAGACCGGATAGAAAACGATGATTTTAATGGAAAGACACAAATAAAAACTAATTGTGACACTTGTGCATATAAAGGGGTATTATGTGAATAATTATGGGAAAGAGGGTGGTCTTAGAGGATAAGTAATGCTTTATTAAACAGAAGTTAAAGCTAAAACTCAAAATAACATATCATCAGGTTATTATATTGTATAATAGAACAGTATTAAGTATTTTAATGTGTAATATAAAATATAGAGTAGCACATATTTAGATAACATGGATGTATTAGTACATCATTTATGATAAATGTGTTGTGTTTTAAAAAACCTTGTGTTATAATCACTAATATTAGCTTATACGGGAGGTAGGCGGCATGGAAATATTCTTGACAATAGTTTATCTACTAATTTGTATTGGCCTTATTGCACTGGTTTTGTTGCAGTCGGGCAAGTCTGCTGGTATGGCCGGAAGTATTGCCGGCGGTGCTGAAAAGCTGTTTGGCAAGAAAAAAGGCATCGATGACAAGCTGGCCAAATACACAGAGATTCTGGCACTTGTATTTCTGGCTATGTCGATTGCAATGATTGTTTTTTTGCGTTAGTATTTAAACACTTTCAATACTTTCAATAATCTGGAGGGAACTATCAAATGGAAAACCTGGTGATATGGGCCCCTGTAATGGGGATTGTGGCTCTAGCTTTTGTCTTTATACTTGCCGCTAGGGTGACTAAAAACCCTGCAGGCAATGCTAAGATGCAGGAAATTTCCGGTGCCATTCATGAAGGAGCTATGGCATTTCTTTTCCGGGAGTACAGAATCTTGTCAGTTTTTGTAACTGTTATGTTTGTAGTAATAGGCTTTTTTATCAACTGGCCTACAGCTATATGTTATATTACCGGCAGCATTGCATCGGTATTGGCCGGCTTCATAGGTATGAATATAGCTACAAAAGCAAATGTCAGGACTGCCAATGCTGCTCGCGAAAGCCAAAACAAGGCCCTCAGCATTGCCTTCTCAGGCGGTGCAGTTATGGGTATGTCGGTAGTTGGTCTGGGTCTTTTGGGCCTCGGAATTCTTTATTATTTATTTGGAGATCCGTCGAATGTCAAGAGCTTTGATGTCATAAATGGGTTTGCCTTAGGTGCAAGCTCTATTGCCCTATTTGCTAGGGTGGGTGGAGGTATATATACTAAAGCCGCCGATGTCGGTGCCGACTTGGTGGGTAAAGTAGAGGCGGGCATACCGGAGGATGACCCTAGGAATCCTGCCGTTATAGCTGATAATGTAGGTGACAATGTAGGTGATGTGGCCGGTATGGGAGCTGACCTATTCGAGTCATATGTAGGCTCCATTGTTTCGGGTATGGCCATAGGAGCTGTGGCTGTGTCGACTGCTACAGGAGAAGCCTTCGGCATAAAGGGAATTATACTTCCTCTAATGCTTGCGGCAGCAGGTATTTTAAGCTCAATTATCGGTATATTTTCTGTTAATACTTCAAGTGGGACTGATCCACAAAAAGCTCTTACAAATGGGACTTTAATCAGTGCAGTTTTGTCAATAATTGCAACCTACTTTTTAAGCCAATCCATATTGGGTGAGATAAATGCGTTTTTTGCCACTACCTCAGGTATAGTTGCCGGAAGTATTATCGGGATGGTGACCGAATATTATACATCAGCAGATAAACCTCCGGTAAAAGGAATTGCAGAGTCTTCTCAAACGGGAGCGGCCACTAATATAATATCGGGACTTGCGGTGGGAATGAAAAGCACGGCATTGCCTATATTGTTTATTTCGGCAGCCATTCTTATTTCATATAGATTTTCGGGATTGTATGGAATAGCACTGGCAGCTATAGGCATGCTTTCTACTACAGGTATGACTGTTGCAGTTGATGCCTACGGGCCAATTGCAGATAATGCCGGCGGAATTGCAGAAATGGCTGAGCTTCCTCATGAAGTTCGTGAAATTACCGATAAACTTGATTCAGTAGGCAATACCACTGCTGCCATAGGAAAAGGATTTGCTATAGGTTCTGCAGCACTGACGGCGTTGGCATTGTTCTCTGCTTACACTACAGCAGCAGGTTTAAAGGAAGGTATTAATCTTTTGGAGGCCGATGTCATTGTAGGACTTTTAATAGGCGGCATGCTGCCATTTCTATTTTCCGCAATGACCATGGAAGCGGTGGGGAAAGCTGCCTTTGAAATGATAGAAGAAGTCAGGCGTCAGTTTAAAGAGATTCCCGGCATTATGGAAGAAAAGGCAAAACCTGATTATGCTAAGTGCGTGGATATCAGTACAGCAGCGGCACTAAAAGAAATGATAGTACCGGGAATGATGGCGGTTGTCGCACCACTTGCTGTAGGATTTCTGTTTGGAGCTGAGGCACTCGGAGGCCTCTTAGCAGGGTCCCTGGTGACAGGAGTAATGCTGGCTATTCAAATGTCCAACTCAGGCGGAGCTTGGGATAATGCCAAAAAGTATATTGAATCAGGGCATTTTGGCGGGAAGGGAACCCCCACGCATGCTGCTGCGGTTGTCGGAGACACTGTGGGCGATCCTTTCAAAGATACATCAGGACCTTCTTTAAATATTTTAATAAAGTTAATGACCATTGTAGCCCTGGTGTTTGCACCGTTGTTTATATAAATATTCGACAAATGGTTTCTGCTTTTAAAAAATAGTGGTTTACAAAAAATTCGGAAACTCGAAATAATTATGGGTTGACAGACATAGTAACTTGATGTAAACTGAAAATATAATTTAATAAAGGCAAAGCCTCACTTTTCACAAGTGGGGTAGAGGCGCAGCGCTTAACGATTCTTAATGAAGCTTGAGAGCAAAGCAATGACATTAAGGAGAAGGAAGTGTTGCCGAAGCAGATAATATTCTCTCATGTTATTTGCTGGGCCTGCAGTTAAGAGCTGTAGGACTGTCTCAATAAACAGCCCAGTTTATTGAGTTGAGCTATCTCAATTGGGAAAGGGGAGGAATTTGGGAAAACGCGTATATTAAGACCCGAGTTCATCTCGGGTCTTTTTGTACTTGTCATCCTGAATGAAATGAAGGATCTTTTTTCCTTAATTTAAATTTTTAAAAGGAGTGTATTGTTTATGAATAAGAAAGTACTATCAATAATGTCAATATTTTTATTAGTCATTATGTTGTCGGCAGGATGCGGATCAAGTAATAATTCTGGAAGTGTAAATTCACCGGAGGTGGGGGATACAACAGAAGGTAAAACATTTAAAGTAGGGCTTGAATGTGATTATCCGCCGTTTAACTGGACTCAACTTGATGATTCCAATGGTGCGGTGCCAATAGATGGCTGTGCTGAATATGCAGCTGGGTATGATGTGGAAATTGCAAAAAGAATCGCTGATGGCTTGGGAAGAGAACTGGTTATTGTTAAAACTGAGTGGTCTGGTCTTTTGCCCGCATTAACTTCCGGTAAAATTGATGCAATTATCGCAGGCATGTCACCTACGGCGGAGCGAAAAGAAAGCATAGATTTCTCGACAAATTACTACAAATCAGATTTAGTCATGGTTGTTAAAAAAGGAGGAAAGTATGAAAGAGCTACCTCTATCCAAGATTTTAAAGGTGCAAAAGTAACTGCTCAAATAGGCACCTTCCACTATACAGTGATTGACCAAATCGAAGGCGTGATAAAGGAACCGGCCATGGATGATTTCTCTGCAATGAGGGTTGCCCTTGAATCAGGAATGATCGACGGGTATATTTCGGAGAAGCCGGAAGCTGTCAGTGCGGAGGCTGCCAATGAAAACTTTACATTTGTTGAATTTGACGATGGTTTTGTAACATCTGATGATGATACTGCCATTGCTGTGGGTCTTGTAAAGGGAAGTGAATTAATTGAGGAGATAAATAGAATATTGGCAGGCATTTCGGATGCGGAAAAAGAAGAACTCATGAATGAGGCTATCAAAAATCAGCCGAAAGAATAATGTTTATATGTAAAAAGTCTTAGTTTAAGAAAACGAGAATCTAGACAGAGCGGTGTCAAAAGGAGGAAACTTATATGAGCTTTGAGCAGATAATCAGAATTGCCTTAAAATATTGGCCTATGTTTCTGCGTGGAGCCGGTATGACACTTTTGATTTCCATAACGGGCACTATTATAGGATTTTTTATTGGTCTATTAGTTGGTGTTATACGCAGTCTGCCTATACCTGAATCAGGAGTAAAAAAACTAATTTTGAAATGCATCAATGCCTTCTTAAATGCTTATGTGGAAGTATTTCGCGGGACACCGATGATTGTTCAAGCCACGGTAATCTATTACGGTTCTGCTCAGGCATTAGGTCTTGACATGGATAAATTGACAGCAGCTTTTTTGATTGTATCTATTAATACAGGTGCTTATATGGCTGAAATTGTTCGAGGTGGCATTGTTTCCATAGATAAAGGACAATTTGAGGCAGCTCATGCTGTAGGTATGAATCATATGCAAACTATGGTTAATGTGATATTACCGCAAGTAATTCGCAATATCTTGCCGGCAACAGGCAATGAGTTTGTAATAAATATTAAAGATACCTCAGTGCTTAACGTAATTTCTGTAACAGAATTATTCTTCCAAACAAAATCAATTGTTGGCAATAACTACAAGTATTTCGAAACTTTTTTTATTGCTTCTGTTATATATTTTGTTATGACTTTTACAGTGACAAGAATATTACGTTATTTGGAAAGGAAAATAGACGGTCCGGAAAACTTTACAGTGATTGGCAATCCAATGCAAATATAACACCGAACCTTTAAATTGTCGGACTCGCCATTGCCGATGGTAGAGGAGGGGAATTATGGAGAAGATAATCGAGGTACTACATTTAAGTAAAACTTTTGGAACTCATGAGGTATTAAAGGACATTAATTTTTCAGTAAATAAAGGAGAAGTTGTCTGCGTAATCGGTTCGTCCGGCTCAGGCAAGTCAACTCTCCTTCGCTGTATTAACCTTTTGGAAAAACCAAGTGGCGGCAAGATAATTTATAAAGGCAAGAATATGTTAGAAGGTAAGCATAATATATACGCATATCGCACTAAGTTAGGCATGGTATTTCAACAATTTAATTTATTTAATAACCACAATGTTTTAAATAACTGTACGGTAGGGCAGATGAAAGTATTAAAACGCTCAAAGGAAGAAGCGGAGAAAGTTGCTATGAAATACTTGCAAGTTGTTGGAATGGAACAATACATCAATGCAAAACCGAAACAATTATCCGGCGGGCAAAAACAAAGGGTTGCAATTGCCAGAGCTCTCTCGATGGAACCGGATGTTATGCTGTTTGACGAACCTACATCATCCCTTGACCCCGAACTGGTGGAAGAAGTTCTTAAGGTCATGAAAAAACTTGCCCAAACCGGTTTAACCATGCTGATTGTGACTCACGAAATGGAATTTGCAAAGGAAGTAGCTGATCGCGTAGTATTTATGGATAAGGGCGTTATTGAAGAAGAAGGTAGCCCTGAGCAAATCTTTAATAACCCGATAAAAGAACGAACCAGAGAGTTCTTAAGACGAACCTTAAAACAGATGTAACAATTTGATGAAGCACGATGGGATATTTATATCCTTCGTATAATAACAGAAAAGTTTTAAAAAGACGGTTTCCAAAATTAAGCTATTTAAGCCATTGGAAACCATCTTTTAATTTAAAAATCACCGCATCCCGCTCTATTTGCCTTTCTATTTGAAATAGCCTAACTCAACTTTCCCGCCTATAAAATAGGCTTAAACCTTAAAAATTTATATAGAAACGCACTTTAAAACAACAAAAAACCTCCATTAATGGTATAATTGAAGTGACTAGAACGCAATAAATAATACCAGCCACAAATTTTGCAAAGGATTTAGAATGCTAACTATGGGATGATATGATAAAAATATATTCATAACTGTTTTCTTTAGCTTGCTAAGTTCACCTAAGGATAAAAATGTGTTTTGTGAAACCAAGATGGCGGATAAAAGGGTCTTTGCCTACAAGTACAGGCACAACTGGCTAGGCTGGAAGCTCATGATGTAATGTAGTATTAACCATGTTTTGCAGTGCCAAGGATATTCCGGCTAAATTTGTAATCTTTAGCAGGTGGTTGATAATGCCCCAGACCGTAGTTTGAGCAATTGGTTTACTCTTCTATTACATATGAATTACTTTTTAAGACTATTATATTAATATGAGGAGGATTACAATGAGGATAATTGATCTGTCACAACTTTATGAAGTGGGAATGCCTCTGTTTCCGGGGACAGCTCCTATTGTTATTGAGCAAATTGCCCAGATAGATGAGGGGGGTTTTAGGGTTACGGATTTTCATGCCGGTGTCCATGTCGGGACCCATTGCGATGCACCTGCTCACTGCATAAAAGGAGCAAAAACATTGGATGAGATTCCCTTAGATACTTTTGTAGGTTATGCGGTGATTGTAGATGCTCCGGTAGACGGAAAAAAGGCAATCGAGGTGGATGTATTAAAAGGCTGTGATATCAAACCCGGCGACATAGTGCTTATAAGAACCGGATATTCCAAATACTGGGGCAACCCCAAATATATTGAGGATTCACCTTATCTTTCGGAGGAACTTGCACAGGCTTTAGTAAAACTGAATATAAAAGCACTGGGAATTGACTTTATTTCACCTGATATTGTAGAAAGTACAACCGCACCCGTGCATAAAATCCTTATGGGAGATGGCATACCCATAATAGAAAATCTTAACCGGCTTGATGAAGTAGATGTGCAAAGAGTGTTCTTTTCTGCTGCACCGCTGCTTATAGATAAATCTGACGGCGGTTTTACACGTGCATATGCCATATTGGAGAAATAAGCGGTCTCCACTCATCAGCTATTAGCAGGGCAATTGTGATTTAAGTGCAGAACTCTTATTATGTAAAGGTGAATATAACAACAAATGATTACATTTTAGAATAACATGTCCTGCTTGATGCTAAGACATGCCAAATTTGCTAATATAATTTCCTGCACTGAAATCAATTATTACTAAAGGAGAGTTTGTAATGGATTATTTAAAAAGAGCAATGGAAATCAAGGAAGAAATAATTGCAAATCGCAGGTATCTGCACCAAATTCCGGAACTCGGAATGGAGCTTCCCAAGACCAGTGGTTTTGTGGTTGAAAAGCTAAAAGAAATGGGTTATGAGCCTAAATTAATAAGCGGTTATGGAGTAACAGCCACTGTCGGCAAAAAAACAGACGGCAAAGTAATACTGCTTCGAGCTGATATGGACGCACTGCCCATGGAAGAAGAAAGCGGCCTGCCTTTTGCAGCCAAGGGGAAATGTGCTCATACATGTGGACATGACTTGCATACGGCTATGCTTCTTGCTGCTGCAAAGATGCTAAAGGAATCTGAAGAAGAACTTGAAGGCATTGTCAAGCTTGTTTTCCAGCCGGGCGAAGAAACGCTTGAAGGTGCGAAAGCCATAATAGCGGATGGAATCTTAGAGAATCCAAAAGTAGATGCAGCTATGGGAGCACATGTTATACCGCTTTTGCCCACAGGATTTATAGGTTACAACAAAGGTGTAGTAGCTGCATCTGCCGATTATTTTATAATCACACTCCATGGCTTGGGAAGCCACGGTGCATGCCCTCAACTTTCAATTGATCCAATTAACATGGGAGTCCATCTGCACCTGGCACTTCAGGAACTGATAAGCCGTGAAGCCAATCCTGAAGAAATGGTTGTTTTAACGGTAGGCAAATTTCAGTCCGGAGCGGCAGGAAATGTAATTCCCGAAAAAGCTGTTTTGGAAGGAACTCTTAGAACATTTAACGAAGAAGTGAGAAGCTATATGCTAAAGAGAATACAAGAGGTAACGGATGGAGTGGTTTCTACTTTCCGCGGCAGTGCAGAGATTAAATATAAAGGGTCTGTGTGTTCGCTCAGTATAGATTCTCAGATGGCTGATATAATAGGTGAAGCCTTAAAAGAGATGCTTGGCGAAAAGGGCGTAGCCCAAGTTAGTCAACGTATGAGCGGTTCGGAGGATTTTGCCGAAATTGCTGCTAAAGTTCCCTCCATGTTCTTTATAATAGGTACCGGCAGTGCTGAGGAAGGATATTGTTATGGCGGGCATCATCCCAAAGTGATTTTCAATGAGGATTGCCTGCCAATTGGAGCGGCAGCATATGCTCAGGGTGCGGCAAGATGGCTGGATAGGGCAAAGTAACTATATTTCTTTGCTAATAAGATATATGTAACAAAATACAAGAGGTGTAGCAATGATTTCAACTTCAGATAAAAGCACAAGAGCACTGCTTTTAAGCATGTTGAACGATATATCTGATGAAGATTCCTTTCAGGAACTAAGACTCTTAGCCCAAACCGCGGCAGTGGAGGTAGTTGGGGAGGCAGTACAAAAAAGAAATAAAATAGATCCTGCTTACTATGTAGGCAGAGGCAAAGCCGAAGAAGTGGCACAAGCGGTAAAAGCTCTTGAGGCAAATGCTGTTATCTGTGATGATGAGCTTTCGCCGGTTCAAATTAGAAATCTGGAAGATCTCACAGGTGTTCAGATAATCGACAGAACCATGCTTATACTTGATATATTTGCCCAAAGAGCTAAGACCTCTGAAGGCAAGATTCAAGTGGAACTTGCACAACTTCAGTATATGATGCCGAGGCTTACGGGAAAAGGTATAGAGCTTTCCCAAGAAGGCGGTGGAATTGGTACTCGTGGACCGGGTGAAACCAAGCTGGAAACCGATAGGCGCCATATTCGCCGTAGAATTCATCATCTAAAAGAGGAGCTTAAAAATGTACAAAAAAGCCGAAAGATTATCATCCAGTCCCGCAGCTATCCTGTAATAAGCCTTGTAGGTTATACAAATGCTGGTAAATCTACCTTGATGAATGCCTTAACAGATGCCGATGTAAAAACAGGGAACAGGCTTTTTGAAACACTTGATACCACCACTCGCGGCCTTGTTCTCCCTGACGGGCGAAAAGCACTCTTATCAGATACAGTAGGATTTATACGCAAGCTTCCTCACCACCTGGTGGAAGCCTTTCGAGCCACATTGGAAGAAGTAAAAGAAGCAGATCTTTTAATTCATGTGGCTGACGGTTCAAGCCCTACAATAGACGAAGACATTTTTGTAGTAAATTCAGTCTTAAAAGAACTAGGTGCAGAACAAACACCTACAATAATTGCCATAAATAAAATAGACATAAGCGGGGATGCAAGTGTTTTTATCGAAGGATATAATAAAGATAATACCATAGGAATTTCTGCACTGACAGGCAAAAACCTAGATAAGCTTTTAGAGGCGATATGCAGTATACTTCCCTCCAATAGCCGCAAGGCTGAGCTTTTTATACCCTATGATAGCGGTTCGGCTGTTGATGAAATCCATAAAAACGGTCTTATTAATGAAATTGAATATAAGGACGATGGAGTAAAGATAAAAGGTGAAATTGACATTGCCATATTAAAAAAATACGAAAAGTATCTTATTAACTAAAGAAATACAGAATTTCTAAGATAAGTTTCCTCCATAATGTGGCAAGAGCATTGACACAATATATAGTATGCATTACAATATAACTATCCATATGTTGATAATTTAATATTTAAGCACAGGTGCCGATACAATATCTCGGTTAAAAGGGAAGCAGGTAAAAATCCTGCACGGTCCCGCCGCTGTGTTGGTGAGGTGCTGTAAATTTGCCACTGAATTTTTCGGGAAGGCCTTACAGTATCCATGAACCTAAGTCAGAAGACCTGCCTGTGCCGAACATCTTACTCTACGGTCGATAGGGGGCAGGATATGAAAAGTATATTCTATAGTTTTTTATAACCTCTTGACTACTTGTCGAGAGGATTAATTTTTTTGTGGAGGAATATCTATGATTACTCAAAGAATAAAATGCGATGAAGATAGTGCGCTTATTAAAACTACAGTTGAGATGTTTTCAAATTATCTGGACAATCGGGACTGGCATGTAGAGGAAAATGCCAATACAGGGAAAAGCGTCAATGGCCTTAATAATTATGTGCGAGAAGTGTTTACGAAAAAGTACTGGCTCTATGAAGTATACCCTCCAGATGTGAGATTTGCTCATGAATCCGGTGACATACACCTTCATGACCTGGGGTTTTTCGGCCCTTACTGTGCAGGCTGGGATTTAAGGCAACTTTTAATGGAAGGCTTTGGAGGTGTTAAGGGAAAAGTTGAAAGTCGGCCGGCAAGGCATCTTCGCTCATTTCTCGGCCAGATTGTAAATTCAACCTTTACAACTCAAGGTGAAGCGGCAGGAGCTCAAGCATGGTCCAGCT
This sequence comes from Tepidanaerobacter acetatoxydans, assembly GCA_022840405.1. Lineage (GTDB taxonomy): Bacteria > Bacillota > Thermosediminibacteria > Thermosediminibacterales > Tepidanaerobacteraceae > Tepidanaerobacter > Tepidanaerobacter acetatoxydans_A. Next base: position 53,970 of record JALHJR010000005.1, read on the forward strand.
TTGATACATATTGCGCTCCCTTTATTCGATACGACGGCCTTTCATATGCCCAAGTCAAACAATGCCTTCAAGAATTTGTATTCAATTTAAATGTTCCCACGCGAGTCGGCTTTCAATGTCCCTTTTCAAATCTTACCTTTGATATCAAAGTGCCGAGAGGCCTAAGGAATCATCCGGTTATTATCGGCGGACAGGCTATGAGGCAGGTTTATGGTGATTTTCAAGAAGAAATGGATATATTCAACAGGGCCTTCTGCGAAGTTATGCTAGAGGGTGATGCAAGGAGCAGAGTATTCACCTTTCCCATCCCCACAATCAACATTACACGGGATTTTGACTGGAGAAACCCGGTAGTTGACGATTTTATGAAAATTACTTGCAAATATGGCATACCTTATTTTGCAAATTTCATAAATTCGGACCTTTCACCGGAAGATGCCATATCTATGTGCTGCAGACTGCGGCTTGATACTTCGGAAATAAGAAAAAGAGGCGGTGGCCTTTTTGGCAGCAACCCCATGACCGGTTCCATTGGTGTTGTTACGATAAATCTGCCTAGAATAGGTTATCTTTCCCGAACAAAAGACGAATTTTTTAAGCGATTGGAACAGATGGCGGAACTAGCTAAAATTTCCCTGGAAATAAAGCGAAAGGTCATCGAACAGCAATCTGAGGCAGATTTATATCCCTATTCGACATATTATCTGCGTCATATCAAAGAGAGGACTGGCGAGTACTGGTACAATCATTTTAGCACTATCGGAATCATCGGGATGAACGAAGCACTGGAAAATTTTGTAGGTGCTGGGATAGCTGCCAAGGGAGGGCTCCAGTTTGCATTAGATGTTATGCACTTTTTACGGGAAAAGCTCGTTGATTTTCAAAAAGAAACCGGTCATTTTTACAACCTTGAGGCTACACCGGCCGAAGGAGCTTCTTACCGTTTGGCGATGCTGGATGCAAAAAAATATCCGTTTATTACAACAGCAGGCAAGGATGTTCCTTATTATACAAATTCAACTCAGCTCCCGGCAGATTACACAGATGATATTTTTGAAGTTATGGAGCTGCAGGATGAACTGCAAGCCTTATACACCGGAGGCACCGTTTGCCATGTTTACTTAGGCGAGTGTATAGAAGACATATCATTATGTAAAAACATTATACGCAAGATTTTCACCCATTATAAAATACCTTATATATCCATAACTCCCACCTTCAGCATTTGTCCTGACCATGGATATCTTCGAGGGGAACAAACTATATGCCCTAAGTGCGGCAAGGAAACTGAGGTATGGACGAGAGTTACCGGATATCTAAGACCTGTAAAGAACTTTAATAAAGGTAAGCAGGAAGAGTATGCTAATCGCAAGATGTTTAAACTTGAGGAATATCAATTATGCTGATAGGCGGGCTGCATAAGTGTTCAACAGTAGATTATCCGGGTTTGCTGGCATCTGTAGTATTTACATGCGGCTGTAATATGAACTGTATTTACTGCCACAACCGACAGCTTATTTCAAAAGACTCAGATTTCCTATATGAAGAAAATGAAATAATTGAGTTTCTTCAAAAAAGAAATGGCTTGATAGATGCGGTGGTTATAAGCGGAGGCGAGCCTACATTGCAAGAGGACCTCGTAGATTTTGCCCAAAAAATCAAAGATTTGGGTTTTAAACTTAAGCTTGATACAAATGGCACAAGTCCCGAAGTGCTCAATCAGCTTATTAAAAACAATCTTCTTGATTTTATAGCCATGGATATCAAAGCTCCACCTAAAAAATATCGAGCAATATGCAAAGGCTCAGTATCTTGCGATTCTATTTCAAAGAGCATGCAACTTATCAAACAAAGTGGCATTGATTATGAATTTAGAACTACCGCCTGGCCGACGCTTTACGAAGAAGATTATGTCCAAATTTTAGAATGGATTTTTCGAGCTAAAAGTTACGTAATCCAATGTTGCAGAACAAAGGGCAATAAACCTGTGAGAACTTCTTGCTTTGAAAATGCTCAAGCTATATCGTCCTTTTCAATAAAAGCTAAACAATATGTTGAAATATTTAAAGCCAGGGGCTTTCAATTTACATAGAGAGCTCCTGGCTTTCTCATGAATTTATTGGTGTTGGATGGTGGTGATTATCTTGAAAAGGTCTGTCAAGACCGCCTTTTCCTCCTCTTGCTGAAAAGTAAAGTTTTGTAAAAATGCTGCGTAACCATCTTGATATTCGATTCTTTGAGGCTCAATGAAGGAGTCTACTCCTGCCCCGGCAATAAAGGACCATCTTTTACCAAAACTTTTTGTAAACCATAACTTAGTATTTGGATAAAATGCTGTTATGATTTTAGAGGATTTTTCAAGGGCGGATTTTAGGTCTTTGGCATTTAGTGCCTCTGTAAGGCAAGATACTATAATATCTTTAAATTTATCATCAAACATATACATCACGTTGACCTTGCTCAATCAGCTTTAGTTTATCCTCAACATACTTTCTTCTTGCAGGGCTTTCCTTTTCAAAGGCCTCGAGCTGTTTTTGTATGGCTGCCTCGCCAACTGCACGTGTTTCTTCGGAAGCATAGTCTAAAAGATATTCTTTGAAAGTCAGCACAGCATTTGGCATGCAGTAGTTATGAACAAAACCGGGTTTAGCAAGGGACATAAAGTGATCGCCGGTTCTGCCCGCCCTATACCCTGCTGTACAGAAGGACGGAATACACCCAAAGCTGCAAATTTCACGGACAACTTCGTCAAGTGACCTTATATCTCCCAAATGAAACTGCTCTTTCTCGGGGATATAGCCATTTGCGGCTTCGGCATAGCCGCCGATGCCTATTCTTGAGCCGGCATCAATCTGAGAAACGCCTAGAGGTATAACCTGTCTTCTTACTTCCGGACTTTCCCTGGCAGTCAAAATCATTCCCGTATATGGAACTGAAAGCCTGATTATGGCTACGAGTTTCTTAAAGTCATCATCAGATACTTTATATTTTGTCTGCTGAACAAATGGTGTATCCAAAGCCGGTTCAAGTCTTGGAAACGAAATAGTGTGGGGACCGATGCCGCCAAAGGTTTCTTCAAGATGAATAGCGTGGTACAGAAGGCCCATTACCTCAAACTTCCAGTCATACAGACCAAAGAGCGCACCAATTCCTACATCATCTATTCCTGCTTCAAGTGCCCTGTCAAGTCCATAGAGCCGCCACTGATAGTCGCTCTTCATATCTCCCTTCGGATGTATCTTCGCATATGTTTCATGATGGTAAGTTTCCTGAAAGATTTGAAATGTGCCGATTCCGGCATCCTTAAGTTTTCGATAACCTTCCACATCCATAGGGGCGGCATTGATATTTACTCTGCGAATTTCACCATTTCCCGTTTTTGTCTCATACGTTGTCTTAATGGTTTCAACTATAAAGTCGGCATCATACATGGGATGTTCACCGTAAACAAGTATAAGCCTTTTTTGCCCACTGTTTTCAAGGGCGATAATCTCATCTCTTAGTTCATCCATTGTCAATGTTTTCCTGACGATAGACTTGTTGTCACGTCTAAACCCGCAGTATAGGCAGTTATTGATGCAATTATTGCCGATATACAAGGGGGCAAAGAATACTATCCTGTTGCCATAAACATCTTCCTTTATCTGCCTTGCCAGTGAGAACATCTCTTCCAGCAAATCCTCGTCCTCGATTTGCAAAAGTTTTGCCGCCTCTTCCGGCTCCAGGCGATTTTTTTCCTTGGATTTGGCAAAAATCTCCCTGATTTCCGACTTTTCTGTGTCCTTCCCCTCATCTAAGAGCCTTATAATCTTTTCATCATCAATAAAATCTTGTGTTTTGGACATCAAAAAACCTCCTAATTTTAATATTTATGGAGGCTAAAACACATATAATATATAGATTTTAACCTCCTCAATCCCGGAACGCATCCAAGATTTTAGAATATAAGCTAATGCAACCTCAAGGTCAGTAACTACTTCCCTCTTGGTGTATTGCATTTCTTTGTACATTTTATCACTATATCAAGGAATTTACAATATCAAAACCGTTTTCCATAAATCGACTTCTCCAGAAGAATAACTACAAAAATTAAAAATAACTCTTGACATAATTGAAAATCGTGATAAAATACATACCAACACTTAAAAGTTTATAGGTTAATTGTAATGATGGAGAGAATAATGAAGAAAGTGGCTAAAGAGAGCCGGGTAAGGTGAAAGCCGGTCCATCTATTCATTGTGTGCTCGCTCCTGAACAGCCCGAGCGAAACAGTAGTAGTTCGGTGCCGCAATATTGCGTTAGAATGAAGTAGTTTTCTACTTCCCGAGGCCATTACATAAGGTAAGGCGAAACAGGGTGGTACCACGAGAAAAACCCCTCGTCCCTGAGATTTTATCTCAAGATGAGGGGTTTATTTTATTAGTTTATGAAAGGTGGTGCAGTAAATGAAAATTACCGGAGCACAAGCACTTATAAAATCATTGGAAATTGAAAAAGCAAAATACGTTTTTGGATATCCCGGCGGGGCAATACTTCCTGTGTATGATGCACTTAATTATTCTAAAATAAAACATATCCTTACTCGTTCAGAACAGGCTGCTGCTCATGCAGCAAGTGGTTATGCACGTGTTTCCGGCAATGTGGGAGTGTGTATGGCAACCTCGGGACCTGGAGCTACTAATCTAGTAACAGGAATAGCCACTGCTTATATGGATTCAATTCCCATTATAGCTATTACCGGTCAAGTTTCCACATCGGTAATAGGCAAGGATGTCTTTCAAGAAGTTGATATAACCGGTGCTACGGCACCTTTTACAAAACATAATTATCTAGTTAAAGATGCGAATGATATTCCAAGAATTGTTAAAGAGGCTTTTTATATCGCATCTACCGGCAGGCCCGGTCCGGTCCTGATAGACCTGCCTAAAGATGTAGCTGAAACAAAGATTAACTTTAAATACCCAGAAAACATCTCATTAAAAGGCTACAAGCCCAATATAATAGGACATTCGCTGCAAATATCAAGAGCGGCGGAACTGATAAATAAATCTAGGTGCCCGGTTATTTGTGCAGGCGGAGGTATAAACTCTGCAAGTGCTGAAGAAGAATTAATGCAGTTAGCCGAGAAGGCATGCATTCCGGTTGTAACTACGTTGATGGGAATAGGAGCATTTCCGGCAAACCACCCGCTCTACATGGGCATGATTGGCATGCACGGCATACCGTCAGCCAATAAAACTGTTACCGAGGCAGATTTAGTAATTGCTGCGGGTTCACGATTTGCTGATAGAACCGTAGGAAAGGTCGAGGGGTTTGCGCCAAAAGCAAAGATAATACACATTGATATAGACCCTGCAGAGATAGGAAAGAACATCCAGGCACATATTCCTATTGTCGGTGATGTTAAGCAAATTCTTGGAGAAATAGTAAAAAAAGTGGAACATAAAGTGCCGTCTGCATGGAACGAACATGCTTCAAGCTTAAAAAAGTTAAAAGAAGAAGAAAACTTGGGCAGTCATAGCGATAAACGCTTAAATCCCATTGAGGTTATTCGGCAGCTTTCAAATAAGACTAAAGGAAAAGCAATTATTACTACTGAAGTAGGTTGCCACCAAATGTGGACTGCTCAGTATTATGAGTTTATTAAACCTCGCACATTTATTTCATCGGGTGGGCTTGGCACCATGGGATATGGCCTGCCGGCAGCTATTGGAGCTCAAATGGCAAAGAAAGACGAAATGATTATCAATATTTGCGGTGATGGAAGCTTTCAGATGAATTTAACTGAGATGGCCACAGCTGTAGAGAATAACCTTCCGGTAAAGATTGTTCTATTTAACAACTCCGGTTTAGGTCTTGTCCGCCAACTTCAGGAATTCTATTGTGATAAGCGCTATAACCAGGTGTATTTCAGTTTTGTGCCGGATTTTATAAAACTTGCGGAAAGCTACAACTTTAAAGCAATAAGGATACAAAAGCAAAGCGAAATTTCTGATGCGATTGATAGCTTGATTTCACATGAAGGTCCGTTTTTACTTGAATGTATTTTAGATATTAATGAAAACGTATATCCAATGGTGTTAAACGGTTCTCCTATCAATGAAATGATTGGAGGGTAAGACATGAAAACGACGCTTTCAGTGCTGGTAGAAAACCAACCAGGTGTATTGTCTAGAATAGCCGGCCTTTTCAGCCGCAGAGGTTTTAATATTGACAGTTTAGCTGTTGGCACTACAGAAAATCCTGATATCTCCAGAATGACTATAGTTGTTGAAGGAGATGAATATGTAGTAGAGCAAGTAAAAAAACAGCTAAATAAATTAGTAGATGTTATAAAAGTGAGTAAAATTATTCCGGAGGATTCGGTTACAAGAGAATTGGTTTTAATAAAAGTTGATGCAGATTCCCACATGAGGTCGGAGATAATTCAAATAGCGGAAATCTTCAGGGCAAGCATTGTAGATGTTAGTCAAAAATCTCTTACAATAGAACTTACCGGCGATAAAGATAAAATAGCTGCATTTGAAGAACTTTTAAGACCATTCGGTATAAAGGAATTAGTTAGGACCGGCGTTATCGCCGTAAATAGAGGTGCTAATACCATAAAAATTGAGGAGGAAGTTTAAAATGGCAAAAATGTATTATGACAGCGATGCTGATTTACAATTATTAGAAGGGAAAACAGTTGCTATTATTGGCTATGGAAGTCAAGGGCATGGCCACGCATTGAATTTAAAAGAAAGCGGCATCAATGTAGTTGTAGGCTTATATGAAGGCAGTAAGTCATGGAAAATTGCCGAAGAGGCCGGCCTTAAAGTAAAAACCGTAAGTGAAGCATCTGAGGAAGCCGATATCATAATGATATTAATTCCGGACCACATACAGGGCAGGGTTTACGAGCAGGAAATAAAACCACATTTGAAACCGGGTAATGCCCTTGCATTTGCACACGGATTTGCTATTGTTTACAGTCAGGTTATACCGCCGGAATATGTTGACGTTTTTATGATTGCACCGAAAGGACCGGGCCATCTTGTAAGAAGGACTTATGAGCAAGGCGGAGGCGTTCCGTGTCTGGTAGCAGTTGAACAAGATTACTCAGGGCGAGCCAAAGACATTGCATTGGCTTACGCTAAAGGCATAGGAGGTACTCGTGCAGGTGTCATAGAAACAACCTTTACCGAGGAAACCCAGACCGATTTATTTGGAGAACAATGCGTCTTATGCGGCGGAGTTTCTGAACTAATCAAAGCTGGATTTGAAACTCTAGTAGAGGCAGGCTTTCAGCCGGAGATAGCATATTTCGAATGTTTACATGAAATGAAACTAATTGTTGACCTGATATATGAAGGCGGTTTAAGCCGGATGAGATACTCAGTCAGTGATACCGCCAAATATGGAGACTTTACCGTAGGTAAACGAATCATCACTGAAGAAACCCGCAAAGAAATGAAAAAGGTGCTTGATGAAATAGTAACAGGACAATTTGCTAAAAACTGGATACTGGAAAATCAAAGCGGCAGACCGGTCTATAGAGCCGTCCAAGCTAAAGAAGCTGAGCATCCTATTGAAAAAGTAGGAGAACAATTGAGAAGTATGATGCCATGGCTCAAAAAAGATAAGTAGCTGCTATACTGTTAAATATTAAATACAAGATTACTTATAAAGGGCAGGGCTTTCTTTAAAGTTGCCCTGCCTATAAAATATAACACTTTATTGAAGATGTTCAATAAAATAAATCAGAATTATCAAAAAAAGGTGGTATAAAAAATGCCCAGAAAAATAGAAATCTTCGATACCACTCTGAGGGATGGAGAGCAAACCCCCGGAATTTCTTTAAATGTTAAAGAGAAACTTGAAATAGCTCGACAACTTGAAAAACTCTCGGTGGATGTAATAGAGGCAGGCTTTCCCATAGCCTCCAACGGTGATTTTAACGCAGTTAAAGCCATAGCGGAAAATGTAAAAGGGCCGGTGATTACAGGCCTTGCCCGAGCTAATTTTAAAGATATAGACAGAGCTGCTGAGGCATTGAAAGCTGCAGAGCGGCCGCGAATTCATACCTTCATAGCATCATCTCCGATTCATATGAAATACAAGTTGAAAATGACGGAGGAACAAGTTTTAGAAGCTGCGGTAGCCGCAGTAAAAAGGGCTAAATCCTTCGTGGAAGATGTCGAGTTTTCAGCCGAAGACGCATCAAGATCCGATGTGGAATTTCTCTGTAGGTTATTTTCAGCTGCAATTAAGGCAGGTGCTACCGTTATAAATATTCCGGATACAGTAGGGTACACAACTCCCGGAGAATTCGGACAATTAATAAAAACTGTTATAGAAAAAGTGCCCGAAATTGACAAAGTAAAGGTAAGCGTTCACTGCCATGACGATTTGGGAATGGCTGTTGCTAACTCATTGGAAGCTGTAATTTATGGGGCAACTCAAGTAGAATGTGCGGTAAACGGCCTTGGTGAACGAGCGGGCAATGCTGCATTAGAAGAAATTGTAATGGCACTTGATACGCGAAAGGATTTTTACCAGGTCGAACATGGTATAAATACAAAACAGATTTATCGCACAAGTAAAATGGTAAGCACCATAACCGGGATATTCATACAGCCTAATAAAGCTATTGTAGGTGCAAATGCATTTGCACATGAATCTGGAATCCATCAGCACGGTGTTTTAACAGAAAAATCTACTTACGAAATAATGACTCCGCAGTCTATAGGCCTTACTACTAACACTCTGGTGCTTGGCAAACATTCAGGCAGACATGCTTTTGCCGAGAGGTTAAAGGAAATGGGATATGAATTGTCACAAGATGAACTTAACAAAGCATTTGAAAGGTTTAAAGACTTGGCAGACAGGAAGAAGGAGATATCAGATTTGGATATTGAAGCAATAGTTGAAGACCAGGTAATGAAACTTCCACAGCATATTGAATTGGAATGTTTCCAGGTTTCAACAGGCAATAAAGCTATTGCTACTGCAACAGTAAGAGTTAATGTGAGCGGTGAGGTTATTGAAGAGGCATCCACCGGTGACGGTCCTATTGATGCAATATATAAAGCCCTTGAGCGTGCCTGCAACATGGATTGTAAGCTTGTCGATTATTCAATAAGATCTGTTACTGCAGGCAAAGATGCTTTAGGTGAGGTTACCGTTAGAGTTGAGAAAGACGGAAGGATATTTTTAGGTCGAGGCCTTAGCATAGATATCATAGAAGCTAGTGCAATGGCATATACGAATGCTATGAACAAAACAATGTGGAATAACGGCTACAGCAAACCCCGGGAGGTGGATTAAATGGGTATGACTATTACTCAAAAAATACTTGCCAAACATTCCGGCAAGGATTTTGTGGAACCGGGTGAACTTGTTATGGCTGAAGTTGATTTAGCACTGGCCAATGACATAACCGGACCTGTTGCTATAGAAGAGTTTAAAAAAGCAGGAGGTCATAAAGTTTTTGACCGCGAGAAGATAGCTCTGATTCCCGACCATTTTGCACCAAATAAAGATATTAAATCCGCAGAGCTTTGCAAAACGCTAAGAGAGTTTGCGAAGGCTCAGCAGATTAAACATTACTATGAAGTGGGACATATGGGAATAGAACATGCCTTTTTGCCGGAGCAGGGTATTGTCCTTCCTGGAGATTTGGTAATCGGTGCTGATTCACATACATGCACTTATGGAGCCCTTGGGGCTTTTTCCACAGGCGTTGGTTCTACAGACCTTGCATTTGCTATGATGACCGGCAAATGTTGGTTTAAAGTACCGGAAACTATAAAATTTATTTATCACGGGAAACCAAATCCATGGGTAACAGGTAAAGACTTAATTTTGCATACCATAGGAGATATAGGAGTGGATGGAGCACTATATAAAGCCATGGAATTTACCGGTGATACCATTGCACATCTTACTATTGACGAAAGGCTTACGATGTCAAATATGGCCATTGAAGCCGGTGGGAAAAATGGTATCATGGAACCGGACGAGATAACCTTGGAGTATGTTAAAAATAGGGCTAAAAAACCTTATGAGGTGTTTAGAAGCGATCTGGATGCAGCGTATTCGGATATAATAGATTATGATGTTAAAAAAATACAGCCCAAGATTGCATTGCCTCATCTTCCGGAAAATGTAGTCGATGTAGAAGCTGTAGATAATATTGCAATAGATCAGGTAGTTATAGGTTCGTGCACTAATGGAAGGCTGGAAGACATGAGGCTTGCGGCGAAAGTGCTTAAAGGCCATAAGGTTCATCCTTATCTGCGATTAATTATAATCCCTGCAACGCAGCAAGTTTACCAGGACATGATAAAAGAAGGAATTACTGAAATTTTCGTTGATGCTGGTGCAGTCGTAAGTACGCCCACATGTGGGCCTTGTTTGGGCGGATATATGGGAATTCTTGCTAAAGGCGAAAGAGCTGTAGCAACGACTAACAGGAACTTTGTAGGCAGAATGGGCCATCCTGAAAGCGAGGTATATCTTTCAAATCCTGCAGTAGCAGCAGCCTCTGCAGTAAAAGGAAGAATAGCTCATCCCAAGGAGGTGGTTTGCTGTGATATTTAAGGGGAAAGCGTGGATTTATGAAGATAATATCGATACAGATGTAATTATTCCTGCTCGCTATTTAAATACTACGGATCCTAATGAATTGGCCTCACACTGTATGGAGGACCTGGACCCCGATTTTTCGACAAAAGTTAAGGCAGGGGATATTATTGTTGCAGGAAATAACTTTGGATGCGGAAGCTCCCGAGAGCATGCACCACTAGCTATAAAGTCGGCCGGCATTAGTTGTGTGGTTGCCTCCTCTTTTGCACGAATATTTTACAGAAATTCTATTAATATTGGACTTCCAATTTTAGAATGTAAAGATTGTAATAAAAAAATAAAAACAGGTGATATACTAGAAATCGACACAGACAAGGGCATTATAAGCAATATAACTTCCGGAGAAATATTCGAAGCAAGGCCATTTCCAGAATTCATAAAAGGTATAATAAATGCAGGTGGGCTTATGAATTACGCAAAAGAGGTGGACGAAAAATGCAGACAATAGCCCTTCTACCAGGTGACGGCATAGGGCCTGAAATAATTGACGAAGCAGTCAAGGTTTTGAGAGCTATAGAGGCAAAATATGATTTAAAATTCCAGTTTAAAGAAAGTTTAGTAGGAGGTGCATCTGTAGATATTTGCGGAACTCCTCTTACAGAAGATACATTGGCACTTTGTAAAGATTGTGATGCGATTTTATTTGGAGCAGTGGGAGGACCTAAATGGGATGGATTACCTAAGGAACTTCGACCTGAACAGGCTATTTTAGGTCTTAGAAAAAGTCTTGGTCTTTATGCAAATCTTAGATCTGTGATTCTCTTTAATGCTCTTTCAGCAGCCTCGCCGATAAAAAAAGAAATTATCGGTGAAGAACTGGATATTATGATAGTTCGTGAGCTTACAGGAGGACTTTATTTTGGTAAACCTAAAGGAATAGAGAGAACTCATGATAAGACACGAGCTTTTGACACTATGGAGTATACGGATGAAGAGATAAAGCGAGTGGCTCGTATTGCCTTTGAAACAGCCCAACGCAGGCAGAAACGCCTTACTTCGGTAGATAAGGCTAATGTCCTTGAAACCTCACGATTGTGGAGGACTGTTGTAACTGATATGGCTGCCGATTACCCTGATGTAAAACTTTGCCATATGTATGTAGATAATTGTTCGATGCAGCTTGTGCTAAACCCTGGTCAGTTTGATGTGATTTTAACTGAGAATACTTTTGGAGATATATTAAGCGACGAAGCATCAGTTTTGACGGGTTCGATAGGCATGCTGCCGTCAGCTAGCGTAGGTGACGGCAAACCGTATCTTTATGAACCGATACATGGATCTGCACCTGACATAGCAGGTAGCGGCAAAGCAAATCCTATTGCCTGTATTTTATCGGCCGCAATGATGCTGGAATATTCTTTCGGGGCCAAAGATGCCGCATCTGCTATAAAAAATGCGGTAGAAAAAGCTTTAAACGAAGGATATAGGACTTTTGACATTCAAGTCGGAGCAAAAAAAGTTGTTTCCACATCAGAAATGGGAGATATTATTGTTGAAAATTTATAGTTGTATTTTCCTGAATTAGGTGGTATAATCTAAGCTAATATATTTTGTTTCGTTTTTAAAAGCTGTGAAGAGAAGAGTAGCGGTTTTTTCAGACTAAAGAGAGTCGGATAAGGTGAAAGCCGATGTTTGAAATGACCGGTGAAAATCATCTCGGAGCTGCCAGAGTGAACTTTAAAGTAATTCTGGCCGGGTTCCCTGTAAGAGGGAAATAGGTCACCGTTAAAATGACCGGGTATCGGGCACGATGCCCCGTACCTATTGAGATTTATACCGTGAGGTATAAATGAATACAGGGTGGTAACGCGAGATCCTTCGCCCCTTTTATAAAGGTTAGGCGCAGGATCTTTTTTATTCTTTAAGGTTCTAAATGTAGTTTCAAATTATTAAGCTAGTAACTTTTAGGAAATTGTCGATTATAAACTTGTGTTTTATACTACTTTGCAGTTGACATAATTTTAATATTTATTACCATAAAAGAAGGTGAGAAAATGACTGGTGCAGAACTTTTGTTAAAAACATTAGATGAGTTGGGTGTTGATACCATTTTTGGCTTTCCAGGCGGTTCGGCTTTGCCGATTTATGATGCCCTTTATAACTATAAAAGAATAAGACATATACGAACCGTCCACGAACAGGGAGCAGCACATGCCGCAGACGGATATGCAAGGGCAACTGGGAAAGTTGGAGTAGTTCTAAGCACCTCTGGTCCTGGAGCCACAAACTTAGTTACCGGTATTGCCAATGCTTATATGGATTCGGTACCTATGTTGGCTTTCACAGGGCAGGTTGCTTTAGACCTCTTGGGTAAAGATTCATTTCAAGAGGTGGACATTACGGGGGTTACTCTTCCAATTACAAAACACAGTTTCTTAATTAGAGACAAAAAGGATATTGCAAAGAAAGTCAAAGAAGCATTTCATATTGCAACGACAGGAAGACCTGGACCTGTATTGGTAGACTTACCCAAAAACATAATGGCCGAACAGGTTAATGAAGATGAAATAAGAAGAGATATGAATGGATTTATTGCAACTTATTCTTTGAAACAACATTTGCCGGAGAACTTCAAGATATTACTTGAAAAAGCTGCCACTATGATTGAAAAAGCCGAAAGGCCGGTTATATATGCCGGCGGTGGAATTATAAACTCTGATGCTACTGCGGAGTTATTAAGACTAGCTGAAAAAATAAATGCACCGGTAACAACTACCCTAATGGGTATTTCGGGTTTTCCCACAGAACATCCTCTCTGCTTAGGCATGTTGGGTATGCATGGTACTGCTTATGCTAATATGGCAGTTACCGAGTGCGATTTACTGTTGGCTTTGGGAGCACGATTTGACGACAGGGTTACCGGTAATGTAAAAAAATTTGCACCGAATGCAAAGATTATTCATGTTGATATTGATATGGCTGAATTAGGTAAAAATATAGATATAGATTTGGGAATCAAGGGAGATGTAAAGCAGTTTTTAACGGAAATATTAGAAATACTCCCCCAAAAGAAAAATGAACAATGGATAAAAACAGTGGCGAATTGGAAGGAATCTTACCCACTTAAATATTGCTCAAAAGGCTTAAAACCTCAGTATGTAGTAGAAGAAATTTGCCGGCAAACCCAAGGAGAAGCTATTATTGTAACTGAAGTAGGCCAACATCAGATGTGGGCAGCACAATTTTACAAATTTAAGGAACCAAGAAGTTTTGTATCTTCAGGCGGATTGGGTACCATGGGCTTTGGACTGCCGGCAGCCATTGGAGCTAAACTTGGAAGACCGGATAAAGTTGTATTTAATATTGCAGGAGATGGCAGCTTTGAAATGAACTGTCATGAATTGATAACTGCTGCCAGATACAATATTCCGGTTATAACGGTGATATTCAACAATCGTAGTCTTGGAATGGTTAGGCAGTGGCAAGAACTGTTCTTCGATGAAAGATATTCCCATGTGTATTTAGATGGTGCCGATGTTGATTATGTAAAATTAGCCGAAGCTTGTGGCGTAAGAGGTTATGAGGTTACTGAAAAAAGCGACTTACCGAAAATAATAAAACAAGCCGTAGAAATCCAAGAACCGGCTGTAATAGATGTAAGAATAGATCCCAAGGAGAATGTTATGCCGATGGTTCCAGCAGGCAAGGCTATAAATGAAATGATGGGCTTTGATTAATTTTCTTAAATATAATCTGAGATATGAGTATAAAAATTTTGCCATATTTTTCTTATGAGCAAACATCAACTATATAACTATGAAGGAGGAAGCTTTACATGAGTATTCAAGTTTATGTAAACGGTCAGTACTTTCCAAAGGAAGAAGCCAAAATTTCTGTATTTGACCATGGATTCTTATACGGTGATGGAGTTTTTGAAGGTATAAGGGCATATGGCGGTAAGGTATTTAGGCTTAATGAGCATATAGATAGGTTGTATAACGGTGCACGAGGAATAATGATTGACATTCCTTTGAAAAAAGAAGAGATGGCTGAAGTTGTTTTAGAAACTCTTCGCAGAAATGAGCTGAAAGATGCATATATAAGGCTAGTAATATCCCGTGGAACCGGTGATTTAGGTCTTGACCCAAGAAAGTGCAAAACTCCGACAATTATATGTATTACAGATAAGATAGTGCTTTATCCTGAAGAGCTTTACAATAAAGGGATGGAAATAATTACAGCGGCTACTAGAAGAAATAGACCTGAGGGTGTAAATCCTCAAATGAAATCACTAAACTATCTAAATAATATAATGGCAAAACTAGAGGCAAATTTAGCCGGAGCTCCTGAAGCCATGTTGTTAAACAATGAAGACTATGTAGCAGAGTGCACAGGCGATAATATCTTTATTGTAAAAGACGGTGTGCTAATAACTCCGCCACCTTATGTCGGTATTTTGGTTGGAATAACGAGAAATGCTATTATGGAATTAGCAGAAAAAATAGGGATAAAAGTGGAAGAAAGAGTATTTACCAGATATGAAGTCTTTACTGCGGACGAATGCTTTTTATCAGGTACAGCTGCTGAAGCTGTTCCAGTAGTAAAAGTAGACGGTCGACAAATCGCAGATGGCAAACCCGGGCCAATTACCAATAAGATCTTAAAAGAATTTAAAGAACTCATTAAAACCGAAGGGACAGAAATATATTCCTAAATATCAAACTGTTCAACGGGACAGAAATTATAATTCCAATTCAAAAACCTTGATTTTTCAATTTAATTATCAACTAGTAGGGGCGGTCATCGACCTCCCGTTTTTTTATAACAAAAACATTAAATAGATATTTCTACGTCAAAACTGACTTGCTACAGTAGGATCAATCATTATAATATATGAAACCAATAAAAAATATCAATAAACTCTCAACAAAACAGGAATTCAACTGTATGGGCTCCCAACAATACAGTAATGCAACTGTAGGGGCGGTCATTGACCGCCCGCCTTTTATATCCTTATAAAATATTAGACGCAAAATATCCGGCCGCCCCTGCGGTTATAAAAAACTCCGGTTCCAGATCAATGCCTCTGCCCATGGTCGATAAATGAAAGTCAAAGCATGAAAGGTTTTCTAAAACTGATGAAGTTTCTTTAATATAGACAATCTCATGTTTTTTATCAATTTCATTTTGTGTGATTTGGTTTTTAACATAGTCCATTCTATCTTGTTCCATTACAGGTATGACTACTTCAGCCCGTGTTTTGGCAATTTCCTTAAGCACAAGGATACTGTGGTGACTGATGCCATGGTGCCTAATTCTTTTATCAGCAAAGCTTATTCTTGGTATAAAAATCGGTCTGCCGCCAAGAGTATTTACCGCATCTATAATGGGTCCTTGTTCGATACCGGAAAACCCGTATTTTGTCCCTGTTCCGGTTATACCGGGTCCCATGGCTACAACTGCTACATCTGATTTTAAAATATCAAATGCGGTTATTAAAGCCGTATAAATATTAACTGCCTCGAAATCACCGCCGAAGGCTTGACCAAAAGTAACGGTGCCGTTTATTAAATCTTTTTGTTTTAAATAAGCTACACTTTTGCTAAAGCTTATAGGCAAAGCTCCGGCATCAGTCATTATGTAAGATACATACACGTCCGGTCTATTTCTTTTTATGTTAAAAACTACCGGCGGCAGCATGCTATGTAGTTCGCCGATTATTACAGGTTTTTCTCGAAGACCTTGAAAATCATTAAAAATATGATGATAGGGACTTTGCTGCTCCTCGGCACTTAAAACGGAAAATTGAAGAGGTGTATACCGCAGCTTCATTATATGACCAATTTCTTTAGTGAAAGGGAAAAAAGTATTACCATCATTAACAGATACTACGAAATGGTATCCGCCACTTCCCAGTTTTAAATCTTGTGCTGTTGTATTTAAAAGCACGTAGTCGCCGGCCTTAACCGAACCTGTTAAACAGTCATAATTTACTGCATTGTACTCTTTGTTATTAATAATAACTGTTATTTCAGTGCAGCCTTCTCTTTTTTGTATAATATCTTTTACCTTAGCCTTTGTATAATGAATCATAAATACCTCACGATCTTCCCAGATTATCCAGATAATTCAAAAAGCGATTGTTTTTAATCAAATCAGTTAGTGAATATTTTTCCGTAAAAACATGTATTCCTATAAGAAATACCAGAACCAAAATTTTTACATACAGACCAAAAGTAGAAGTGATTAAGACACCAATTGAGATACCTAGCACATTAGAACCGGCATCTCCCATCATACATCTTGCCTTTAAATCGTAAGGCATGTAGCCGATAATAATGCCCAGCAAAGGTGCGAAGAGTAATATAGCAGCAGTTTTTTGGATGATAACTAATCCAAGTGATATGACAAGAAAAGAAAAAACATAAACCTTGATAGCTCTGCCCGGTCTTAAGTCCAGTAAGTTAAAGAAGTTAGTAAAAAGTGCTATTGTTAGTGTATTCACAACAGTTTCCAAAAAATTTGAAGTAAGAGTTGAACTGATGATAAATGAAACAAGAAGCCCTACAATAGCCTTTAAAGCCCCGGTAGTAAGCCTGCCCGTAAATAAACTTTTAAAATGCCCCTTAAAACCCAGCACATCTCGGGCACCTAGCATATCATCAATAAAACCAATAAAACTTGCTGTTGTAATGGCAAATTGAACAAAGAGTGTATTTGCAGAATCGTTCTTAAACAACAACAATAAGAATAAGGCAGACCACAACAAGGTTTGTATTGGAAACATAATACCGATTCCCTGGGGTATCATATCACCTTTATAATTTTTTACGAGCCTGCCACCTCTCTCGAACAAATCAATAAAGGCAGGAGTCAGAGCATAACTTACAATGGCAGCAGCAAAAAAAATCATGAATCTGCACATGTATATCAATATATTGTCCTCCTTAAAGTGATTAGGAGATCTCTAAAATTATATGATTCCCTTCAGATAATACCGTTTTGATGATTCTAAACCTCAATTTTGCAAAAATCTCGGTAAGAACTATTAACAAAAAAATAAAATTCGCTCTCTGGTATTATCTAAAGACCGAGATAGTTACTTTATATACCATAATTAATCATTTTAGAAATTAATACCTTCAGAATATGCCAAAACTGTTTTCCCCTATGCAAAAAACCTTTCAAATCTCTGCCCGTCACATCATGATACATGTCCACATCAACTTCTTTTACCGTATAACCTTTTTTAAGTATGTCAATTAGCATTCCGACTTCTATGCCAAAGCCTTCAGGAATAGTTCCGATGTCATTTAGAACATCCTTCTTAAAGGCTCTTTGCCCGGATAAAGCACTTGCCACTTCTTTTCCGGTCAAAAATCTTACACCATAAAAAGCGAGAGCTTTGACAAAGCCAAAGCCCCTCTTTTTGCCAGGCGGTTTAAACTTTGCAATTGTCACATCGGCTTCGCCATTTAAAATCGGTGAAACAAGTTTATATACTTCACTAGAGCTTTCCTGCAAGTCTGCATCCAAAAAAACAAAAATATCACCGTTGGTACTCTTGAGACCCTCTCTGAGTGCACTGCCCTTTCCCGTATTCTTGTTTAAGCTCAAGACCTTAGCACCGGCCTTTGATGCCTTTATGCCGGTTTGATCGGATGAGCCGTCATCAATTACCAAGATTTCTAGATCCACCTGATTTTCCGCACAAAAAGTATCTTTAAAATACTCAAGGCCTTTTATAGTCTGTTCGATATTTTTTTCTTCATTAAAAGCCGGTATTAATACACTAACCTTCACCTGCTTTTTCCTCCTCGCTCAAAAAAGGCATAAGGGAATTAGCACTTTTCTTAACACCATAATGTCCTTCTTTTCCGGTCATCACTAAGACCAAGGAAGTTTGACCTATAATAGTGTCTACATTATCAACAGTTGACAACTTTTCCTTTTTATAAATATCGATATAAGAATTTTCCACATCGGTAATTTCTACACCTACAACAGGCAATGATAATTTTTTTATTTCTCTAATCAAAGGAATATCTATTACCTCATGCTTATTATCTTGTGTATGACTGCCGCCGGCCATTACAATATAATCGGCAGGATTTTGCAAATCTCCGCTTACATAAATGATGCCCTTTTCAATCAAGAATGCAATGTCATCTGCATTATCTTTTCCAGCTGCAGTTTCTGCAATTTTTTTGAGAATAACCGGAACAATATTTTCGCTGATGCCGAAATACTCAATTAATTGATTTTTATCTTCATCACTTATATAAAGCAGTTTTTCACTTATTATGGTTACGGAAGTGACATCGGCACCTGCCATCTTTAAGGCTTGTCTCATGTCGGTATATGTGTAATCATCCGTAGTTTCAATTGTTACAACATGTAAATCGGATAACTTATTCTTAATATAATCTGGGAATATGTTTTCGATATAAGTCTTATTTAATTCGTTAGAAGTCGAAAGCTGTTTTATTTCATTTTGAAGATCAAGGTTGATGCGATTAAGCTCATCAAACTTGTCTTCCATTTTTTGAACAGTAATTTCCTGCTGCTCAAAAATTATTTTCTGAGAATCAACTTGTATACCGATTAAAATACCTATACCAAGTGCCAAAAAAATAGATATTACAGTAATAACCAAATATTTTATATTGATTAACATGTCTTTGCTCCTTTAAGGTAAAAGCAATTTTAATCTAAGCTCCAAAAGCCTTATTGCATGCTTGATTGGAGGAGAAATGGTAGAAATTACAATAATAGGAACCATAGCAGCGGCGAAAAGACTTATCATATAAGAAGGTTTTAATTTTTGGTTGTAAAGCTTACTTACGCCTTTAGCATCTACTAAAATTGAACCGATTTTTAATCTGACCAAAAAAGTACTGCCCATTCCTTTGCGACCTTTTTCTAAAAAATCAATCATGCTTGAGTGCGTTCCTACGGCTACTATCAAATCAGCTCCTTTTTCATATGCCAAAAGCATAGCAATATCTTCACTTGTGCCCGGAGATTTAAAAATTACCGCGTCAAGACCTAATGCTTGCACTCTTGCAAGACCGGGAGCTCTGCCGTCGGAATAAGCATGAACTATGATGTCTTCACATATTTTTAAGGCATTATCAGATACACTATCCATATCCCCAATAATAATATCCGGAATATAACCGTATTCCAATAGAGCGTCAGCACCGCCGTCTACACCAACCAAGACGGGTTTTACCTCATCAATATACGTTTTTATGGCAGCTAAATCTTCTTTGTAATTATTGCCGCGTACAACAATCAGAACATGTCTGCCTTTAATAGCTATTTTAACTTCAGGTATTTCAACTCCGCCCATTATTAAATACTTTTCTTTTTTGGCGTATTCTAAGGTGTTATTTATAAATCGATCTAGAGAATTTTCAATGTTTTGTCTTGCCAACTCAAGCTTTGCTTTAACCATGTCAGGCTTAAGGAATTCTCCCTTGGCGATCAATTTATTATCAGCGTATATTGCACCATTATCTTCAATAGTAACAACTGAGCCTTCTTTAAGAGACATTATTTGTTCTCCAACATTATCTAAAACTGGAATATTTGCATCTAAAAGTATACTGGGACCGGGATTCGGATAGCGGCCTGTGATGGATTTTGCCGAATTTACTACAGCTTTAACCTTGCAACCCACTAAACCTAAAGCGCCAACCTCGTCGATATCTTCATGGTTTATTATCGCAATATCACCCGGCTTTAATCGTTTAATGAGGTTTTTAGTTCTATAATCAATCTTTGCGGTGCCGATAATAGGCATTGACTACACTCCTAAACATAAGCTTGTTTCAAATCTATTCTAATATAATTTATCACAATAACGCTGTCATCTCAACTCCTCAAAAAGTCAGTATTTTGTTGCAAGGGATATCTTAGATTGGTATAATAGCGATATATAATGATAATATAGTTTGTTATATAAATGGCGGAGGGCATATGAAAAAAAGCATTGTTTTATTCCTTATAACAGCAATAATCATCCTTATTATACCCTATTATGGGTATTCAGCTCCATCCCAGCAAAAAAAAGTTATAATGTGTATACTTGACAATATAAATTATGAAGACCTTACTACTTACGGTCAAGACAATATAAAATATATATTGGAAAATGGAGCCTTAGGCCTTATGAATACAAATTCAGGAGGCTCTAACACGGCTGCTAATGCATATGCTACCATCGGTGCGGGGTCTTATGCGGTAAATTCGAGTTATGGAAACTATGCAGGAGAATATAATGATTTATTTTATAATGAACCGATAAATAGGGTTTACAAGAGGAATACCGGGAACGAAATGAAACAGGGCAATATCGCAAATATTGATATTTTAGGACTTATACGGCAAAATGAGAAATTAAACCGCCCTGTCAAAATAGGTCTTTTAGGGTCACTTCTCAATGAACATGGATATAAAACAGCCTTGATAGGCAACGAGAGTACTAGCCCTGATGATATTACGAGAAATGCTTCACTGATAACCATGGGCAGTGATGGAATTACAAATTTTGGCAAGGTTGATCAAAGTCTTTTAATGAAAGATTTCATGAGTCCTTTTGGAATAAAAACAAATTATGATGCATTGTATCAGGCTTATAAGGACGTAGAAGAAAAAGCTGACTTTATTGTAATCCAGACAGGAGATACTTACAGATTAAATAAGTATATGTATATTTCCGATGAAAGGCATAAAGAAAGTAAAATAAATATTTTTAAAGATGTTGATGAATTTTTAGGGGAAATAATAAAGGATATCGATAGCGACACACTTTTGATGCTGGTAACCCCTTTTCCATCCGGCGACGATATCGCGATTGGTAAAAAGCTGACACCTGTGATAGTGCTCAATGAGTCAATTCCTAAAGGAGTGCTAACATCTGCTACAACAAAAAGAGATGGCATTATTACCAATACTGATTTAACTGCTCATATAGTCGATTATTTCGGTATTACCAAAAGCCCTTTCATGATAGGCCATAAACTGATTTCGAAAAATATGGATAAACCTTTGGAATACTTGGCAAAAATAAATGAAATTACTGCTTTTAATTATAAAATCCGTTCAACTGTAGTAAAAGCCTATATTGGCTGTATTATAGCGATTCTTTTAATGTTTCTTATCTTTATAACCTATTTTAAGGAACATCTGCACTATATAAAACCTTTACTCATTGCAGTTTTAATAACACCTACAGTATTACTTGTTTTGCCGATACTGAATCCGTGGAATACGACAAAACTTGCTTTAAGCTTAATTGTAAGCACATTGACATTAAGCCTTATTATTACTTATTTTTTAAAAGACAACTTGCGAATATTTATAGTTACATGTTTGACTTCGACGGGTATTATACTGCTCGATACTTTCCTCAAGAACCCATTAATGAAGGTTTCAATTTTGGGTTATGATCCTATTGTTGGAGCCAGATTTTATGGAATCGGCAATGAGTATATGGGATTTTTGTTAGGGACAGCCATTGTAGGTACTGCAGCACTAATAGACCGTTATAGGAACAATCAGAACACCATCAAAATCTTAAGTATTGCTACCTATGTGGTCATACTTTTAACTTTGATGGCACCGACTTTTGGAACTAATGTAGGCGGTTCCATGGCTGCGTTTGTTGGTTTCGGAGCAGCAACTATTTTGAACTTAAAAGGTAAAATAACCAAAAAAGATTTAATTATTCTTGCATGCTTTTTAATAATAGGTTTGTTTGTACTTTTTATTTATGATGGGATGAGACCTTCGCAGCTGCAATCACATGTAGGCCAAACAAGTTCGCTTATAAAGCATAACAGTTTTATGGCACTCTTTCAGATATTCTGGAGAAAGCTTTCCACGAACTATAGGCTTATAAAATACTCTACATGGACATGGGCGCTTTTTGCGACCATGGCCACTTTGGGAATACTTTTTAAATGGCCCGTGGGCATCTTGAAAGAAATCTTTCGCAAACATAACTATCTTTATTTCGGGTTCATATCCGGTATAATCGGGACTTTGGCTGCCCTTGCTTTTAATGATTCCGGAGTAGTAGCAGCGGCTATGTTCATGATACCAATTACAATTCCTTTGATTATGATGTGCATTGATGAAGAAATAGCAAGTCAAAAACAAGCATAACGCAATATTTAAACGGAGGTATAATTTTATGAGTAAAGATATTGTAAAACCATCAACATTACCGGGCTTTTTAGAACTGTTGCCCAAAGACCAGATACTATTTAATGAAATTAAAGATAATATCAGAAATACATATGAGAAACACGGGTTTATTCCTATTGATACTCCCCTGATTGAAAAATCGGAAATATTACTGGCAAAAGGTGGGGGAGAGACAGAAAAACAGATATATCGGTTTACCAAGGGCGATACAGATATGGCTCTTAGATTTGACCTTACAGTACCATTGGCTAGATATGTAGCACAGCATTTCTCAGAGCTGACTTTTCCGTTTCGCAGATATCATATAGGCAAGGTTTACAGAGGAGAGAAAAGTCAGCGGGGAAGATTTAGAGAGTTTTATCAATGCGATGTGGACATTATTGGCAATGGCAAGCTCAATGTAATTTATGATGCCGAAATTTTAAGCATAATATATTATACTTTTAAAAACCTCGGTTTTGAAAACTTTACTATAAAAATAAATAACAGAAAAATCTTAAACGGATTTTTTAGTTCCTTAGGTATAATAAATTCTGTAGAAGTTTTAAGAACCATTGACAAACTGGAGAAAATCGGTGAAAAAGGCATAATTGATGAACTTATTAATCTCGGCTTATCACGGGATGCTGTTACAAAAATTTTAAAGTTTATTCAAATAAGGGGAAATGATGAAGAAAAACTGCAGTCACTAAAATCCCTTAATATCGAGTCTCAAATCTTCCAGGAAGGTATAAAAGAGCTTATAACGGTAACTGATTATACAAAAATTTTTGGCGTGCCGGAGAAAAACTACACCATAGACTTAACTATTGCTCGTGGATTGGATTACTATACAGGTACGGTTTATGAAACTTTTCTTGATGATTACCCCGAAATAGGCAGCGTGTGTTCTGGTGGCAGGTATGAAAATCTTGCGGAATACTATACCACTCAAAAATTGCCCGGCGTTGGAGTTTCCATAGGATTAACCCGCTTATTTTATCAGCTAAAAGAAGCGGGGCTGCTCGAAAATGATATACCGTCAACATTCACAAAAGTGCTTATTATACCAATGGATGAAAGCTTTAATGGCTATGCTATAAAGATTGCCAATACCTTAAGAGAGAATAATATAATCTCTGAGGTGTATTTTGAAGATGCTAAGATTGGCAAGAAGTTAAACTACGCAAACAATCTCAATATTCCTTATACCATATTTATAGGCGAAGAAGAAGTAAAAAATCAGAAAGCTTCGCTAAAGGACATGAAATCAGGGTTTCAAGCTCTCATTACCGTTGATGATGTTATTAAAACCGTAAAGTAAGTGTAAAAAAGCAGCCGTGGTTTAAAACTTTGACCATGGCTGCTTTTTACGGCAGAATCACTTTATTATATAGTTTTTGATATTGGAAACTTTGTTTATTTGAAGTAAATAATATGTTAAACTGTATTAAGGAATTTTATCAAATTTATGAAAATTTAAGTTTGTTTTTACGAATGTTAATTTAAAAAATAAAAAAATATTATTGTTCATAGGAGGTAAAAGCATTGAAAATACTTATAAAAAACGCTCAAGTTTTGGTTTTTGAGGGTGAAGAAGCAGTAGTAAAAAAAGCTGATATAGGTATAGAAGGTTCAAGGATTGTGGAAATTGGCGAGGTTAAAGCTGATTTCGATGCTCAAAGGGTTATTGACGCAAGTAATATGCTGGCCATGCCGGGCCTTATCAACACACACACATCTAGCGATGAATCTTTTTAGAAATTATGCAGATGATATGCCATTATGGGATTGGCTCACAAAAAAGATATGGCCGTTGGAAGAAAAGTTAACTGCCGAGGCTGTTTACTGGGGGTCGACTCTGGGAATTGCTGAGCTCATAAAAAGCGGTGTAACTGGATTCCTTGATATGTATTTCTTTGCAAAAGAGACGATAAAAGTTGTTTTAGATACTGGCATCAGGGCCTATATTGCAAGGGGATTAACAGATGAAGAGGAAGGCAAAGAAGCTCACCTTGAGGAAACTCGTGAACTCTATCAAAAATATCATGGAAAAGAAGGCAGGATTAAAATATTTGCCGGTCCACATGCTCCGTATACCTGCAGTCCTCGCTACCTCGAAAAAGTAAGAGCCCTTTCGGATGAGCTGGGTATAGGTATACATATACATCTTTCTGAAACCCAAAAAGAGGTAGACGAAAGTATCGAAAAATGGGGCAAGACTCCGATTAAGCATGTTTATGATTTGGGACTTTTTGAAAGACCTACCATTGCTGCACACTGTGTTCATGTTAACGATAATGATATTGAAATCCTTGCAAACTGCAAAGTTAGCGTGGCACATAACCCTACAAGCAACTTAAAACTTGCTAGTGGATTTGCACCAATAGATAAAATGCTAAAAGCCAATGTAAATGTAGCATTAGGTACAGATGGCGCATCGTCAAACAACAATCTTAATATGTTTGAAGAAATGCATTTAGCGTCTATTATAAACAAATGTGTAAACTGCGATGCCACATCAGTTCCTGCAGAAACTGTAATTAAAATGGCTACAATCAATGGGGCTAAAGCTTTGGGTGTAGAGAAGGAACTGGGAAGCATTAGTGTTGGTAAAAAAGCAGATATAATACTGATTGATTTAAATAAGCCTCATCTTTGTCCGCTGCACAATCCTCTTTCAGCTATCTGCTATTCAGTCCAAGGCTCCGATGTTCATACGGTCATAGTCGATGGAAAGATATTAATGGAAAACTATGAGTTAAAGACCATAGATGTTGAGAAGGCTATGTATAAAACTGCTGAGTGCTCACGAAAATTAATTGAATCTTAGGAGGAAGCAGGAAGTGGTAAAAGTAGAAAAAGCCATCATAGGTGGAACGGGTGTATATGAAATCGGTAAATCCTCTCAACAAAAAATCGAAACTGAATATGGTTCGGTCATTGTCGATATTGTAAAGGCAAACAATGGCACAGAGATTGCTTTTTTGGCACGACATGGTAAAGGTCACTCAACGCCTCCACACTTAATAAATTACAGAGCCAATATGAAGGCTTTAAAGAATTTAGGCGTAAAGTACATATATGCCACCGGTGCTGTTGGGTCTTGTAATGAAAACTTTGCACCCGGTGATGTAGTAATGTTAAAAGATTTTATGGATTTTACAAAAACTCGCCCCCAAACATTTTATGAAGGCAGTGAAACTGGTGTTGCACATGTAGCTATGGATGCTCCCTATTGCCGAAATTTACGAGAGAAATTCTTAAATAATGCACAAAAGATAGGTCTTGAAATAAAGGGTGATGCTGTTTATGTATGCACAGAGGGCCCCAGGTTTGAAACAGCCAGTGAAATAAAAATGTATAAAATGCTGGGGGCAGATGTGGTCGGCATGACTAATGTACCCGAAGTGGTGCTTGCCAAGGAACTGGGCATGTGCTACCAGGCACTAGGAATAATTACTAATTGGTGCACAGGTATTAAGGGTGAAGTTATAGACCATGATATTACAGGCGTAGTGGAAAAAAATAAGCAGCTTATTACTGAAACTTTTATGCTTGCATTAACAGGTCAAGAACTTTCTCAGGATAATTGCAATTGTAAGGCTTCTTTATTAAAATTATGACCGCCCTTGGCTAAGCTGTTTTTTGAGGTATTGGCAAGACACAAAAAGCCAAAGCAATTAAGAATGATGGTATAAAAATAATCATAAAATTATATTATAGGGGTGGGGGTATATGGAAAAGCTTATAATGTTAAGTCCGGGGAAAACAACCTCAATTAACTTAGCTGCCCAGCTAAAAGAAGTTTTCGGCCAGTATATCAAAGTTGAGCCATATTGCTTAAAAGATAATTTGGATTTTGATATTACGAATTCGCTTGTTGTGTTATCCTCCCCCAGAATTATAGATGGTAAGATTAAATCGCTAGTAGATAGTGGATTAAATTATATTATAGCTCAGCGAGTAATAAATCATAGACATATTTCAGAATTATTAGACCTTCCTAAAGCAACTGAGGTTCTACTTGTAAATGACAGGGCTGAAACAACATATCAGACCATAGAGCAGTTACAGGCATTAGGAGTAAATTATATAAAATATTATCCGTATTATCCTGGCATAGATTCATATCCAAGACTTGATATTGCCGTAACGGTAGGAGAGCCAAATCTTGTTCCATATGCAGTGAAAAAAATAATTAATATAGGCACTAGGCAAATAGATATCATAACATTGGCAGATATAGCTAAAAAGCTTGGATTAATAGAGATAATAGGAGACAGTCTTTCTTCTCAATATGTGAACGAAATAATAAGGCTGTTAAATCGAATAAATGATAATGCAAAAGATTTGAAGATAATTAGCAGCAGATTAGATACTATTGCCAATTGTTTATCAAAAGCAATTTTATATGTCAAAAGGGACGGAACTATCATAGTAAGCAATCGGGAAATGTATAATCTTTTAGAATGTAACGATAAGGATATTATTGGTAAAAACATCAAAGAAGTATTACCTCAGATAACAGTGTACAACAATGACAAATCAGAAATTATTGTAATTCATAATAATACTCTATTTGTTACTGCGAAGGTGATCGAGGGTAAAAGTAGCGAAGACGGGATTATTTATATCTTTGAAAAGAGCGAAGAAATTGAAAAAAACGAGCATAAAATTCGCAGAATGACAACAAGGAAGGCCGTTAGAAATTATTATACATTTGATGACATTATTTATGAAAGCAAAAAAATGGAGAGGCTAATAGATAAAGCTAAAACTTTTGCAGTTACGGATTCGACGATTTTGATACAAGGGGAAAGCGGTACAGGAAAAGAATTATTTGCTCAAGCAATTCATTCTGCCTCTAAGCGAGCATTCGAGCCTTTTGTGCCCGTAAATTTCTCATCAATACCAATAAACCTAATTGAATCTGAGCTTTTTGGTTATGAAGAAGGTTCTTTTACAGGTGCAGTAAAAGGCGGAAAAAGAGGGCTTTTCGAAGAAGCACATGGAGGAACAATTTTTCTCGATGAAATAGGAGATGCTTCTTTAGAGTCTCAATGTACATTATTGAGGGTAATTCAGGAGAGGCAGGTTAGAAGGGTTGGCAGTATCAAAGAAATTCCTATAGATGTAAGAATTATAGTTGCAACAAACAAGGATTTAGTGGAAGAAATCAATAAAGGTAATTTTAGATCGGATTTATATTATAGGCTTAATATTCTACCAATTAGAACATTGAGTCTGAGGGAAAGAAAATCGGATATTTTTGTTTTAGCAAACCATTTTATAAAAAAGTACAGTAAAGGTAAAATTACTAGTATAGAACAAATTCTAGACAAAGAAGCCATTAAAACCTTATATGATTATGATTGGCCAGGAAACATTAGGCAATTAGAAAACGCTATGGAATATTTAGCAGTTATCGGAGAAAGCAATAAAAAGCTAGGCAAAGCGGATCTTCCCGAATATATTACAGGAAGTTCTAATAAATCAGGAAATACTTTATTAGTGGATATATTAGGCAGAGATATGATATGGCTCCTAAAAAAACTAATGAATTCAGATGGCCTGGGAAGACGCTATTTAGCAGAGATTGCCCAAAAGGAAAATGTTCCATTGACAGAGGGGCAGATTAGAAAGTTAATAAATGATGCAAAATCCCTTGGATTTGTGGAAGCCAATGTTGGGAGGCAAGGCACGATACTTACCGAAAAAGGGCTTGGTATTATTTCTTCGATCAATGTTAATGGGTCAAATAAACTGTAAATGGGATAAAAAAAGCCCAAATATAGTGTTCAATTTCTTAATATATAGGAATATTCAGGGTTTTTGCACATGGCATGTAATTTGCATTATATATTGATAATTGCGCCCACATTCTCTAATCTGTTGTTTTACCTCACTAATAGCAGCACCTTGTTGTGATATAGTTTGGTTTAATATTATCAAACTAGGAATGGGCATCAATATGCCTGAAAAGGAGAAATCTACAACTGAATTTATATCTAATCCAAAAAATCTAAATATATTTCCTAATGCTATCTTTCGCTTATATCAATATATTTATAGTTAAGAGAAGGCCTGCTCTTGATATGTAAAAATCTAATAGTGAGGTATTTAAACAAAACTAAAGATTATAGAGGGAGGTTTTTTTGTGAAAAAGGTTAGTTTATCCGTGAAGATCTTTATTGGATTGGCAATAGGTGTATTGGTAGGCCTCGTGATTTCGCCGGCAATTGCAACAACTTATATTAAACCCTTAGGGACTTTATTTTTAAATCTTATCAAAATGATTATAGTTCCCTTGGTCTTATCTTCATTAGTAGTAGGAAGTGCTAGCACTGGTGATGTCGGAAAGCTTGGCAGAATTGGAATCAAAACCTTGACTTATTATTTATTGACTACTGCCTTAGCCGTTATGTTAGGGTTATTTCTTGCTAATATTTTAAATCCAGGTTTTGGCTTAAGTATTCCTTTGGATGCGACAGCTGAAGCCAAGGAAATTCCCTCAATCGTAGATACGCTGTTAAATATTATTCCAACAAACCCCGTTCAAGCTATGGCTGATGCTAATATGCTTCAAATCATTGTTTTTGCTATATTTTTAGGGGTTTCGATTACTTTGGTGGGCGATAAGGCTAAACCATTCCTTGTTTTTTTTGATAGCATGGCAGAAGTATGTTATAAGATAGTGGGCATAATAATGGAATTTGCACCTATAGGGGTTTTCGGTCTAATTACTCCTGTCGTAGCAGAACATGGAGCATCAGTGCTACTTCCTCTGTTAAAGGTTATAATCGCGGTTTATATTGGAGGTTTCATCCATGCTCTTGTAGTTTACTCTGGCACGGTTTATATTTCTGCAAAAATGAGCCCTGCTACGTTTTTTAAAGGTGCGGCTCCTGCGATGATGCTTGCTTTTACTACAAGTTCCAGCTCGGGAACACTGCCTGTTAGCATGAAATGTGCAGAGGATAATTTAGGTGTTCCCAAATCCATAGGCAGTTTTGTACTACCTTTGGGAGCCACAATAAATATGGATGGTACGGCTTTATATCAAGGAGTCTGTGCACTATTTGTAGCTCAAGTCTATGGTATAGATCTTTCCCTTTCTCAACAAATAACCATAGTGTTATCGGCTACTTTAGCTTCAATAGGTACTGCCGGAGTTCCCGGTTCGGGACTTATCATGCTTACAATGGTTCTGCAATCAGCAGGTCTTCCTCTAGAGGGTATAGCGCTTGTCGGTGGAATTGACAGAATTCTGGATATGGCAAGAACCTGTATCAACGTAACCGGCGATATGGCCTGTTCAGTATTAGTAGCATCTACTGAAGGAGAGTTGCAAAAGCCCATTCAAAAGTCAATTTCAGGTTAAATCTTTAGGATTTTTAAAACACCATTTTGTTCACAATAAATTTAAAAACCTGTTGCAGCCGAAATAGTTAGTTTAACTGCAACAGGTTTTATTTTTTCAATACCAAGATTTATTCTTGTGATTTCGAAAGGATTGGTGCGCATGACGGAAAATAATTTTTCTAGACTATTTTTTAAATTAGACAAAACGGAACTTCCAAATTTACAGCAGAAATTATATAGTAGAACTTGCAAAAGGGAAAATATTTGTTTGTCAGAGGTATGGAATTTGAATTTAATTAATGCTAATGGGACGAGGAATTAATTAATGGGATAAAATCATTCCCAAAATATATAGGCTGTTTTTTTTATATCGGAATTGTATAGGATTTTAGCACATGGCATGCAATTTGCATTTCATTTATTATAGACATTATAGAGATAAAACTATCGATATAAAAGTAAGAATAATGGAAACAAAAATCAAAGGGCTTTTGATGTAAAGATAATTGTATTGAAAAATTTATTATTTGAGGTGAAAAAAATGATATTAGGAATATTGGGCGGTATGGGACCTGCTGCAACTAGTGATTTTTTTAGAAAAATAATTGACTGTACTGATGCAAAAAATGATCAAGAACACTTGCATGTAATCATTGATAACAACACAGAAATACCTGATCGAACAAGCTATATTTGTGGCTCTGGAGAAGATCCCAGAATAGAAATGATACGTTCAATTATAAAATTAGAGGCAATGGGAGCTGATTATATAGCAATTCCATGTAATACAGCCCACTATTTTTATGATGATTTAACTAAATATACAAAAGCAAAAATACTTAACATGATATACGAAACAGCAATTTTCTTAAGAGATAATAAACCAGATTGTAAGGATTACTTACTTTTGGCAACAAAGGGTACATATATCTCAGGAATTTATACGAAAATATTTAAGCAATTTGGTTTAAATATAATTGAACCAAGTGATTCTGATAAGCAAATTATTATGAACTGGATATATGGAGTAAAATCCTCAAAATTTGCGGTAACTCCAATTGAATTTGAATCTCTTATTAATAGATATGGGGAAAATAAAGATATTTTACCAATATTAGGATGTACTGAACTGCCTGTAATGGCTCAGGAAATAGGGCTATCAAAAGAATATATAGATCCTGTATCTATACTTGCTAAATGCTGTATTGGCTTAGCAAAAAATAATAAAGGCACATAAGAAAAAGGGGGGGTATAGTAAAAACAAGCCTTAAACCTAGATGACGTAATAGAGGGAAAGTAAAACAATTCAATATTATAAGGAGGATTTATATGGGTATATCCTACAAAAAAATGGGTCTAGCAAGCAAAATTTTAGTTGCAATGGTCTTGGGCTTAGCATTTGGATGGATTTTTAAAGGCTATTATGAAACATGGCAAGTTGTTACGAATCCAATAGGAGAGGTATTTATTCGTCTTCTTAAATTAACTATTTTACCTTTGATTTTCTGTTCTATTGTAACCGGTATTGCCGGGGTTTCTGACCTGACAAAACTTAAAAAAGTTGGCGGGACATTTGCAATATGTTGGTTTTTTACCTCAGTAATGGCATCAATTTGTGGTATAGCTTGGGCTTATATAATTAAACCGGGTGCGGGCATCCATTTGGCTGAAAAAGAAAAGTTTACAACTGAAGGTGTTAATGTTTTAAGGAGTTTCATCGAATGGATACCGGATAATCCTATAGCTTCATTTGCAAACTTTAATATTTTGCAAGTTATCGTTTTTTCATTATTAATAGGTTTTGGCATTGTCTTTTTAGGTAAATCTGAATCTGGTAAACTATTACATAACTTATTTAATGCTGGTAATGACCTGATGACAAAAGTAGTTGAAATTATTATGGGAATGGCACCATTAGGCGTATTATGTTTAATGGCAGATGTTACAGGTTCTTTAGGTACAGATGTTTTGACAGGTCTTGGCAAAATGCTAATAGCTCAATATATTGCCTATGCGACA
This sequence comes from Tepidanaerobacter acetatoxydans, assembly GCA_022840405.1. Taxonomy (GTDB): domain Bacteria; phylum Bacillota; class Thermosediminibacteria; order Thermosediminibacterales; family Tepidanaerobacteraceae; genus Tepidanaerobacter; species Tepidanaerobacter acetatoxydans_A. The sequence continues at coordinate 86,115 of JALHJR010000005.1, forward strand.
CTGATTTTAGTCTTATATCCGATCATACTAAAGGTTTTTGCTAAAGTTAGTCCGATTCAACATTTCAAAAACATTTATCCTGCTATGATTCTTGGCTTTTCTACATGTAGTTCCAGTGCTACGCTACCTGTTACTATGAAAGTAACGAAAGAAAGAGCAGGGGTTCCAGAAGAAACTGTCAACATGCTCGCACCTCCCGCAGCAACAATTAATATGCATGCTTGCTGTGCTGAAATGCCTATTTATGCAATATTTGCTGCTCAAATGTATGGCATAGAATTAAGCCTAGGCAATTTAGCTCTTATTTCATTATTAGGTGTTATTATGGCTGCCGGTGTTGCCGGCGTTCCGGGCGGTGGCATAATGATGTCGGCTATAATGATGCAAACTATGGGCCTGCCATTGACAATTGTACCTTGGGTAGCAGGTATTTATCGCTTAATCGATATGCCTAATACTATGCTCAACATAACAGGAGATACAGTAGGTATGGTTATTACTGCAGCAGTTGTTGGTGACTTGGATAGAGAAACCTTTAACTCGCCGAAAGGTCTTAATACTTGATGGTTTAGTAAATGCAACAGCAATACAACTATAATAGTTCCGAGAGAAATACGAAACCATTATTTAAAAATAGGTTAAGAGGTGTTTTGCTTGGGGGATTATAAGCTTTCGATTTCTTCAAAAGATAAGGGATTATTTGGTGTAGTTGGGCATGTAGGAGTAGGGCATGTCCACAGTCATAGTGGTTTTGTGCAAGATGATTCAGCCGGTTTTGCTGTAGTAGCAGCGTTTCTAAGAGATGTAATAGATGCAGATACACATATAAAAAAAGTGGAGGGTGATCCCTCCATGGGCAAGATTTTTGTTGAGACCTATGGAGGTGGTGTTGGCGTAACTCGAGCTAGAAGAGGCTTAACGCCGTGGGAATTGCAGCTTTTAAAAAGAGCAGAAGACGAGGATGGTATTTATTCTCAAAGTGTAGCAATAAAAACTTTTGGGCGCATGTATGGCCAGGGCGCAATGGAAGTCCCCGTAGCTTTACAGGGAGCTATTACTTTGTCTGTTATGGATACATTAGTGAAGCAAGCACCACATTTGATATCTGTTACAGAAAGTCAATTTCCAGGGAAAATTGATAAAATGGTAGGTATGATTTTAGATGTAGGAAATGTTCCTGTTTCCTTTTTACTAAACATAAACGGTACCGAAGGCGGCATAGGGCCTGATGAAGACTTAGAGGGCAATACGACAGGAGGTGATAAAGGAAATCTTATGAGTAAACTGGGCATGTTGGAAATTCCTACTATAATAGTAGAAAGTAAGGCTTATATACCTGCTTTAAAAGATAAGATTTCTGACATCACTTTTTTTGTAAGAGCGCAAAAAGGTATAGATAACTCTTATGTAGGAAATGCCCTTATTTCTGCCTTGGAAGATTTAAATTTAAGTCATATATTTTCTGAAGAAGCACTGCCCCAAAAAGAAGGACAATTACAAGCATTGACTTCTGAACTCGGAAACAGAATAATAGAATTAGGCCAAGAATTGAAAAAAGTAGATTTAGCCTATGATAAAGTGAATATTGTTGCGGAATTAGCTAAGTTAATAAGTGAAGATGCAGGTGCAGTAACGTTTATGTCCAATTCCCTGCACGATGTAGTAAGAGGCGCTGGTATGATACCTGGAACATCTGCGGTAATATCCATGTTAGTGCCTCAAAACTATAAAGACTACTACAAAATACCGATGTTAGAACCTATGGATGTAAGAAACTATCAAAGAATTATATTAAAAGCTTTAAAGAAACTTATAATATACGGTAATGAGGCATCAGAAGAGTTAAAGCAAAGAATCCAGAGGTGAAACTGAATGAAAAAAATATTGCTCTTATCAACTGGAGGCACAATTGCATCTGTTCCTAGTGAAGATGGATTAGTTCCGGAATGTTCCGGACAAGAAATGATAGAATTAATTCCTGAACTGAAAAATATTTGTCAAATTGAATGCAAAGAAATCTTAAATATTGACAGCTCAAACATGCAACCGGAAAACTGGCAATTGATAGCTGAGGCAGTGTATGAAGGATTAAAAGAATATGATGGCATTGTCATTACACATGGTACAGATACAATGGCTTATACATCTTCTGCATTGTCTTTTATGTTAAGAGGCTTAGATAAACCTGTAGTTTTAACAGGTTCACAAGTACCTATAGAATCTTCCCTAACAGATGGTAAAAAAAATATTTATGATGCTTTTAAAGTAGCTGCTTCAGAACTTTCAGGCGTATATATAGTTTTTAATGGAAAAATTATTCTAGGGACTAGAGCTTCTAAGTTATATACTCGTAAATATGATGCATTTCATAGCATTAATTTTCCGGAGATAGGATACGTAGAAGGAGAAAACTTAAATATTACAATATTTCCTTCGCAGAATACATATGAATACTTTCAATTGGATGATAAACTAGAAACCGATGTATTTTTACTGAAAATTGTTCCCGGAATAAGACCGGATATTTTTAATTCTTTAATTGAATTAGGATATAAAGGTGTTGTGATAGAAGCTTTTGGATTAGGTGGTATACCTTGCATAGGTAGAAATCTCTTACCAGAATTAGAGAAATTAATAGCTAGAGGAATTGCAGTAGTAATTACAACTCAATGTAATTATGATGGCGTTGATCTTAATGTTTACGATGTAGGAGTAAAAGCATTAAAAACAGGTGCCATTCCTGCTGGAGATATGACTAAAGAAGCTGCTGCTGTGAAGTTAATGTGGGTATTAGGTCATACATGTGATTTGAATGAAGTTAAAAGAATGATGCTTAAAAATTATTGCGGAGAAGTAAGAGAGGGTAAATTATAATGAATCAAAAAAATAATGAACCAGCTTAAAGAGGAGGCATTTAAATGGAAAAATATCGCTTAGAACATGATTTATTAGGTACAAAGGAAGTGCCTATCGATGCATATTATGGTATACAAACTCAACGTGCATTGGAAAATTTTCCCATCACAGGCTATCAACCGCATAAAGAGCTGGTTTTGGCTTTTGCTATGGTCAAAAAGGCAGCTGCCCAAGCTAATATGAAAGTGGGGCAATTAGATAAGGAGAAGGCCGATGCAATTATCCAAGCCGCAGATGAAATTTTAGAAGGGAAGTTTCTAGATCAGTTTATAGTAGATGTCATACAAGGCGGTGCAGGTACATCACTAAATATGAATGCAAATGAAGTAATTGCCAATAGGGCAATTGAAATTCTTGGTGGAGAAAAAGGAGACTATAAGCTGATTTCGCCAAATTCACATGTAAACATGTCCCAGTCAACCAATGATGTTTTCCCAACTGCTGTTCGAATTGCTATATTAAAATTGGCGAAAAGCCTTTTGGCAGAGTTAGAACAGTTGCATGAGGCACTTCTAAAAAAATCCGAGGAGTTTGACGATGTTATAAAAATGGGTCGCACACATCTTCAGGATGCTGTTCCCATTCGCCTAGGACAGGAATTTGGAGCATATGCTCAAGCTATCGGTAGGGATATGCATAGAATTGAAACAGCTTCCCAAGCTCTTAATGAAGTAAATATGGGAGCAACTGCTGTAGGTACTGGTCTGAATGCTAAAATTGAGTATATTGAATCTACAATAGAAAACCTAAGGAAAATTTCTGGTCTCCCCATTCATCGTGCTGATAATATGGTAGATGCGACGCAAAATGTAGATACATTGGCAGCTTTTTCAGGAAGCTTGAAGATTTTAGGATTAAATTTATCAAAGATAGCAAATGATTTAAGATTGATGGCATCAGGCCCAAGAGCCGGTCTTAAAGAAATAAATCTTCCACCGGTGCAACCAGGCTCATCTATCATGCCTGGCAAGGTAAATCCTGTAATGGCTGAAGTAGTAAACCAGGTGGCTTTTCAGGTCATCGGAAATGACCACACTGTTGCTCTCGTAGCACAGGCCGGCCAATTTGAATTAAATGTTATGGAGCCGGTAATGGTCTTTAATATAATACAATCTATAGATATACTTACAAATGTTATAAAGGTCTTTAGGGAAAAGTGTATAATTGGGATAACAGCAAATCGCGAAAGGTGCCAAGATATGGTTAATAGAAGTGTAGGAATTATCACAGCATTAGTGCCTTATATAGGATATGAAGGTGCAACAAAACTGGCTAAAGAGATTCTCAGCAGCGATAAAACTGTACCCGAAATAATTTCCGAGAAAGGTATCTTTACACCAGACGAGATGAAAATAATATTAAGCCCTCAGAATATGACACAGCCAAGTAGTTTAGAAAAGCAGTAAAAACTTTGCATTTGCATTGTAGTTTAGTAATAATAGTGTGAGTAAGTCATGTGACACATTGATTTTTAACATCGAATTGAGGTGAATTTTGTGAGAAAAATTAAAGCTGAAGTAATAAGCAATACTGTCCGAGATTTGTTTTTAGAAGCGAATTATTTCATAGAAAAAGATATTTATGACAAACTTAAGGAGAATTATGAAACAGAAGAATCCCCTGTAGGTAAATCTGTTTTAAAGCAGATAATTAGAAATGATGAAATTGCAGCTCAGGAGAAGATAGCCATATGTCAAGATACGGGTATGGCCATTGTCTTTATTGAATTAGGACAGGAAGTAGCAATAACAGATGGTGATTTCAATGAAGCCATAAACCAGGGAGTAAGAGAAGCATATATCGATGGATATTTACGCAAGTCGGTGGTTGACGATCCGATCTTTGACAGAATTAATACAAAAGACAATACACCGGCCATAAGTTATGTAAAAATAGTACCAGGCGATAAAGTAAAGATGTCTGTTACTGCCAAAGGATTCGGTAGTGAGAACATGAGCAATATCAAGATGTTAAAACCGGCTGATGGCGTAGAAGGTGTAAGAGAATTTGTTATAAAGACTGCTGTAGACGCAGGGCCAAATCCATGTCCGCCAATTATTGTTGGGGTGGGTGTTGGTGGGACAATGGAAATGGCTGCGATTTTATCCAAAAAGGCTTTACTAAGACCTGTCGGAAAGCATAACGAAGATTCACGATATGCAAAACTTGAAGCCGAGCTTCTAAGAGAAATAAACAAATCTGGTATAGGACCGGCAGGGCTTGGTGGCAGGACAACAGCTCTTTCGGTAAATATAGAATATTTCCCTACTCATATAGCTGGACTTCCGGTGGCGGTTAATATTTGCTGTCATGCAGCTCGACATGCTGAAAAAATTATATAAAATCGAAGGAGGTAGAACAGGTGGAAAAAGTTATTAGACTAAAGACTCCTGTTACCACTGAAGAGGTTAGAAAACTGAGGGCTAAAGACAATGTCCTGATAACCGGAATGATTTATACAGGCAGGGATGCTGCCCATAAGCGTTTGATTAATCTTTTGAATGAGGGGAAAGAGCTTCCTATAGATTTAAAAGGACAGCTCATATACTATGTAGGTCCTGCACCGGCTAAACCTGGTCATGCTGCAGGCCCCGCAGGCCCTACTACAAGTTACAGAATGGATCCCTATACACCTGCCTTGTTAAAACTCGGCCTAAAAGGAATGATTGGAAAGGGCAAAAGATCCAAAGAAGTAATTGATTCAATGAAAGAGTATGGTGCAGTGTATTTCGGAGCCATAGGCGGAGCAGCAGCCCTGATTTCTAAAAGTATAAAAAAAGTGGAAGTAGTTTGCTATGAAGACTTAGGCGCTGAGGCAATACACAGATTCTATGTGGAAGATTTTCCAGCAATAGTCGTTATAGACTCTGAAGGAAATAATCTTTATGAAACTGAACCTCAGAAATATAGAATACAATAAAATCAACTTGTCTAATTATAGAAATAGAATAGGAGGCTTTTTTGTGGACTTAAAATATGATGCTTTAAAACTCCATATGGATAATCAAGGCAAGATAGAAGTGGTCAGTAAAGTCCCGTTAAAAAATGCAAGAGATCTAAGCCTTGCATATACACCTGGCGTTGCTGAACCATGTAAAGAAATAAACAAAAATCCGGACTCCGTATATAAATACACATCAAAGGGTCGTCTGGTTGCTGTGGTTACAGATGGATCGGCAGTTCTAGGTTTAGGAAATATCGGTGCAGCTGCTGGATTGCCGGTGATGGAAGGGAAAGCGGTGCTCTTTAAAAATTTCGGCGGCGTAGATGCTTTTCCTATCTGTCTTGACACCCAAGATGCAGATGAAATTGTTAAAACCATAAAATACTTAGCTCCTACCTTTGGAGGCATTAATCTGGAAGATATCTCAGCTCCCAGATGTTTTGAAATTGAGAAGAGGTTAAAGCAAGAGCTTGATATCCCAATTTTCCATGATGATCAGCACGGCACGGCGGTCGTAGTTTTAGCAGCTATCATTAATGCTCTTAAAATAGTAAAAAAAGATATAAAAGATGTCAAAGTTGCTATAAGCGGGGCAGGAGCAGCTGGTGTGGCCATAGCAAAACTACTGCTTTCAGCAGGCGTTGCTGATGCAGTTGTATGTGACAGCAAGGGAATTGTATCAAAAGACAGAGCAGATTTAAATCCAAGTAAGCAAGAATTAGCAGAAATAACAAATAGACAAAATTTAAGTGGTAATATTTTCGATGCAATAAAAGGGAGCGATATCTTTATAGGGGTATCAGGTCCTGGAACTGTTACACAGGATATGATAGAAACCATGGCAAAAGACGCAATTGTCTTTGCAATGGCGAATCCCGTACCCGAGATATATCCAGATGAAGCCAAAGCTGCTGGAGCAAAAGTGGTGGGAACAGGTCGCTCGGATTTTCCGAACCAGATAAACAATGTACTAGCCTTTCCGGGTATTTTCCGTGGAGCTTTAGAGGCTAGAGCAACAGATATAAATGAAGAGATGAAACTTGCAGCTGCCTATGCAATAGCATCCCTTATATCTCCTGATGAGTTATCACCTGACTACTGTATCCCCGGAGCCTTTGATAAAAGAGTAGCAGCACATGTTGCCTGTGAAGTTGCCAAAGCAGCTATTAAAACAAATGTTGCAAAAGTTAAGATAGATACAGAAAAGCTCAAGGAAACAATGATGAAGGAATAAAAAACTTAAAAGCTTATAAAAAACCTAGATTATCATTTGCTTCGTACACTATGTTTAGTCCCCAGCTTGTTATGTGGGCTAAACATTTTTTTTATTTATAGTTTATTGAACATTCAGATGAATTTTTGCCGAGACATACATTTTTATCTTCTTTGATTGATTAATAACTTCCCCAATATGATTGTAATAGTAAGATTTCTTTGTTAAAATTATGATTGTATGATAAGAATTATTTTAGTCTAAAAAATAGAAACAGATGATTCTTGCACTGATTGGAAGAAAGCTGTTAAGCAGCTTTCTAAGAACTGTATTATAGGTAAAAATTTATTACTGGAGGAATAACATTGGGTAAAGACTATGGCTTTGATACCCTTTCAATACATGGAGGAGCAGAGGAAAACCACCCTAAAAATGCTTTAAACCCCCCGATATTTATGACTTCTACATATGTTTTTGATGATGTAAAAGATGCTGAAGATATAATGAACTTTGAAAAGCAAGGTTTTATATATACCCGGGGCAATAATCCTACATTACAGCTTTTTGAGAAAAGAATGGCTGCTTTGGAAGAGGGTGAGGATGCTGTGGCATTTGCATCGGGCATGGCAGCCATATCCTCGGTTTTGTTTTCTTTGCTTTCACCGAAAGATAATGTGGTAGTACACAAGACACTATATGGTTCCAGTTTTACTGTAACACATAAGCTCCTTCCCAAATATCACATAGATTGCAAAAGTGTAGATTTTACTGAACCAAAGGCAGTTGAAGGGGCTATAGATAAAAATACAAAGGTTTTGTATTTTGAAACACCGGCAAATCCGAATCTTGCCATCATCGACATACAGCAGATAGTAAGGATAGCAAAGGCTTATGGTGTCAAGGTTGTTGTGGATAATACCTTTGCCACGCCTTATTTCCAAAGGCCTCTTGCTTTCGGTGCCGATGTGGTAGTTCACAGCGCAACCAAGTACATTTGCGGTCACGGCGATGCCCTTGGCGGTGTTGCGGTATCGAAGGATGCTGATTACATAAAAAAGCTGAAGTTTGACTATATGTGCGAATTTGGCGGTGTTATGAGTCCTTTTCATGCTTGGCTGATGCTCAGGGGTTTAAAAACATTAGGCTTAAGGATGCGCCAGCATGAGACCAATGCTATGGCGATTGCAGAGTATTTGAAAAGTCACGATAGCATTGCAGAAGTTTTTTATCCGGGCCTTGCCGACTTTAGAGGCCACGAGCTTGCAAAAAGGCAAATGGACGGGTTTGGCGCTGTAATGAGCTTTGAAGTTAAAGGCGGTCTAAAAGCGGCAAAGCGATTTATAAACAGTGTAAAGCTTGCTAAAATTGCAGTAAGTTTGGGCGACTGTGAAACATTGATAGAACTTCCGGCTGCTATGACCCATGCCGGATATCCTAAAGCAAGGCTGCAGGAATTCGGCCTTACAGATAGTATGGTTAGAGTGTCTGTTGGGATTGAAAATGTTAAGGATATTATCGAAGATTTGGACAATGCCTTAAAAGTCTGAAGAAGTTAAAAAAATATCTATTTTGCCGGAGGTCTATGGATTTATGGAAAATAAAAAATGTGAAGATGCGGCAGAGGTGAAATTGGGAATATTTTCCTGGTTTGGATTTGTAATGCCATTACCAGCCAGGCTTAAGCTTATTAAAAGCGCCGGTTTTGACGCAACTTCGCTTTGGTGGGAAGATGAGCAGGGATACCCAAACATCTCAAAAGATGAAATGCCAAAGATGGTAAAGGAATCCGGGTTAATATTGGAAAATATCCATGCTCCGTTTACTAATTCCAGTGACTTGTGGAGTGAAAACTTGTCGGCTCGCAAAAAGATTTTAAGAGAGCATATGATTTGGCTGGAAGATTGCGCAAAACATGATATTCCAATTATGGTAATGCATATCATGGAAAATAAAATTCCTAAACTGAATAAGTATGGTATTGAAAGCATATCATACCTTACAAAAAAAGCCGAAGAATATAAAATAAAAATTGCGCTGGAAAATACAAAACTAACTGGTGGTATCCCCTTTGTATTATCTGAAATACAATCGGATTACTTAGGCCTTTGCTACGACAGTTCCCATGCAAGATTAAACGGCGAGGAAGCCTTGTTAAAGGATTTTGGCCACAGATTGATAGCCTTGCATATTTCTGATAACGATGGTCAAAAGGACAGGCACTGGCTTCCTGGAAATGGAATTATCGATTGGAATAAGTTTTTAGAATCATTTCCAAAAGACAGTTACTCAGGAAATCTAACTTTAGAAGTGTGTCCGACTGAAGAAGAGATAAATGCTGGCCCCAATGAGTTCTTATTAAAGGGATTTAAAAGGATTTCAAGCTTGGCATGCGGTTAAATTTTGGATGATATTTCTACAAAATCATAATATAAAAAATATTTTTTTAAAAATGCAATTGATAGCAGTGCTATTATGCTTTCTTATAATATAATACATAATACAGAACTTTAAATATTAAAAAAATCTTCCTGATGACAGCTTTGTAGGCTGTAGTTACTATTCAGCGGTTAAAAACTACTTGTCATCCTGAATACAGTGAAGAATTTTTGTAAGGATTAAATAAGATTCTTCGCTTTGCTCAGAATTCCCACGTGTTTCCACGCCACAATAAACGAATATTAATTGCTATTCCTTGGTATACTCTAGTTATGGCATGAGTTCGAGTGTCATTGTC
>JALHJR010000089.1:0-3376 GCA_022840405.1 Tepidanaerobacter acetatoxydans
AATGCAGAATTGGAAAGATTGAAGGGTGATAGTATAGAGTAGTATACTATTGATTTATGATTGTGATTTTATGTTTTGTTGAGTTTGGTTTGTTTTTTTTGGTTGTGTCGTGCTTTTTGTTGTGTGGCTTTGGGTTGTGGGGGTTGGTGATTTGAGATTTGAAGTTGAGTTATTGACATATGTTCATAATAGGTATTTCATCCACAATTTCACGCCTGTTACTATATATACTACATATAGTATGTCAATAACTTATATACCACTACATATAGTATATCTTCAAATCTTACCTATAATATAATCATTCATAAATATACATAAATACTGCATAATTATGAATAAGCAGATAATAGAATTAATGGCTAAAATAACATGAAAGTGTTCGCCAGTGGTGGAATAATGATAAAATGTCTATATATAACGATTATGTAAACATTATAATATATGATAAAACTACATTAAAGCCATATGTATCAATAGTTACAAGGGTATTATAAGTGGTTTACTTAACATTTATTATCGGACGTTGATACTTTATATAATGTGGATTATATGAAGTGTATTATTTTGTGTAAAACAGTGAAAATGTATATATATTCGATACCCCCTTGTTGGTATATTTTTCCCCTAGCTAATCACTTTACACACACCTAAAAAAATTGGTAGTTTATATAATTACTATGAATTTTCTCAAAGGAATTTCAAAAGTATTTTAAAGTTAAATTGTAACTCTTTATTTCTAAACATTCTAAATAAATGTTTAAGGCTTAACACTTTTTTGTGTTGAGTCTTTTTTATATCCAAAATTTCAAGGAGGTTTTAGCTTATGACTAATATTGAAAGATTAAAAATGGAAATTCGTGACATTGATATTCCTGAAGATGAATTAATAGTATACCTCATGGAATCTGATTTAACTTATAATGATGAATATGATGCAAAATCTAACTCAAATAAAAAAGCCATATATCAAACTGCATTATCAATTTTAGAATCAATTGCAAATTCACCTCGGACAATGAAAAACTACAAAACCGATGATATTTCAATTACCCACTTCCACACAAACCTAGAAAAGAGAATTGACGCTTTGCAAAAGAAAATAAATACAATGGTAAATGACGAATTAGTATCGGAAAATGATGCTACTTTTGTATACATGTTTAACAAGTAATTTTAGGGGTATACCCCTCTTTTTTGCGTGTTTTTTGCCACTTTTTAAAAACCCTTGTATCACTTGATATATATGGGATTGAAGGTATTTTGTAAAAGTAGTGATTTTAAGAAAAGGGCTTGTTTTAGGCGTTCAAATTCCAATTAGGTATAATCATATACCTGCAAAATTAAACGCCTTAAAAGGGCTATTTTTTCGTTATTTTAAGGCATTTTTAGGAAGGTGATTTAATGTATTTTGATATACCCATTAAAGATGATGTAATGTATTTACTTGAAGAAATTGGAAACAATTGTAAGGTTAATAATATTCCTGCCAAGGCAATAGTCAATAATACTGATAATGAATATGACGATAAAAGAATTATCAGTAATGAAGAATTAAAACGGGGTTATTATATCGAATATAATGATCTCTTTTTTCTTGTAATAGATGATGTGGTTGATAAAAGATACAAGACCTATTACAAGTCCAAGATGAGAAAGTGTAATTATGATGTGAAATTCATTATCAACAATAAACTTTATCAATTTCCTGCAATTGTTCAAGGTGAAAAGTTTTATATTAATGAGAATAAACTTATGGACATGGCATCGGATATTATTTCGGTGACATTACCGGAAACGGAAATTACTAAACAACTTCAAAAAGAACAATGTTTTATTAAGTTTAATCAGAAGTGGCAAATAAACGGAATTGATTTTACTAAAGCAGGATTAATTACATTGAATTGTAAAATAACACCATACAAAACAAGTGTTGATGATTTAGATAACGAAATAGCCAATAGATGGGATGAAACAGGAAATGATATATTAAACGGAAATATAGAGCCAATATTACCATTTGATGAAACTATTCCAGATGAGCCGACAGAACCAGAAGATCCACCTATCGAGGATAATTTCACATATTCTATTGAAGGTGCAGATTCTATAATGTGGAATCAGACAAAAACTTATACAGTGAGAAAATATAATAATGGTGTTGAAGTTGATGCTATATTTACGTTTGCTTTAGAAGGTGAATATGCCGATATTGTAGGCACTACAGATAATACAGTTGACATTAAAGCAAAAAATAATGTTTGGGGGAATGTGACGTTAAAAGCAACGGATGTTGATAATGGGGAGATAGTTACAAAAGAGATTTTAATTAAAGGATTAATATAATTAATGTAGGGGGAATTATTTTATTCCCCTTTTCAAATTACAAAAATGGGGGTATAGCGAAATGTTAAATTATATTTTGGAAATCGGTAAACATTGCATAGGTTATACATTTGGTTTTTTTGTGATGAGGTTTATTTTTGATAGCAATATCAAAAATCCTTTTGACGTATTTTTAGATTTTGTATCTAAAAATTAAAAAACACTACTTGATTAATTATTGTAACTACTATATAATTAAATCAAATATAAATAAAAGTAAATGGTAAATATTCTATAGGTATTACCCTAGTAAATTATGGGAATTATTGCTATCTTTTCCAGATTCAGGGTCTAGTGTCCGCAAGGATGTGCGGGTTCGAATCCCGCCTTCGGCACCAGTATGAAAGTAAGACGTAGAGCGAGATGCATCATTCTACGTCTTTTTATTTTGTTAGCAGTTCTGGCTTTTACTGACAAATATGGATATACGGCAATTTTTCGCAAAAAAATATCGGATTTATCAGCATTTTTTAAGTGCAGAATCAATATACCCACGGATTAGAGCTTTTAACGAGTTGTTGAAATGCCATTAAATTTAAGTGGTTCTATATGGATATTAATATAATGGACTCCTGAAAAGTGTTTTCTGATTTCTTTTTCAATTACATGATGCAGCTTATGGGAATCTTCGACTGACATCGAGGGGTCTACAAGAATATGTAAATCCAAAGAAAAATCATCTTCTCTGCCGCGGGAGCGAACTTGGTGACAATTTAGAACACCGTTGATGCCGGATACTACTTCTACAACTTTTTTCGAATCAACTACTGCTGCATCACATAATACTTTGCTGGAATTTGCCAGTATCTCAATACCTGCTTTTATAATCATAATTGATATAATAAAAGAAATAATAGGGTCAAGAATGGGGTATCCCAGTTTAACCGCAATCAAACTCAGTATGACTGACAATGAAACATAAACATCACTTTTGGTATGGATAGCATCAGAAACAAGAATATCGCTATTGAGTTTTTTGCCCTCTCGTGTT
>JALHJR010000090.1:0-3368 GCA_022840405.1 Tepidanaerobacter acetatoxydans
CTGGGCCATTGTATTCAATGAAGGCAAGGTAAGACATATATACTTTATCGCCGAAACCAAAGGGAAGCTAGAATCATTAAAATTTGACACAAGAGGTATAGAAGAAGCCAAAATTCACTGTGCGGGAGAGCATTTCAAAAAGATTAGCAACGATACAGTCAAATACGATGTGGTAGACAGCTACGAAATGCTGATGGATAAAGTCATGGGGAGATAAATTTAATTGTGAAATTAAATTTCTTCAAATCCATCACCTCAATTACAAATAATTTGAATTACAAACTTTCAGTGGGAATATAGCCTTTATAATATATTGTTATAACATTTTTTATTGGATTTTTTAATGAATAATTTACCTCCGTCCCTAAAAATGGACCATAGGCGGGAGGCAAAATCCAGCTGTTCGATTAGCAGCTAGCTGACAGACTCCCGCCCAAAATAAATAAATGCACCTACAGATTTTTATTTTTCAAAGCTGTATGCGTCTTGCAGTAGGTATTCGATATCTTGTTTTCCAACTTTGATATATTTGGAGGGAATTACGATATCACGTGCCAAAATGCGCTTTTGCTGTAATATCTCATCCAGCCTTTCATCTACTGTACTTCCGCGGCTGCTGACGGAAATCGGGTAATATATATTTACATCTCTTTTCTGTCCTATTCGGTATACCCTATCAGTAGCTTGATTTTCTACCGCAGGGTTCCAGCTTCGGGTATAATGGATTACGTTGTTTGCCGCAGTGATAGTTATGCCAACTCCGGCAGCTCTTGTGGAGAGAATTATCACGGAAAAACCGGGAGTGTTTTGAAAGTGGTCGATTATCTGTATCCTGTTTTGCTTAACATCTCCATTTATTACTGAACAATTTATACCATATCTATCTAATAAAACCTTCTTGAGTATTGCCTGCATTTTTTTGTAATGGGTAAAAATTACGGCTTTTTCTCCCCGCTGTTGTATCTCATCTAATATATTCAAAGTAAGTTTTAGCTTACCTGATTCATCAATTAACTGCTTTGTAGAAACTAATTCATTTCCCGATACTAAGCGAGGATGAGCACAAACTTGAATAAGTTTCTGAATTACTGCCAGAGCCATGCCCTTTTGTTCTTTTCTGCCTGCCTTATATTCTTGTATAAGGCCGCTGTAAATCTTTTCTTGAACAGATGAGAGATCTACCGCTAAAAAATGTTCGTGTTTTTTCGGTAAATCTAAAATATCCTCTTTTTCTCTTCTAATATATACCGGCTTTATTGTATTTAAAAGTTCATCTCTTGCTTGCCTTGAGCAATCACCTTTTTCTATATTGTTTTCAATAGGTTTTTGAAAACGGTTCCTAAATTCGTTATAACTATTCAGCAGCCCCGGCTGCACAAAATCTACTATACACCATAATTCTCCCAGATTATTTTCCACAGGCGTACCGGTAACGGCAAGTTTGGTCTTTGCTTTTAAAGCCTTAACAGCTATGGTGCTTAATGTCGTACTGTTTTTTATCTTCTGAGCCTCATCGCATGCTACTACCTGCCAGTCGATTTGTCCTAATATCAGCTGATCTTTTACCAGTGTCTCGTATGTAGTAAGCACTACATCATAGTTTTTTATCATTTCTATATTCTTGTATCGATTAGGGCCTCGATGTTGATAGACGGAGGTTATTTTTGAAAAATTGCCTATTTCCCTTTCCCATACATCAAGCAATGTGGAAGGTGCAATTACTAGGGATGGGCTTAAAGCATCATTATCCTTCAAAAAACACATAAAAGCTATTACCTGCAAAGTCTTACCTAGCCCCATATCATCAGCTAAAAGTCCTCCCAGCAGATTTTGCCTCAAGTTTTGCATCCAAAGATAGCCTTCCTTTTGATGCTTAAAGAGGTTGCAGTTAGTAAGATTAGCAGGAGCCTCAAAATTCGATACATCAAATCTTCTGGTAAGCTGATTTTTAATTTTAAATGCGGTTTCATTATACTCTAATGAGTCAATATTCTCAAAAATTTTCAAAACATAAGAAAGCTTGGATAAATAAATTTTTTTCTTAGCTCCCAATTCTCTTTCCCATGCTGTGATGAAATTTTCAGTTTTATCAACATCGATATTTATCCATTGTCCATCATAATAAATATGATCTTCGCCTTGCTCTTTGGCTTTTTCTGCAAGCATTTTTAATTCTTCTAGATTAATTTTTTTTACATCTGCGGCTTTCTCTAGTTCTTGCTCATCTTTATCAAAATCATTCCCATACATTATGGGCTCTACAATACCACCGGAGTCAAAATCAAACCATCCGGAAGAATTTTTATCGGGGGTTACACTAACATATGGATTTGCTCTATATACCCTAAGACCTAACTCTTTTACCCTTTGGCCAAACTTTGAAATATCTATTTCCTCCGGAAGGACAGAGTAAGGGTTTGTTAAAAATTTAGGAACATCTGCGCCTTTAATATCTTTCTTTTCGATGATTTTGTTGTAACTTTGCTTTACATTATCTTCAAGAAAAATCCTTCTTCGATTTATGCCTTCGCCGCGAAGGGTGTTGTAAGATGCCAATGGTCCCTGCATATCTTTTACGATTTCGTCAATTTCTTCTCCTAACTTTGGAAAAAGCTCTAAATGTTCATCAGAGTGTTTTTTTATTTCTACATCCAGTTTATCAGGGAGATAAACTTCTTCTGCTTGTAGGATTTTATCAAGCTCCGCACCGGCAAGCTTTGCCTTATATTTAATCTTAGCGACAAACTTTGCCTGCTCTACAGGATTATCAGTAGTTGAATACTTTTCAATTTCTGAAAGCAGCTCATAAATCTCTTTAGGCAGCAGTATGTGTTCTTTTCCAAAATAAACTATATTTTTATGACGCCTAAAAAGTTTTCCCAATGGTTCATGGTTTAAATATAACTGAGCTGTTACATTAAAATTTGATCTATATAAGATACCCTTGGATCTAACCTTTGCAGTAATATCCATCTCTACAGGAAGACCAAGGATTTTGCGATCCATTTCCGGTATTTCATATAATGAATCATAGAACATGAAACAGCAATCATTGTCTTTTCCTTCTGCTACCAGGCTCTTTTGCCAAAATGAATCTAGTAAATTAAGCTTTTCAAAATCTCTGGTGGAAAGGTCCTTTAGCTTTTCCTTTGAATTTAAAAAGAGAGGTATCTTGATAATACCTGATGGTGAAAAACACATGATTTTGATGCCATTTTCTTCTAATTCATAAGTAATATCTAGCATTGTGTCCTCCTGCTGTCAATTTGGTATCTGTATATATCCATTGACCGGAAGTTTTAACTGTGACATTCGGAATAAAATTTCCTTTAAAGATTTGCGACATAGCATTATCAGCAGCCTGCTGC
>JALHJR010000091.1:0-3306 GCA_022840405.1 Tepidanaerobacter acetatoxydans
AATTTGGGTTAAATATAACATACTAAATGTTTTAGTTCATTATAATATACCTAAAGCTTTGGGTTATATAAATCAATCATATACTTAAAGTTTTTAGTATATATTATACTTAATATTTAGTTATATATTATACCTAAAGGTTTAGGTTATATTTAATATCTAAAGTTGTAGTTTATATTTAAGAAAGTTGTAGTTTATATTTAAGTAGTAGTAGATAATAAAGATAATATGCCTAAATTAGTATAATAACTTTTAGTTATGATAACATCTAAAATACTATAAGATTAGCTGGGGGGTATAAGGGTATAGCATAATTTTTCTAACTACTTATATAATAAGCTTATAACTATATATTATGTCCAAAACAGCCTACGAATTTATTATTTTTTTACGAATTTATTATGGTGGAAGGAAAATGGTGGAAGGAGGTCCTCCTCATAAAAGATGGTGGAAGGAGGTCCCCCTCCTTTCAAGCTCCGAAGGAGCTTTGTTTTTTGGGGTCATAAACGTCCTCGTTTATGAAGCTCCGAAGGAGCTTGCTATTAATAATGTATTAAAAAGCTAAGATTTATATTCTTTGTCTATATAACAACTAAAGAAGGAAAAGCCTTACGGCTTTGTGAGATGAGGACATCTCACACCCCATAGTGAGGTCATAATCTTCCTCTTACACGGGGTCATAAACGTCCTCGTTTATGAAGCTCCGAAGGAGCTTTCTTAATTGAAGGGAAAATTATACTTATTCTTTATATGGTAATGATAAGAGCTTATATGTTTTTATATAAAAGCCTTACGGCTTTGTGAGATGAGGACATCTCACACCCCCTACTAAGCCTTACGGCTTGGCGAGACGGGGACGTCTCACCACCATTACTAGACGAGGACGTTTCACCACCATAAACACTCACCACCATCTCCAGAAGCCTTACAGAAATGATTAAATATCTCCCCTCTTTTCCTCTTTCAGGAAGTTAATATTATCTAACTAATGAATAATCTGTTTATTTCTTTGCCAGTAAGTCCTTCAAATGAGCCACATAACTTTCAGCACCGCCTTCTTTATAGCCAGTGCGTGCTATTTCTTTTCCTTCTGCATTAACTATGACAACAGTGGGATAGCCTTCAATCCCATATTTTTCTTGCAAAGCTTGGTTAGCTTTAACTTGTTCTGGAGGCAGTTCTTTACGCATAGGGAAATCAATCATTAAAAGGATTAGGTTTTCTTTTGCAAAGTTAATAAAGGCATCTTGAGAGAAGACTTCGTCACGCAAACGAAAACACCAGGGACACCAATCTGAACCAGTAAAATTAATGAGCACAGGTTTACCAGATTCTTTAGATAAACGGAGAGCAAGATTATAATCGGTAAGCCAGGTTCCAGGTTCGTATTTGTCCATTGCTGTTTGAGCAGTTTTTAGAGAATCGGGAGCTTCTGCTTTCATTACCTCCTCCTGGTTTAATTGATCGGGATTGTTCTTAGTGCTGCAGCTTAAGAAAGAAATAGAGCATACGGCTATTATAACGGGGATGATAATGTATTTCATAGCTTAACCTCTATCCTATTGATAAAAACACGGCTAATGATTTCTGTTGCTTTTGAGAGCATAGCATAGACCGGGCAATAGTCAAATGATAGATTAACTGCTTGTGCTATTTTATCTTGAGGTAAATTATCACCGTCAAAATGGAAATCTAATCTAATTTGTTTGTAGACAGCTGGATGTTCAGACACGGGGTCCGCTTCAGCTTCAATAGAGAGATTATAATTTTCTATTTTCATTTTTTTCAGAAGATAGACTATTTCCATTCCGGCACAGCCACTAAGAGCGGCAAGAAGCAAGGGTTTGGGACGAGGTCCCAAATCCTTTCCTCCGCCCTGAGCGTCAGTATCCATAATTATTTTATGGCCATTGACATTTGCCTCAAAAGCCATATCTCCCAGCCAATGTGTGGAAGTGCTATGGGTCATTCCATCTCCATTTTAGTATTCTTCAATACTTCTTCATACTTATCAATATAAACTTTTAAAGCACTGAAAATATCTTCCACCTCTTTTTCAGGAAGCATACTCATTATTTTTTTCTGGTGGTCAAGAACAGTCTGACGACTATTTTCGGCTAATTTTTTACCCTTATCAGTTATAATAGCATACCAGCAACGACGGTCCTCATCGGAAGGTTTACGGATAACTAAATTCTTATTTACCAAGTTGTCCATAATCCTGGTTATACGGCTATGTGAGACATTAAGTTCCTTAGCCAGCTCATTCATATTAACCGGTTTTTGCACATTATAAAGATAATTTAGCAGCTGGCACTCCATTTTCCCTGCTTGCAGACAAGCTTTTTGCGCATAATCAATCTCGCTTAAAACGATTTGTAAACGAGTGATTAGATTGTGAAAATCCTCAGGCGTTACTTTCATGGTTGTTCTCCTTATTTTTTATATTGAGTAGCCGGTCAATTTTTTCCCGGTCAAAACCGACTACAACTTTATTATTTATCCAGAGTTGTGGTACTCCAGTGTGTCCAGATTTTCTTACCATATCTTGCAAAGCTTTACTATTTGAACTAACATCAATATATTTAAACTTAAAACCATTACAGGTAAGATAATCTTTTGTTTTTTTACACCAGGGACAAGTTGGAGTGCCAAAAACAATTATATTATTTTTCATCTTTTATGAACCTCTTAAAGCAATAATAATGCAGTCCAGAAAAAAAGCAAGAAAATTTTCAAGGGCATATACATTTTTGTCAGATAAAGTATAAACTTGAAAACTATGAGTTAGAAGCAAGAAAAAACTTGTCATTTTTTTGATAGAAGAAAATATAGATAAAGAGGTAGAAAAGATGGCAAGTCAATTTTTTTGCACTGATTGTGGATATGAAACAAATAAATGGAGTGGAAAGTGTCCTGCTTGTGGAAGTTGGGGCACAATTATAGAGAGTTCGCGCATAACCGGAAAAAATCAATCAGGTAAAATTCCTGATTTACATCAAGCAAAACCGGAATGCATCAAAGATATAAAAACCACAGAGATTTCTCGTTGGAAAACCGGAACAGCAGAATTTGATTTAGTTTTGGGTGGTGGAATAGTTCCTGGAATGGTTGTTTTAATAGGTGGTGAACCTGGAGTAGGGAAATCTACTTTGATGTTACAGCTATCGGAATGGATGGGTAAACAAGGTAAAAAAGTGCTCTATGCCACTGGAGAAGAAAGTGCCGAACAGATACAATTACGCAGTACACGGTTAAATATTTCAAGTGAAAATATCTGGTTACTTTGCACCAATGATGCAGAAC
>JALHJR010000234.1:0-484 GCA_022840405.1 Tepidanaerobacter acetatoxydans
AATTAAGTCCGGTTTTTCATTTTCAATCATTCGTTTAGCCACCTCAATATTCTTAACAGCCCGGTGAAAAGATACGGAGAAGTAAAATTCTAACCTTGTCATTATTTCGCTGTATAAACCGTTTTTATCACACAACTCTTTCAAAGTTGGATCGTTCTTTAATAGTGTCAGATTCTCCTTACAACGTTCGGAGAACTCTTTTTCTTTTCTCCATACATCCCAGGACCAATAAAGATTAAATGGTTTGTGCACGATATACCAATTTTTAAGTTTATCCACAAAGATCCGCAAGCTTGAGATGGATGGACTAAGAGGGTACACCCCTACTAACACATACTTATTTGTTAATTTTTTTATGGTTGAGTCAAAAAAAGCATCCGATTTTTTTAAAGTGTTTAATTCATAGTCTCTTACAATTTTCCACTCTACGTCCTGTGCGGTGAACAATATCTTTGGTAATTTATTTTCATAGTCCTTAACTTTG
>JALHJR010000234.1:548-1146 GCA_022840405.1 Tepidanaerobacter acetatoxydans
CCCCGGTAGAGTGTTAATTCTATCAAAGACTTACCGCAACCCAACTTAATTTTAGCAAACCTGCATAAATGTTCAAAAAGATCCTTGTTTTCTGTCATTTTTGTTACCCGACCCCATTTTTTAACAGAACGTGGTGGCTTCTGTAATAAGCCCAGCTATCAATTTTTAAAACTTTAGAGAATCCAATATTCAAGGCTGCTCTCTCGACATACTTAGTTTTTACCCAAAATCCAGCCATATATGGATCGTAAATGGGGAGGAAAAAAGATAAAATATTTGGAAAATGCCGTTTATACCATTCATTCCTTTTAGAATAATCCGGGTCATCAAACAAATAAACAGCACCATTATCACATGTGATATCATAGAGATTCTTCAAAACAATGCTATAGTATTTTGGATGAACATAGAAGAAACAATTATTTAGGAAAATTTTCGTAAATCTTCCATTTTTATAGGTCATATTAACCAAATCATCCACATAAAATAAATTATCTCCAAATTTATCTTTAGCCATTGAAACTAAATGCTTAGATGAATCAAATCCTTTAACATTGAAACCATCTTTATGGAATAAATATGTCAATTCGCCCCCCCC
>JALHJR010000037.1:0-17758 GCA_022840405.1 Tepidanaerobacter acetatoxydans
TATTGTGGGAGCTGACAGGATTGCGCTAAATGGCGATACAGCCAATAAAATAGGCACATTTATGCTGTCACAGATGGCAAAGGATTTTAATGTTCCTTTCTATATTGCAGCGCCTACCTCCACAATAGATTTTGAAACAAAAAGCGGAAAAGAGATTGTAATCGAAGAAAGGGATGCAGCAGAAGTTACTCATATAAACGGGATAAGGATTGCTCCGGAAGGCATAGATGTTTACAATCCCGCCTTTGACGTGACGCCTCATGAGAATATAACAGGAATAATAACGGAGAAGGGTATTATAAGACCTCCGTATTTGACAAATCTTACAAAGCTTAAAGATGGAAAGAACTAAATCAAATATGAGTATAATCGCATTCTTGCAATGATGATTCTTGGTTGGAAATTACAGCATACATAAAAATGCACATTATGTGATATTGCGGTATAATATAACGAGGAAAGCTTTTTAAAAAACTGCTTTCCTAAATTACTATCTGCAGATACAGAGGAGGGCAAGTATTATTTGACTGACTACAAGTTAACAGATGTAATTGATAGTGAAAAACTCATAATGATTTTGAATAAGTTCACCGAAGCAACGGATTTAGCTGCTATATTGTGTGATTTAACAGGGAAAAATATTACCGGTCCCAGCAACTTTACAAGGCACTGCAATATAGTCAGGTCTACTGAGTTAGGAAAAATAAAGTGCTATGAATCTGATGCAAAACATGGAATAACATCTGTAGAAGAAGGGATGCCGATTATGTTGCCGTGTCACTGCGGCCTTATAGATTTAGCAGCACCGATTGTTGTAGAGGGGAGATGCTTTGGCTATGTATTATGCGGTCAAGTGTTTTTGACTCCGCCTAAAAATAAAGATATAGAGAATGCTAAAATCAGAGCAAAGCAGTTTGGATTGGATGTCGATGAGTACGTTCAAAGTTTTTTGGAAGTAAAAGTCCTTACAAAAGACAGATTAATAGCTGCTGTGGAAATGGTAAATATATTTTCGAATTATTTGGTAGAATTAGGATTGAATCGTTTGATGCAGCAAAGGCTTATGGAAGAGGAGCAACGCCGGTTAAAATTAGAAAATCTATTACGAGTGGCAGAGCTTAAAGCTTTACAAGCTCAGTTAAATCCTCATTTTCTTTTTAATACATTAAATACCGCAGCACGATTTTCTTATCTAGAAAATGCTCATAAGACGGGAGATATAATATACTCTTTAGCGAATCTCTTGCGTTTTTCTCTGCGAAACCCACAGCAGTTTGTAACATTGGATGAAGAGATTACTTATATTAAACATTATCTTTATATACAAAAGATAAGATACCAAGAGCAATTAGAAACTGCTATTGATATACCTGAAGACTTAAAAACCATTCTTCTTCCGGTGATGACTCTGCAGCCATTAGTTGAGAATGCCATAATTCATGGTCTGGAGCAGAAAGAGGATAATTGGAAACTCAGTATTAAAGCCTTTACAAAGGAGAATGTGGTGATTATCGAGATTAGCGATAATGGGGTTGGCATGGATAGCAATGCTCTAAAAGAATTAAATAATTTTGCAAAAACAGGAAAAGGTCATACTACAGGCATAGGGATTCCCAATGTAGATATTCGATTAAAACAGTATTTTGGTGTCGAATATGGCTTGGAAATTGCAAGCAAGCCAGGTTTTGGGACAAATGTGATGATTAAAGTCCCTAAAACTTATCAGGCAAAAGACGTTGCAGGGAGTGAAGCCTGATGGTATTTACTGTTTTGATTTGCGATGATGAACTTCTAGAAAGACAGGTTGTATCATTAATAATAAAAGATTCAAATTTACCATTAAAAGTAGTTGGAGAAGCAAAGAATGGCTTTGAAGCAGTAGAACAATCTCGGAAGTTAAAGCCGGATATAGTTTTCATGGATATAAAAATGCCCGGCAAAGATGGTTTAACGGCTGCTGCTGAAATAAAAAAATTTCATCCTGACAGCAAAACCGTATTTGTTACTGCGTATGACGAATTTGAATACGCTAAAAAAGCACTAAAGGTCGGTGCCGCGGAGTTCTTATTAAAACCGGTAAGACCTGATGAAATTACAGTGCTTCTTAAACGAATTATAAACGTATTGAACAAAGAGCGGGAAAAGAAATTAAAAGAAGAAGAACTGCTAAATTCTATTAAAGAAGCAGAATCTACACTAAAGTCGGGAATAATGGCCAGTATGCTTATGGGAAATATTGAGGATGAAGAAGTTTTAAAGTCACAGGCAAAACTTTTGGGTATAGAAAAGCTCCCTTCATCAATTATAGTCGTATTACCTGACGTAAATAAAGATAGTCCCAATGCGGAACTTTATAGATATGAAGTGTTTAGATATATACAAAAGATGTTTTTGAAAGACGAAAATGTGTTTTTGTTTTTAATGAGCGAAGAAGTAGTCTTAGGTGTTCCATCCTGCAGTTCCCCTCTTTTGGTTGCGGATAATATACGAAAGAAAATAAAGGAAAATTTAGATATAACGGTAACAGTTGGCGTGGGCCAAGGAGAAAACATAGATATGAATGTTCTTTTTCAGGAGGCGCAACTTGCAGCAAAACTCGGTAAGTTTTTTGTGGGTTCAAATAAAGTAATAAGCAATGATATTCTATCAGACTTTTTAGGTGATATAAGCGAATATCGAATAGATAAAGAAAATACTCTGCTCAAATATGTAAAGATGGGTGATTATGAGAAAGCATTAGAACTTATGGAAGAAATTTTAAATGATATTTCTGATTTTGGGAAAGGTTCATTGCTTTTTTGCCAAGTTAGGATTTCCGAACTGATGGTTATGATATGCAGGACAGCACGTCAGGTGGGATTGGTTGAACCGCAAGATGCTCATTTTTACTCGGCTCATTTAAAAAAATTGGGTCGTTGTAAAACTTATGCTGCATTAAAATTATGTTTTAAAGCTTTTCTTGAAGATGTCTTTCTTAAAAAGAATAAGCTAAGCAGTGAGGAACTTATTCTACAAGCTATGCAGTATATTGAAGACAACTATAATAAAGACTTAAAACTTTGGAAATTGGCTAAAAAAGCTTATATCAGTCCTGACTATTTTAGCCGCTTATTTAAAAAAGTTGCAGGATGCACATATGCAGAATATATAACTAAAGTAAGAATTGAAAATGCAAAGATATTACTTAAAAATCCTGCAATTTCAGTTGCAGAAGTTGCTAAAAGAATCGGATATTCCAACCCAAATTACTTTAGCAGAGTTTTTAAGAAGATGGTCGGAGCACCTCCCAGTGAGTATAAGACCCTATAACTTGTGGTAAGATGACAAATTTGTATAGAAAAAAGTAGAAATACTGCTAGAGCCTTTTACAATTTCGAAATTGTAAAAGGCTCTAGTTTTATTAATAGTACAGATATTCCACTGAAAATTGCAGAGGCAAAAGAGCAAAAATATATAATTATAATTATATAATTTAAAATTTAATTATATTTTAGGAGGGAAAAAAATGGGAGGAGAAGCATTAGGTATGGTAGAGACAAAAGGATTAGTCCCTGCCATCGAAGCTGCTGATGCGATGGTAAAAGCAGCAAACGTTAAATTAATCGGCTATGAAAAAATAGGATCAGGATTAGTAACAGTTATGGTCCGCGGAGACGTGGGCGCTACCAAAGCTGCTACTGATGCTGGTGCTGCAGCGGCAGGAAAGGTTGGAGAGATTGTTTCTGTACATGTAATTCCACGCCCCCACGCTGATGTAGAAATTATTTTACCCAAAGTTGAATAAGTCAGATAGCTTAGGAGGTGAATTGTGTGGACGACAAATTTATACAAAAAGTTGTCAGTGATGTTGTAAATAGGTTAGATGATTCTACGAAAGATGGATTCAATTCCAACTCAAAAAAATTTATAACCCCAAGTTTGACGGAGTTTGTAGGCATCAGCGAAGGTGACACAATTGGTTTGGTTATTGCAAGTGTTGACGAAGCCCTTCATGAAAAAATGGGAATCGATAAAAAGTACAGATCAATAGGTATCATAGGAGGAAGAACCGGTGCCGGTCCCCAAATCATGGCAGCTGATGAAGCTGTAAAAGCTACTAATACCGAAATTATAACAATAGAATTGCCCAGAGACACCAAGGGTGGCGCAGGCCATGGTTCTTTAATTATATTTGGTTCTGAGGATGTTTCTGATGCCAGAAGAGCCGTTGAAGTTGCTTTAAAAGAACTTCACAGGACTTTTGGAGATGTTTATGGCAATGATGCCGGCCATTTGGAATTCCAATATACTGCAAGAGCAAGTTTTGCCGTAGAAAAGGCATTCGGGGCCCCAGTAGGTAGAGCCTTCGGCTTGATAGTAGGTGCACCCGCGGCCATTGGTGTCGTTTGCAGTGATACGGCAGTAAAAGCGGCAGAAGTGGATATATTGGCTTATTCCAGCCCTGCCAAGGGAACAAGTTTTACTAATGAAGTAATATTAGCAATTTCCGGAGATTCCGGTGCTGTAAGACAGGCGCTAATTTCTGCAAGAGAAATAGGTAAAGAGTTATTGTGGGCTATGGGCGATGAGCCGCTATCTACAACAACTCCTTATATTTAATATTTTCAGAAAGGAGGTCTCAAACAAGTGAAAACTTCGACTTTTAAATCAAAAAGGTTTAAGGTGCTGGCTGAAAGGCCTGTAAATCAGGACGGATTTGCAGCTGAATGGCCGGAAGTCGGTTTAATTGCAACAAATAGTCCAAATGATCCTAAGCCTAGTATAAAAATTGAAAACGGTAAAATTATTGAAATGGATGGTAAGCCGCGAAAAGATTTTGATATGATTGATCAGTTTATAGCCGATTATGCTATAGATGTAGATGTAGCACAAGAAGCTATGGCAAAAGACTCGGTAGAGATAGCTAAGATGTTGGTGGATATAAATGTTCCGAGATCAGAGGTTATCAGGATAACTCAAGGTTTAACTCCTGCCAAAATAACTGAAGTTATAAATCATATGAATATTGTCGAAATCATGATGGCTATGCAAAAGGTCAGAGCGAGAAAGAAACCCAGGAATCAGTGCCACACAACCAATCTTAGGGATAATCCTGTGCTGATAGCGGCAGATGCTGCAGAAGCGGCTGTCCGCGGTTTTGACGAACAGGAAACGACAGTAGGGATTACTCGTTATGCACCGTTTAATGCCATAGCCCTTTTAGTCGGAGCTCAAGCTGGTAGAGGCGGAATATTAACACAGTGTTCCGTGGAAGAAGCATTTGAATTGAACATCGGAATGAGAGGACTTACTTCTTATGCTGAAACAATCTCAGTATATGGAACCGAAAGAGTATTTGTTGATGGCGATGATACCCCGTGGTCTAAGGCGTTCTTAGCTTCAGCTTATGCATCTAGAGGCATTAAAATGCGATTTACATCAGGAACGGGTGCTGAAGTTCAAATGGGATTTGCCGAAGGTAAATCCATGTTGTATCTTGAGGTTCGTTGTATAATGCTTGCCAAGGGTGCAGGGTCACAAGGCCTTCAAAATGGTTCTATAAGTTGTATAGGTATTCCGGGAGCAGTTCCCAGCGGAATTCGAATTGTAGCCGGGGAAAATCTCGTTGCCATGATGTTAGATTTGGAAGTAGCATCAGGTAACGACCAGACTTTTTCTCACTCGGATATTAGGAGAACAGCACGGCTGTTGCCTCAAATGCTATCAGGAACCGACCTGATTACATCTGGTTATAGTGCAATGCCCAATTATGACGATATGTTTGCAGGCTCTAACGTCGATATTGATGATGTAGATGATTATCTGATACTTCAAAGAGATTTAATGGTTGACGGAGGTTTAAGACCGGTATCGGAAGAAGAAGTTTTGGCTGCCAGAAATAAAGGTGCAAGGGCTTTGCAAGCAGTTTTTGAAAAACTCGGGCTGCCGGCTATTACAGATGAAGAGGTAGAAATAGCTACAATAGCTCACGGCTCAAAAGATATGCCTGCAAGGCAGGTAAATGAGGACTTAAAAGCTGCAACAGAAATAATGGAAAAGGGAATTACCAGTATAGATGTAATAAAAGCATTAGCGGAAAGCGGTTTTGAGGATATAGCTGAAAATATTCTAAATATGCTCAAACAGAGAATTGCAGGAGACTACTTGCAGACATCGGCTGTCTTAGATAAAAACTTTGATATTGATTCGGCTGTAAATAACCCCAATGATTATCAAGGTCCCGGCTCTGGCTACAGATTATCTCAAGAGCGGTGGAACGAAATAAAGGATATTCCCCAAGCCTTAAAACCGGAAGATTTCGATACCGAGGGGGGAAAATAATATGATCAATACCGAAACTTTAGTAGAACAAGTTGTCAGTGAAGTCTTAAAACACTTGCAAAATGAAAACCTCACATTGGACACAGATACGGGAGAAACTCAAACAACCAAGCAAGCAATAAATTTTTCGGAAATAGGCCCGGCAAAACCCGGAGATAAAGAAGATGAAGTGGTATTAGGTATATCACCAGCTTTTGGAGTTCACTTTAATAGTAACATAAATGGTATTCCATTAAAGGATATTTTACGAGAAGTTGTTGCGGGAATATCTGAAGAGGGCATGCGCTTCAGAATTATCAGAGTGTGTCATACTGCCGACGTCGGGTTTATTGCTCATGCTGCAGCCAAACTTTCAGGTTCCGGTGTAGGAATAGGTATATTGTCTCGCGGCACCACGGTAATCCACCACAAAGATCTGGAGCCGCTAAATAATTTAGAGCTATTTCCTCAGTGCCCGGTAATGACTTTGGACACCTATAGGATAATTGGTAAAAATGCAGCAAAATATGCTAAAGGAGAATCACCTGAACCCGCGCCTGTTGTAAATGATCAGATGGCAAGACCGAAGTTTCAAGCAAAAGCTGCTATTATGCATAACATTGAAACAAAATATGTAAAACCAGGTGTAAAGCCTGTGGAATTAAGTTTTTCTTTCAAATAGGAGGTGTTCGGGATGATTGATGAGAAAAAGTTGGAAGATATGGTCCGCCAAGCGCTCCAAGGCATTAAAAATAAAGAATCAAGCTGCAGCTGTGATAGTAGCTCGCCGAATAAGGAGTTCAATTTAGATGTTAAGCGCGATTATCCGCTGGGCAAAAAAAGACCGGAGCTCATTAAAACTGCTAGAGGTCAGAGTTTAGAAGACATAAGCTTAAAAGATGTTACGGATGGAAAAATAAAGCCTGAAGACTTAAGAATTACTGCTAAAACCCTTCTGATGCAGGCTGAAATTGCTGAAAAAGTTGGTAGGCGGCAGCTCGCAAATAATTTCAGACGAGCTGCAGAACTTACAAAAGTACCTGATAATCGAATTTTAGAAATATATGTTGCTTTAAGGCCTCACCGTTCATCAAAAGAAGAATTGCTGTCTATCGCTGACGAATTGGAAAAAAAGTACGAAGCACCTATTTGTGCAAGTCATGTGAGGGAGGCAGCAGACGTCTATGAACGTAGACGTTTGTTAAAAGGAATGGAATAAATGGAGGGTTAAAATGCTTGTAGCAGGTGTAGATATTGGAAACAACACTACTGAAGTAGCAATAGCAAGAATTGAAGGGGAAAAAATATCCTTTGTCTCAAGCGGATTATCGACCACTACCGGGATAAAAGGGACCCCTGCAAATATTATTGGTGTGCGGTTAGCTTTGGAAAACACCTTACGTAAATCATCTATTGGAATAAAGGATTTAGATCTTATCAGATTAAATGAAGCTACACCGGTAATATCTGATATGGCTATGGAAGCTATAACAGAAACCATAATAACCGAATCTACCATGATTGGCCATAACCCATCTACACCGGGAGGGATAGGATTGGGGGTAGGGACAACTACCCTCATTTTTAACCTTAAAGAAACAAAGCCAGGAGAGCAGGTAATAGTTATTGTACCCCAAAACGTTGATTTTGAAGATGCCGCACATATCATAAATGAAACACTGAACCGCGGAGCAAAAATTGAAGGAGCTATCGTGCAAAAGGACGATGGAGTGCTCATAGCTAACAGACTGGAAAAGAAAATACCGATTGTAGATGAAGTTACTCTTATTGAAAAAGTTCCGGTAGGGATGCTTGCTGCGGTTGAAGTTGCAGAACAGGGCTATACTATAAAAACCCTTTCAAATCCCTATGGAATTGCGACAGTTTTCAACCTTACGCCTGAAGAAACAAAAAACATTGTACCTGTTGCAAGAGCCTTGATAGGTAACCGTTCTGCAGTAGTAATCAGAACTCCTGCAGGCGATGTTGAGGAAAGAAGAATACCTGCGGGAGAACTGATTCTTAAAGGGAAAAAGGGGAAAATTGCGGTAAATTTGGACGAAGGTGCAGAAAAAGTTATGCAGGCGCTAGAGCAAGTATATCCACTGCTTGATGCAGAAGGCACACCCGGTACTAACGTAGGCGGCTTGCTGGCTAATATAAGAAGTTCAATGGCTGAGGTTACAGGTCAAAAGCCGGAGGATATCAAAATTCAAGATATATTAGCCGTAGATACTCTTGTTCAGCAGAAAGTTAAAGGCGGCCTTGCTAATGAATTTTTCTCAGAAGATGCAATAGGTATGGCAGCCATGGTTAAAAGTTCTCGACTGCCTATGGAAAAAGTTGCTCAAAAAATCCAAGAGGAACTCTGCATTCCGGTATACATAGCAGGGGTTGAGGCAGACATGGCAATTAACGGAGCAATGACTACGCCCGGAACTGCAAAACCGCTAGCCGTTTTGGATCTTGGAGGCGGTTCGGTTGATGCTGCATTTTTATCAAAAGATAATGAGGTCAAAACCGCTCATATGGCTGGTGCCGGTGACATGGTCAACATGCTTATAGGTGCAGAACTTGGTATTAATGATAAGACTATCTTGGAAGATATAAAATGCAATCCTTTGGCAAAGGTTGAAAGTTTATTTTCCATAAGAATGGAAGATGGTACAGTTAAGTTTTTTGAAAGCCCACTTGCTCCTAACATATTTGCAAAAGTTGTTCTTTTAAAAAAGGAAGGCATGATTCCGCTGCCGGGAGATATGAAACTAGAAAAAATACGAATAGCGAGGCGAGAAGCTAAAAAGAAAGTATTTATAACGAATGCCTTAAGAGCATTAAAACAGGTAGCCCCGGCAGGGAATATAAGACTCATGGATTTTGTGGTTCTTCTCGGAGGTTCTGCGTTAGATTTTGAAATACCAGAGCTGATTTCAGATGCTCTGGCAAACTATGGTGTTGTGGCAGGCCGAGGAAATATTCGAGGCACAGAAGGACCGAGGAATGCAGTAGCAACAGGCCTGGTATTAAGCGGGCGTGATGTATCATGAGAAACTATGAAAAAATAATACCGTCAATTATTATATATTATGATAATCCGGATATGCTTCAAACCCCACTACTTAAAATAAAAGAAGGATTAGAAGAAGAAGGAGTACCATTTGAAGAAAAAGTGCTCCAAGGGAATGTCCAGTTTTTAGCAAAAAAAGCTGCCGACGATTCTCGATTAGGAATAGGCATAGGTCTTTTATCAGACGGAACTTGCTTACTTCAACATAAGCGTATGCCTGTAGGCAGCTCCATAATGAAAATAATGCCGGGAGCTGAAACTAAAGAAAACTACAGAATTTTAGGAAGTAATGCTGCACGATTGGCCAAAAACATGCCGTTAAAGTGGTTTTAAGGAGGGGAGAGAATGAAAAGAAAGCAAGCATTGGGAATAATTGAGACATTTGGTTTTGCGGCTGCTGTAGAAGCTGCCGATACGGCAGTAAAAGCCGCTAATGTTAAATTGTTAGGATATGAATTGGCTAAAGGAGGTCTTACCACTATAAAAGTAGTTGGTGATGTGGGAGCTGTGAAGGCTGCCATTAGTGCGGCAGAAGCCTCAGCTCAAAAAGTAGGTAAGGTTGCAGCAGTTCACGTAATTCCAAGACCTCATGATGAAATAGATATTTTTATTAAATCAAAAGCAGACTCAATAGAAACTGTGCCGGCAGAAAATAAAGAGGATGCAAACATTCATAAGTTTAATGAAAGTGATGTTAAAGAGAAGAAAGAAGAAGAGATTCAAGAAGTAGATCAAGACGAAACCTCATATACCTGTAATCTTTGCAAGGATCCCATATGCCCAAGAAAAAAAGGAGATCCGCATTCAAATTGTATTCATTACCAAAGCGAAAATTCTTAAGGTGGTATTTAAATGGAGTATATAGACAGTGAAAAAGAGTTAATCAATAAAATCACCCAATGCGTAATGGAACAAGTAAAAAGTAACAAAAAGCCCTCTCTAAAAGTTACCGTCAGTGTATCAGCCAGACATGTTCATCTAAGCAAAAGGGATTTAGAAAAATTATTTGGAAAAGGGTACGCATTGACACCTATACGCGAGCTGATGCAACCAGGGGAATTTGCAGCAAAAGAAACTGTAATGATTGTTGGCCCCAAAGGTGTTTTGCAAAACGTAAGAGTGCTTGGCCCTCTAAGAGAAAAAAGCCAAGTGGAGATATCCAAAACTGATGGATATGCCATAGGGATTCAAGCACCTGTACGAGCATCAGGTGATCATGAAAATACACCTGGATGTATATTAATAGGCCCTATGGGAGTTGTTCAATTGCAAGATGGAGTAATATGTGCTTTGCGTCATATTCACATGCCCTGCACATTGGCAAATAAATGGGATTTGCGTGATAACCAAATGGTTAAGGCCAAAACTTGCAGCGAACGAAGTGTTATTTTTGATAATGTCCAAGTAAGAGTATCACCCAATTATGTCTTAGAAATGCATGTGGATACAGATGAAGCAAATGCTTCGGGAATAAAAAGCGGCGATAAAGTATTTGTTATAAGTTAAGGGGGCAAATTCTTTGACTTATTTGGACACAAAAACAGGAGAACAACTGTGTGAAACCTTCTGGAATTGCTTAAACAAAAAAGCAGCTCCATGGTCCGGGGATTTGCGAGTCGGCGTAGATTTAGGTACTGCCAATATTGTAACAGCCGTAGTTGACAGTCAGGATAGACCGGTAGCTGGAAGAATTGAAAAGGCAGAGGTAGTCAGAGATGGTATAGTAGTAAATTCTGTTGAAGCTAGAAATATTGTCGAAAATATGCTTACAGAACTTCAAGATGAGCTGAAAGCAGAACTAAAATACGGAGCTTGTGCAATACCACCAGGAACCGGAGAAGGGGATTTTCGTGCCACGAAGTATGTTGCAGAATCTGCAGGCCTTGAAATACTGGATGTTTTTGAAGAACCAATAGCAGCA
The DNA here is from genome assembly GCA_022840405.1 of Tepidanaerobacter acetatoxydans. Lineage (GTDB taxonomy): Bacteria > Bacillota > Thermosediminibacteria > Thermosediminibacterales > Tepidanaerobacteraceae > Tepidanaerobacter > Tepidanaerobacter acetatoxydans_A. The sequence continues at coordinate 11,289 of JALHJR010000037.1, forward strand.
GCAAAAGTATTAGGAATGGCGGATCAAGCGATAGTCGATATAGGAGGCGGGACCACAGGAATTTCTATTATCAAGTCTGGCAAGGTTGTTTATACTGCCGATGAACCTACCGGCGGGGTTCATTTTACTTTAGTTATAGCAGGGAATTTTGGCATAGATTTTGATGAAGCTGAAACCATGAAACTAAAGATAAGCAATCAAAATAAGCTTTTACCAGTGGTAAAGCCGGTTATGGAAAAAGTGGCAGGTATTATCGACAAACATATAAGTCGATATGAAGTAAAGAAAATTTGCTTAGTTGGAGGAACGAGCAGTTTTAAAGGTTTAAAAGAAATTGTAGAACAGGTAACCGGTATTCCGGTGTATGTTCCAAAACGCAGTATCCTTGTTACACCATTAGGTATTGCACTTTCCTGTCGGAAAGGAGGATTTTAATATTGAGGGATACCGATTTAGACAAAAGGTTAAGTGCTTTAGTCGAAGAAATAGTTATGCGGATTTTAACACGTAGATTTCTTATAGTTATTACAGGAGGCACAATTGGTTTAGATGCGGCTGTGGATGAACTAGAAAAAACCTTAGTTCAACAAAAGGCCAGTGCCGATCTTTTGTTTTCTAAAGCTGCATCAAAGATTCATGATGTACAAACTATTAAAGACAAGTTAAATGCAGATAAAGTATTCATTGAAGGCAGAGATAGAATAGATAATATTAAAAATTATACCGGAATGATATTTGCGGTTCTCACTAGGAATAGCGCAGCTAAAGCTGCAAATTTAATTTTAGATGCTTATGTTGTTGAAATTATGATAGATGCACTTATGCTGGGAATTCCTGTTATAGCCTCCAAGGATGCGGCAGATATCAAAAGCCCGGGGTGGAAAGATTTAGGCTATTTCTGTAATAACAAGAGTTTAGTAAGAAGTTTTGATGAAAATATTTCCAGGTTGCAAAATTTTGGTGTACATATATGCTCATCAAATAAGATTTTGGAAACTATTGAGAGTGTAATTATCGGAACATCATTAAAAAGTAAAAAAGCCGTAGTAACATCAGACAAAGCCTCGGTAATTGTACTTGATAAAAATCCGGTGACAAGGAAAGATATTATTCCATACTTAGATACAGAAACTGAAATATACATTCCAAGCAATGTTTTAATAACACCTTTAGCCCAGGACATAATATCGGATTTTAACTTAAAAATTGTAAGGGATTAGGTGAAGAAAATGCTATTAGCAAAAGTGGTAGGAACAGTTGTGGCAACAAAAAAAGATGAGACATTAGTGGGTTCTAAACTTCTGATATTAAAACCATTAAAACAAGGTCTGGAAGAAGTAGAAAAAAGTGATAAAGTGATAGTTGCTGTTGATTCTGTGGGAGCCGGTATAGGGGAATTAGTTTTAATGGTTACTGGCACTACTGCAAGCCGCGTAATGAACAATGATAAAGCCCCTGTCGATGCAGCTGTAATCGGCATAGTTGATGACATCGAAATGAATGAGGGGTGTTAGCGTTGAGTATCTATACAAAAACAGGTGATAAAGGAGGAACCGGCCTTTTAGACGGAACCAGAGTGTCAAAAAGTGATGTAAGATTGGAAGCTTACGGCACTGTTGATGAGGTAGTATCATTTTTGGCTTTAGCCAGAGCATTTGTGCTGCAAAAAGAAACTGCGGATATTTTAGGAAAGATAGAAAGAGAACTTTTTATACTTTCATCTGAGCTAGCTAATCCTAAAGGCGATGTAGGTTTAAAAAATAAAATCTGCAAGGAACATATAGATTGGTTAGAGGATAAAATTGATACAATTTCAGGGAAGATAAACCTTGGTAGGGATTTTATAGTTCCGGGCCCATATAAATCTTCAGCCATATTGCATGTTGTAAGAACAGTGGCTCGCAGAGCGGAAAGACAAGTAGTAAAATTAAATGTGGAAAATCCCATTCGAAATGAAATACTAGTTTATCTAAATCGCTTATCGGATTTATTGTTTATACTAGCAAAATATGAAGAAGAGGAAGCAGCTGTAAAAAAAGCCATGGAAAAGATTAAGGCCGAAATTAATTATGAAAAAAAAGATTGCCAACAAATAACATTAGAAATGGCTGAAGTTATGATAAATGCCGCAAAGCAAAAAGCTGAAGAAATCAACGTTCCCATGGTTATATCCATTGTTGACAGCGGAGGTCATTTAATAGCATTAGAGAGGATGAATGGTGCGCTTCTTGCCAGTATAGAGATATCGATGAATAAAGCTTATACCAGTGTGGCTTTTAAAATACCCACGTCAAATCTTGATATTATGGCAAGGCCTGATGGCGAACTTTATGGCATCAATACATTAAATGATGGTAAATATGTAACTTTTGGCGGGGGTTTTCCTGTTTTTAATACTGACAACAAAATTATTGGAGCCATTGGAGTAAGCGGAGGCAATGTAAAGGAAGATATGATGGTTGCAAAGGCAGGTTTGGAAATGGTAATTGAAGGGAGTTGACGATACAACCATGATTCAAGAAGAACTCGTTGCTTTGATAAAGAGCAAAGTAATGGATGAACTTTCAAAAAATGAAAACCAAAATTCTGATTTAGGGATTTTTGATACTATAGATGAGGCAGTGCAAGCTGCAAAAAGTGCTCAAAAGAAGTTATGCCTACTGGATTTAGAAAAGCGGGAAGTAATTATTGCCGCTATCAGAGAAGTTTGCCTAGATAATGCCGCACTTTTTGCAAGGCTCAGCGTAGAAGAATCTGGGATGGGGCGAGTTGATGATAAAGTAGCAAAACTAATTCTTGCGGCGAAGAAAACTCCCGGGACGGAGGATTTAGTGCCTTCGGTGCAGACCGGTGATAATGGATTAACTTTAATAGAACAAGGACCTTTTGGCGTAATAGCGGCAATAACTCCGGTCACAAATCCCATAGCCACAATTATAAATAACAGCATAGGTATGATTGCAGGAGGTAACACTGTAGTTGTAAATCCTCATCCTAGAGCAGTTAACGTAAGCATAAAGGTTATTGAACTTATAAATGATGCTATATCCAAAGTTGGTGGGCCCAAAAACTTAGTATGTACGGTTAAGGAGCCGACTATTAAAACCAGTCAACAATTAATGAGCCATCCGGATATTAAAATGATAGTTGCGACTGGCGGTCCTGGGGTTGTAAAGGCGGCTTTGTCATCGGGGAAAAAAGCGATAGGAGCAGGAGCAGGCAATCCGCCTGTTATAGTTGATGAAAGCGCGGATATAGAAAAAGCTGCTCATGACATTGTTGCAGGTGCCAGCTTCGATAATAACCTTCCATGTATTGCAGAGAAGGTAGTTATTTTAGTAGAATCTATAGCTGAAAAATTCATGAATTGTCTTAAAAAGCAAAGTGTATACCTGTTAAATGATACAGAAACCTCTGACCTAGTTGAAAAGATTATTGTCGACGGCGCTGTAAATAAAGCACTGGTAGGCAAAGATGCAGCCTATATACTAAATCAAATAGAAGTTAAGCCAATTTCTGATGTAAAGCTTCTTATAATGCAAGTAGATAAAAATCATCCCATGGTTTATCTGGAACAGCTGATGCCGGTTTTACCAATAGTTACGGTTTCCGATATCGATGAAGCCATAGAACTTGCAGTAAAATGCGAACAAGGGAATCGCCATACGGCTATGATGCATTCTAAAAATGTTGATAATATGACCAAATATGCTAAAGCAATAGAAACCACAATCTTTGTCAAAAATGGCCCATCATATGCAGGTATCGGAATGGGAGGCGAAGGTTTTACCACATTTACGATTGCGGGCCCCACTGGTGAAGGGCTTACCTCGGCCAGAACTTTTACCAGAAAGCGGCGATGTACGCTGGTAGATGGTTTCAGAATTGTTTAGTTAAGGAAGTGGGTACAATGAATGAATTTCAAATTGCAACGAAAATATATTTCGGCATAGACTCCCTAAAATATCTAAGCCGCCTAAAATATAAAAGAGCCTTTATTGTTACCGACCCTTTTATAATTCAAAGTAATATAATAAATAAGATAAGCACACATTTAGAAAATGCGGGTATATCTTATAAAATATTTACAGAGGTTGTGCCAAATCCTCCGGTTAGCAGCATAGTTAAAGGCATAAAGGCATTTACTGAATCCTATAATTTACTACCTGATGTGATTATAGCTGTAGGCGGAGGTTCTGCGATAGATACCGCTAAGGGAATTTGCTTTTTTCGGCAGTATTTTACAAAAGAAGGTATTTTAAAAGATGATAATGCTCCACGATTTATAGCAATACCTACCACTAGCGGTACCGGCTCTGAGGTTACTGATTACTGTGTTATTACAGATGAAAAAACCGGAACAAAGCATGTTTTAGTAGATGATATTATGGTGCCCGATGAGGCTATTTTAGATATAGAACTTGTAAAAACAGTTCCTCCCACTGTAACGGCCGATACCGGTGTTGATGTCTTGGTTCATGCTATAGAAGCTTATGTATCTGTTAAGGCTTCGGATTTTACCGATGCCTTGGCTCAAAAAGCCATAGAATTGGTTTTTGATTATTTACCCATCGCCTATAAGAACGGTAAAGATGAGGTGGCAAGGACAAAGATGCATCATGCGTCTAGCTTAGCCGGGATGGCTTTTTTCAATACTGGCTTAGGCATAAATCATGGTATGGCACATGCAGTGGGTGCAAAATTCAATTTATCTCACGGAAGAGCCAATGGGATTCTTTTACCACATGTTATGCGCTACAATAGCTGTTTACAAGAAATGCAGGATAAGAGTGTAAGGGCTGCTGAAAGATATGCGCAAATTGCAGAGTTTCTGGGCATTTCCGGTAAGACTTCTAAGGAAAAGGTTGAAGGCCTAATAAAACAAATAGAAGATTTATTGAAAGAGGTTAAAATCCCCAATAACTTTAAGGATGCGGGAATTTCTTATTCAGAATATATGAGCAGTGTCAGCGAACTAGCTGTAGAGGCCATAAATGACAAATGCACGGCTACAAACCCCAAAGTACCCTTGCAATTTGAGATTGAAGAGCTGTTCAAAACGGCTTTTTCCGAGTAACTTTAAGAGTTATATAAGTGAATATGAGATAAAATTAAAATAAGAAGGCGTAGGCCTTCTTTATTGCTATCTCCATAAAGAAGGGAAAAACATAAACTAGTCGAAATAAAATATTAAAATATCAAGAGGGAGCGATGAAATTGAAGATAGATTTTCATGTACATGTAACACCGCCGGATATTATAAAAGACTGGAAGAAAATAGCCGAAAAGGAGGACTACTTTAGACTTCTCAGCGAAAGCCCTGTAAATAAATTTGCTACGGCTGATGACGTTGTAGAAGAGCTGGAAAGTTCGGGAGTTGATAAGGCTGTTATCTTCGGGTTTGCCTTTAAAGATATGGGCCTTTGCCGTTATGTCAACGACTATACGGCTCAAGCCGTAAAAAAATATCCAGAAAAACTAATAGGATATATGGTAGCTCTGCCTACATCGAGAGAGCTGGAAAAAGAAATGGACAGATGCCGAGCTGCCGGACTTAAAGGCATTGGTGAACTTTTTCCTCAAGGACAGGGATTTGATATAGCAGATTCTAAAGAGATGTCAAACCTGGCTAATTTATGTATAGAGCGAGAGCTTCCCCTGATAATCCATACAAATGAGCCTGTAGGCCATTACTATGCCGGAAAGACCAACACTACTCCGGAAAAAGCCGGTGCCTTTGCTCAAAATTTTCCCGATGTTAAAGTTATATTTGCACATTGGGGTGGCGGGCTTATGTTCTATGAATTGATGCCTGAGATAAAAAAGCAAAATCAAAACGTGTATTATGATACTGCCGCATCTTTACTACTTTACAATAAAAACATATACAAAACTGCCAGTGATGTTGAAGTTTTGCATAAAGTGCTATTTGGAAGTGATTTTCCCTTGCTGCCTATGAAAAGGTACCTTAAAGAAATATCAGAATCAGGTTTAAGCCAAGAGGAACAAGAGCTTGTTTGCGGACAAAACGCCTGCCGCCTCCTTGGCCTGTAAGAGGGCAATCTGAATTTAGTCAAAGAAAAAGGATTTAATTACAGCAAGGTATTCCCGTATATAGTATAGAGGCTTTAGATATCTGGGATATGCCGGGGTAGGCGCGCATATCCCGTATGGGATAAATCCGTATCGCCTTGCTAAGAGCTTGGAACGAAACATATGATATTCACTGGTTACAATCATTACTTTCGGTCTTTCTGCCTCGCCTGCATATTTAATTACTTCTCTTGTAAAAAGTAAATTTTCACCGGTATTTGTTGAGCGGTCCTCTTTTATGATTCTTTCTTCTTTGATTCCGTGTTTTACCAAAAAGTGCTGCATTGCTTCAGCTTCACTTATCCATTCATTGGAACCCTGACCGCCGGATACTACTATGGGCACTTGAGGGTATTTATTTGCGTATTCTAAAGCTT
>JALHJR010000038.1:0-17476 GCA_022840405.1 Tepidanaerobacter acetatoxydans
GGTTTGAAGGTTTTTGTATTTTAGTTTTTGCCGATTGTTTTTAGAATTCTTTAGGTTTTAATTTACTAATATTACCAGGTTTCTGGGTACTAATCATATTATAATATGCAATACAGATTACAGTCTTGAAAAAGAAGCTACATATATAAGTCTTTTAAAACAAAAAAGTGTTGATGGATTTATCATTTCTACAGCATATTATAATGACAAGAATATTATTGAAATGCTAAAAGATAACGTGCCATTAGTGCTTTTAGGAAGGGATATTGACTGTTCCGAAGAATATCCTATGGATGCAGTAGTATCTGATAATATTAGGGGCGGGTATATTGCGACAAAACATTTGATAGATTTAGGCCATGAAAAAATTGCATGCCTTTTGGGACCGGCAAAGATAAAAGTTAACTTAGAAAGGGAAAAGGGTTACCTAAAAGCTATGAAGGAAGCAAATCTTAAAGTTTATGAAGAAATAGTAAAACATGGAGATTTTAAACTCGAATTTGGATATAAAGAAACACTTAAAATATTTAAGGGCCCGATTAGACCTACTGCCTTTGTTGCAGGTAATGACCTTACAGCTCTTGGCGTAATGAGAGCACTAAAGGCAATTGGCCTTTCTGTGCCACAAGATGTATCGGTTGTTGGGTACGATAACATAATATTGGCAGAAATGTCAGACCCGCCGCTAACTACTGTTAATCAACAGATGCAAAAAATGGGTTATTTAGCAACAGAGCTGCTTATAAAAAGAATAAAAGGTGAGAGAAATGCAGGCAAAAAAGTTGTTTTAGATATTAATCTTGTAGTTCGAAAATCAACAAGCGAAGCACCTTCGATAAGTTAGAATACTAAATTTATGATATTAAAATATGACGATGAGATTTTTTAAAGGCTACCTGTTTTATGTTTTATAAACATAGTACATGGTAGCCTTTTTAATTAAATAATTAAATGAATTAACAAAAAATAAAATATAGCAACGTAAATCATAAAACATTAATTAAATTATTTTTTTCAAAAAGAAGGATAAATCAATTTTATGTAGAATATATATATTAAATTAAAATGTAAGGGCTTACAAATAATTTTACTATTGCATAAAGTCTTAACTATTCCAAGACAAGGCTATAAAAACAAAAATTTATCAGAACATCATAGATGTTATATTTTTCTACAAAGCTGTAACCGCTTACAATAATCTTTATAAATTTTTTTTGCAAGTATCAAGCAATGAAATATTTTAAGTTCGATAGTAACATGTCAAGTCTTAAGATTACAAACTAAACGAGCTCAAGGCTACTATTTCACAAAAAGGCTTGTTATCAAAAAAACATCAGTATTTGAAAAGTAAGTCAACTTTTACAGTATCATAATTAATCAAAAATCCATTTTAAACGCTTTTTATAGAGCTTCAATGCATTAGAAGTTCAGCACTATATTATACGGTGTGGCTAAAAAAATATAGCTTCTGTAATGGATAATCATATGAGGAGGGATTGTAGAGGATTATAGTGCCAAGGATGTAAACTTTACTAAAAAATTAATAGGGGGAATGAAATTGAAAACAAAGTGGTTTAAAATGTTAAGCCTGATAGTCGGGATTGCGTTAATTTTCTTACTTATTTCCGGATGCGGTCAGCAGCAAGAATCACAGTCTGACGACAGTGAGCAGATACCACAACAAGGAGCAGAAGAACCCATAAAAATAGGAGTTGTTGTAAAAGCATTAAACAGTGATTTTTGGAAAACAGTAGAAGCTGGAGCAAAAGCTGCGGGGAAGGATTTAGGTGTGGAAGTAGAAGTTTTGGGACCATCGGCAGAAACTGCTGTATCAGAGCAAATAGATATGATTGAAGACCAGATTACAAAGCAAGTATCTGCTTTAGTTGTGGCTCCTTCACAACCGGCATCGGCAATTCCTGTATTTGACCAAGCTAAAGCTGCAGAAATACCTGTTGTGCTAATAGATACAGATGCTCAATGGGATGACAAAGTTAGCTTTGTGGGAACAGGAAACTATAATGGAGGTAAGCAAGCAGGAGAATTTATAGCAGAAAAATTAGGTAAGGGTGGAAAGGTTGTAATACTTAGAGGAGCTGTAGGGGATCCAACTCATGATGAAAGATCAAATGGTGCCATTGAAGTTTTAAAGGAGAAGGGATTGGAAGTACTCGATATTCAACCGGCAAATAGTGAAAGAGGCTTGGGAATGACTGTAATGGAAAATATACTTCAAGTCCACCCGGATGTCCAAGGAGTGTTTGCCACCAATGATGAGATGGCCTTGGGTGCACTCAGAGCGATTCAAGCTGCGGGTAAAGAAATAATAACCGTTGGTTTTGATGGCTCGCCCGATGCATTAAAATCTATTGAAGAAGGAGAATTAACTGCTTCTGTTGCCCAAAATTCTTTCAACATTGGTTACCAAGGTGTTGTTACAGCAGTAAAAGCTGTGAAAGGCGAAGCAGTTGATAAGAGGGTAGACACAGGGACCAAAATTATTACAAAAGACAACGTAAAAGAAGAACAACAAAAACTAAAAGAGATTTTAGGTCAATAGGCTAATAATAGCATCGATTCCGGGGAGCTTTTTAAACTCCCCGGAATAAAGGGGCGATTAAAAGTGACAAAGAAACCTTATCTTAAAATGAAGGGCATCTCAAAGCAATTTCCAGGTGTGATAGCACTTGATTCGGTAAATTTTGAAGTTGCCAGAGGCGAGGTTCATGGTCTTGTGGGCGAAAATGGTGCTGGAAAATCAACTCTGATAAAGATATTGACCGGAGCTTATGAAAAAGATGAGGGCCAAATTCATATAGACAATAAAGAGATACATATATCGAATCCTAAACAGGCAATCGACATGGGAATTGCCGCTATATATCAAGAATTGAATTTAAGCCCGCATTTGTCAGCTGCCGAGAATATTTTTCTTGGGCAAGAAATAAAAAAGGGGAATATTATTAATCTTATTGATTGGAAAGCAACAAAAAAAGAAGCGGTGCGTCTTTTAAGTGAATTGGGTCAGGATCTGGATGTAAATATACCCGTAAAGCAATTAGGTATAGGTCAGCAGCAAATGGTAGAGATAGCCAAGGCATTATCAAAAAATGCTAATATTATTATAATGGATGAACCAACTTCCAGCTTAAGTCTAAATGAAACTGAAGAATTATTGAAAGCAATTGATAGATTAAGAAAAAAAGGAATTTCTGTTATATTTATATCGCATAGGCTGGAAGAAGTTTTTGAAATATGTGACAGGATTACAGTCATGAGAGATGGAAAGAAAATAGTGACAGTAGAAGCTAGAGAAACTAATAAAGATGAGATTATAAAATATATGGTAGGCAGAAACTTGGAGCAGCAATATCCTAAAAAACCAACTAGGCGGGGCATTGAGGCGTTAAGAGTAGAGAACCTTAAACGAGCGGGTATTTTTGATGATATAAGCTTTGTTGCATATAGTGGTGAAATTTTAGGTATTTCAGGGCTCGTAGGTGCAGGTAGAACAGAAATCGCTAGAAGTATTTTTGGTGCTGATATAAGAGATAAGGGAGATATTTATGTTTATGGGAAAAAGTGTAATATTTTATCTCCCAGAGATGCAATGAAGGAAGGAATAGCTCTTTTGCCTGAAGACAGGAAAGGCCAAGGCTTAATTTTACAACAAGATTTAGTCAACAATATTACACTGCCTAGTTTGCCTAGATTCAAGGAAAAACTTTTTGTCAATTTAAAAAAACTATTTCTCGCATCAAAAGGCGTATCAGAGCAATTAAATATAAAGACACCATCCCTATACAAAAAAGTGATTGAATTAAGCGGTGGTAATCAGCAAAAGGTAGTAATTGCAAAATGGCTTTGTTATAATGCAAGAATCTTTATTTTTGACGAACCAACAAGGGGTATTGATGTAGGTGCGAAAGTTGAAGTATATAACATAATGAATGAGCTAGTATCTAATGGTGCATGCATTATAATGATATCTTCTGAACTTCCTGAAATTTTAGGTATTAGTGATAGGATTATTGTATTGCATGAAGGAAGAATAACGGGTGAATTTTCTCGAGAAAATGCCAATCAAGAAATAATCATGAAAGCTGCAACTGGAGGTGTATAAGAATTATGAAAGCTGAGTCTAAAGCGAAAGAAAATGTAGTTGTAGAAGACCAGCAACAAAGCAAAAAAGTTACAAGTTTTTTTTCGCAAATAGGACCAATGGCAGGGCTAATCGTTCTATTCGTATTTTTATCAATTGTCACCCCCCACTTCTTTGAGGTAAAAAACCTCATGAACATTGCAAGACAATCAGCTATTAATAGCCTTGTGGCAGTGGGAATGCTTATGGCTATACTAACCGCAGGAATTGACCTTTCGGTAGGGTCAATCTTAGCATTATCTACTGTAGTAATGGCTATCTTAGTTGTGAAGCTAAATATGAGTCCGATTATTGGTATTTTAGCCTGTTTAGCTACGGGATCTTTATTGGGCATTATGAATGGCTTGTTACTTACAAAACTGCACCTTCCTCACCCGTTTATATCAACACTTGGAATGCAAAACATATGTAGGGGTCTAGCATTAATAGCAACCAAAGCATCTCCTATTTCCGGATTTCCTCCAATTATTCAGTATTTGGGTTCTGCTTTTTTAGGACCAGTGCCTGTCAGTTTTATCTTAGTTATTGCTGTTTATGTGGTTTTTCATATATTTTTAACCCGTACTGTCACCGGTAGACATATATATGCAGTTGGAGGTAATAAGGAAGCTGCAAGATTATCAGGCATCAACGTAGACGCAATACTGATAACTGTATATACACTTAGTGGTCTTATGGCAGCTATGGGAGGTTTGATATTAACTGGAAGAGTCAATGCCGCATATCCGCTAGCGGGTTTAGGATATGAAACAGATGCTATTGCCGCAGTAATTATTGGAGGAGCAAGTTTTATGGGTGGCGTGGGAACAGTGTGGGGAACATTAATTGGTGCTATGATAATGGCGGTCTTGAGAAATGGCCTCAATCTTTTAGGCGTTTCTGCAGAATGGCAAACTGTTGCTATCGGAGCTGTTATTATTGGTGCAGTTTATGTTGACGTTATAAGAAGAAGAGCACAAGCTAAGAGTTAGACAGCAAAAATAGTATTTTATAATTTTCTGTAAAACATTAAACCAACAAAAAATTATAGAAGGGAGTCTTTATAATGTCAAAAATGAAAGCGGTTACACTATTTGCAGATTGGGACCCGCGTCCCGAATTTAAATTAGGGCCTAAGGATATTGAATGGAAACAGACCTATTTAGGGAGTAAAGTATGGAGAAACCCGCGTATAGAAATTGTAGAGCACGACATACCGAAGCCGCAAAAAGGAGAAGTGCTAATAGAGGTTAAAGCATGTGGAATCTGCGGAAGCGATGTCCATATGGCTCAGCCGGATGAAGATGGCTACATATTCTATCCCGGCCTTACAGGATTTCCTGCCATTTTAGGCCATGAACTTTCCGGAGTAGTAGTAGAAGTAGGTCCTGACGCAATTGACAAAAGGACAAATAAACCCTACAAAGGTGGCGAACTCGTAACAGCCGAAGAGATGATGTGGTGCGGTCAGTGCCAACCCTGTGCCGACGGGTGGCCCAACCACTGCGAAAGATTAGATGAGATAGGATTTAATGTAAACGGAGCATTTGCAAAGTATATTGTCTTACCGGCTAAACTCCTGTGGAGCTTAGAACCTTTGAAAGCACGATACAAAGAAGAAGACATCTTCCTTGCCGGAAGCCTCGTGGAACCTACATCTGTAGCATATAATGCTGTAATTGAGCGCGGAGGGGGAATAAGACCTGGCGACAACGTAGTAATATGTGGCGGTGGGCCCATAGGTCTTGCAGCATGCGCCATACTAAAAAGGCATGGAGCAGCCAAAGTGATTCTATCAGAACCCTCTGCTGGTCGAGCAGAACTTGGCAAAAAGTTAGGGGCTGATTACGTAATTGACCCGACAAAAGTAGACTTTACTGAGGAAGTATTAAGACTTACAGATGGCTATGGAGCAAGTCTATATCTTGAAGCTACAGGATTACCTACTGCAGTGTATCCAGGAATAGAAAAAGCAATATGGGAAGGCAGGACATTAAATTCGACCATAGTAGTAGTTGCAAGAGCTGATGCCAAGATGCCTGTTACCGGTGAAGTATTACAAGTAAGAAGAGCAAGAATCATCGGGGCACAGGGTCATTCAGGTCACGGTACCTTTCCCAGAGTCATAGAATGTATGGCAAGTGGAATGGATATGACACCTATGATAACCAAGAAAATAAGCTTGGAAGAAGTGCCGGAAAACGTCATTATGTTAAGAACAGATAGAAAAGAGTGCAAAATAACCTGTGTAATGGACTAACAAATATTTTAGCAAATAAACAAAAGCTGCCATGGGGAGAATATAAGACCAACTCACCCCATAGCAAAAACATCAAATCAAGAAAGAAGGAGATATACTATGGAAAAACCAAAGGACAAAAAATGGATATTGACTGACAATCCGGCCATAAAGTTTGAAGACAATACCGTAGGAAGGCTGAAAAAACAAATATGGGATGCAAGTGAAGAAGAGATAGATGCCATACTAAAAGAATACGATATCCCATCGGAACCGGAACTAGGTAAAGCAGGCACATACATTCAAAATACTCCGAGAGTAAAAGTTATTGAAAAGCGCCGCAAAAACGACATAGTATTTGTGCCCATAGGATGCACAGAAAACCACGGCATGCATGCTAATTCTGGTCTTGACACATTCATGGTCACACAAATTCTAGAAGGTGTCCGCCGATACACCGCAAAACAGGGAAGAGAAGTAAGCCTCGCTTTCCCACCGCTAAACTACGGCGGCCATCCATACCATCACCTTGGCATGCCTGGTACAGTTATCATGCCAAAAGAAGTAGTAGAAGAAACCATCGTATATATGATGTTAGGATTATGGAATGACGGCTTTAGGAAAATAATCTTAGTAAACAATCATGGACATCTGTGGATGCTAGAATCAGCCATACAAGAATTCATGAAGAGATTTCAACTTCCGGGAATATTCCAGGTATTAGACTGGCATAGGGCCGTTAGAGAGTTTTTCTATCCTACAGACAGAGAAGACAGCCTAGAGACACACTTTGTCCACGCAGACGAAGCAGAAACTTCAGTAGGACTCTTGCTTTTCCCTGACATGATTGACATGAGTGTAGTAGAGGATGCCGAAGGTGAATCATTCCTTCCAGATGGTCACTTTGATAAATCAGTAGACCCCTTTGGAAGACCACATCGCTGGTCTGAAGGCGAAGGTCATGCTGCCATAGAACGGGCCGCTACACCTCAGGGAGTTGTAGGCAAACCAAGTATAGCCTCAGTTAAAAAGGCAAAACGGCCTATCGCTGCAATACTAAAATACTTGACTCTAGTACATGACCAGATTCTAGATGCCTTCCCGGCGGGAACAGTGCCACCGGTAGAAAAAATTACATTGCGAACCGAAAAAGAGATGGAGCCGTTTTTGAAAGAACCCTTCAGCGAAGGTTGGAAATCGGTTTATGAACTGCCGCCTATGGGAGTATTCTATAAATTATAAGCCTTTTGCTTAAACGAGGCAGCGACATAATAAACAATAAACCTCCTGTATGCCATCCTGTAAGGAAATAAATATCTTTACAGGATGGTCTCATAAAATAAAAATACTAAATGGAGGAGATGTAAACCGTGAAAAAAATTAAAGTAGGATTAATTGGAGCAGGAAGAATAGGAAGATTTCACGCCGAAACTATCAAAGCTAATGTAGACTTTGTAGAGATTAAATCTGTTGCAGATATATTTGCTGAAAATATCAAAGATTGGGCAGAAAATCTTGGGATAAAAAATGTCTATAAAGACGCAAACGAAATATTAGAAGACAAGGAAATAGATGCGGTTCTCATATGCTCATCAACCGATACACACTCTCAATTAATTATAGATTCGGCAAAGGCAGGTAAACATATTTTTTGCGAAAAGCCCATTGACTTTGACTTAAATAGAATACATAAAGCCCTAGATGAGGTAGAAAAAGCAAATGTTAAATTACAAATAGGCTTTCAACGAAGATTCGATCCCAGCTTTAAACGAGCACATGATATTATAAGAGCGGGCAAAATAGGCGAACCTCACATATTAAAAATTACTTCACGTGACCCCAGTCCACCACCGATAGAATATATTAAAGTATCTGGTGGCATCTTTTTAGATATGACTATACATGACTTTGACATGGCAAGATTTTTAATTGGAAGTGAAGTTATCGAAGTTTTTGCTGCAGGAGATGTAAGAGTAGACCCAGAAATTGGAAAAGCAGGGGATATTGATACCGCCGTTGTTACGCTAAAATTTGCAGATGGCACCATAGGCGTCATAGATAATAGTAGAAAGGCCGTTTACGGCTATGATCAAAGAGTAGAAGTATTTGGTTCAAAAGGAAGCATAGCTGTGAATAATGATCATTTAACAAATACTGTATTAAGCAATGAAGAAGGAATTATAAGCCACAATCCCAAGAACTTTTTCATGGATAGATACAAAGATGCATATATAGCTGAAATTAAGGCATTTTGCGATAGCATATTAAATAATACCAAGCCTCTTGTAACAGGCAAAGACGGTCTTGAACCAGTAATTATCGGCCTTGCTGCAAAAAAATCACTTACTGAAGGAAAGCCGATAAAAATAGAAAGATAGGTGTTTATAAAATGAAGCTCAGCATTACCATAGCAAAAGAAGCGGCTAAAAATGCGCCGATTGTTTTAAGGGGCAGCTATACTGAAAACATTAAAAAGGCAGCAAAAATGGGATATGATGCGGTAGAAATTCATGTAAATGACCCAAATACATTGGATATCGGGGAGATACAAAAGGCTTGTGAAGAAAACAATATTGTAGTTTCTACTATCGGCACAGGGATGGGCTATGGAATGGACGGGTTAAGCTTTACAGATTCGGACAGCACTGTTCGAGATAGGGCTGTAAAGAGGATATTCGATCATATTTGCGCTGCTAAAGAACTTGATGCAAAAGTAATAATAGGTTCAATGAGAGGTACAATTGCTGATACAAATGACCGTAAAAAATATGAAGAATATGCACTTAAATGCTTTGACAAGATTATGAACTCTGCAGAAAAAAATAACATAATTATACTAAATGAAGCAATAAATCGATATGAAACCAACTTCATTAATAATATTGAAGAAAGCCTTGAATTTATTGAGAAAATAAATTCACCATATCTCAAGCTGCACTTAGATACATTTCATATGAATATAGAAGAACAGGATATGGTAAAAAGTATATTGAAAGCAGGAAAGACCTTAGGCCATTTTCATTTTGCCGACAGCGACAGGTGGTACCCTGGCCATGGCCATATAGACTTTAAAAGTATTATTAAAGCACTAAAGGACATAAGCTATAATGACTATATAGCCTTTGAATGTCTGCCGCTCCCTACACCTGATGAGGCTGCGAGAAATTCAATAAAAAACATCAAACCTTTATTATAAGCAAGTTTAAAGCTTATTTGTATGCCTAGCATGGGCGTCATTCTATGCGGAAACAGCAGAACAAGTGCGATTAAAATTACATTTATTGTGAAAAATTAGTAGAGAAATATATAGAAGGCTACTTATAATTGAGTAGCCTTCTATATATTTAGAAACTCACTAATCACTCAAATACTTTTAAAGGTGCCAGGGCTTCCTGAATTTCCTTTTTGATTTTTTCCAAACCCTCAGGTGTTTTTGCTTCACATCTTACTATAAGCTCCGGCCCGGTGTTAGAGCTTCTGACAAGTCCCCAACCATCGGGGAAGATTACCCTCGCCCCGTCTACATCTATTATGGGGTATTTGTCTTTGAAGAAGTTTTTTACGGCCTCTACTTTACCCAACTTTTCTTCATCAGGACACGGGACCCGAATTTCCGGTGTGGAATAATATTTAGGAACATCAGCTAGCAGCTCAGAAAGTTTTTTGTCGGTGTTGGATAAAATCCTCAGCAGTCTTGCTGCGGCATAAAACGCATCGTCAAAACCGTAGTATTCGTCTGCAAAAAACATATGCCCGGACATTTCACCGGTAAATATCGCACCGATTTCTCTCATTTTTGCCTTTATTAATGAATGACCTGTTTTATAGAAGATAGATGTACCGCCTAATTTTTTTACTTCATCTACGAGAGCTTGTGAGCACTTAACTTCAATAATAGCCACAGCCCCGGGATATTTTGGCATGATTTCGCGCCAATATAGAATCATCAACATATCGCCATAAATTATATTTCCCTTATCATCAACTACGCCAATGCGGTCCCCATCACCATCGAATCCAATTCCTAAATCCAGTTTTTCCCTTAGAACTAGTTCTTTCAAGTCTGTTAGATTTTCAGGCTTGACCGGATCGGGAAAATGATTTGGAAATTTGGGCTCAGACTCGCAGTATAGAGGGTAAACATCAACACCCAATCGGCGGAAAAGTTTTTCGGCAAAGAGCGAAGCAGTGCCATTTCCACAATCTATTCCGACTCGGAGCTTTTTTGAAAGGTGTATTTTTTCGCAAATCATATCAATATAATCCTCTGCAGGGTCTTTATAGGTAAGCGAACCTTGACCTGACATGAAATCTCCTTTTTCCATCATTATCCTTAAATTTTGAATTTCGTCACCATATATAGTGCCCGGACCAAATGCCACTTTAAAACCATTAAATTGTGCGGGATTATGACTTGCAGTTACCATTATTCCAGGATTTATATTAAAATGTATTCTAGCATAATAAAATATAGGAGTTACAACCGTACCTATGTCGACTACATTACATCCGGTAGACAGCAGACCTTCTGTAACAGCTTTTTTTAAAGATGGTGAAGAAATGCGATTATCACACCCAACAATAACTGAAGTTTCGTTATTTTTTAAGGAGTAGGTGCCAAAAGCCTGACCAAGCCTCCTTGCAAAATCTTCATCCAAATCTTCACCAACAACACCTCTTATGTCATACTGCCGAAATATGTAAGGATTTATTTTCATTACACTTTCCTCCTTGGCGCCAGGCGAGTTATTTTAATTTTTTGTAATTGTAATGTATCTGAATTATATCATAAAACTTTTTTGAAGCAAAATATCTTCTCACAAATAGGTGACATTTTACGAGAATAAATTTAACATAACATTATCATAGAATAACTATACAGCACATAAAATCACTATTGATTATTTAAAAGCATTATGTTAATATTCCCTTAAATACTTTAGATACTTTAATGATTTAATATACTAAAGGATTATTGAAGGATGTGTATTAATGACCAAATACTTTCGAAAGCCTGCAGGTGTTAAAGATTACTTGCCACCGCAAGCTCGTAAAAAAAGGCGGATTGAAAAAATAAGCAGTGATATATTGGAGAAATGGGGATATGAAGAAGTAATAGCACCATCTTTTGAATACCTAGAGACATTTATAAAAAGCGGCCAACCGGGGTTTGCGGAAAAGGTGTTCAAGTTTTTTGACAGGCAGGGTGGGGTTATGGCTTTAAGACCTGATATCACCACATCAATCGCCAGAATGGTTGCAACACATTACAGCGAGCATTCTATGCCTTTAAGATTCTATTATATGGCAAATGTTTTTAGATTTCAGGAGATGCGCAAGGGCAGAGAGCAAGAATTTTATCAAACTGGTGCTGAACTTATAGGAATTTCAGGAATAGAAGCTGATATTGAAATTATAATATTAGCATCTTTCATATTAGAGGAGATAGGCATAGATAATTTTATAATAAATGTAGGGCATATAAAATTTTTAGAAGGGCTTTTAGATGAAATTGAGGATGATCCGCTACTAAAGGATGATATAGCTCAAGCAATCAAGAATAAGAATTTTGTGCTGCTCAAAAATTTAATTGAAGCAAATGTACTCAAATCTAACACCAAAGAAATATTTTCAGCTCTACCGTATTTTTATGGTGGCCCGGAGATATTAGATGAGATTATAAAGTTTCCGCTTAACGGCAAATGTGTTGAGGCCATATCGGACCTTGCTAAGCTATGGAAAGTACTAAAAAATTTCGACAATATTAATCTTACTTTTGATCCCGGCCTTGCTCGCGGCATGGATTATTATACAGGGATAGTATTTGAGATATATTCACCGAATGCAGGATTCCCTTTGGGGGGTGGGGGACGATATGATACACTGCTCGATAAGTTTAACGGATCTCGACCGGCAACGGGTTTTGCCTTAAGTGAGGATGTGATTCTTTCGGTTTTAGATAAAGACATGAAAGACATCTATGAACCTACATACTTATTTTATAACCCCAAAAGATTTGTTGATGCATTAGATAAAGCAGAAGAAATGAGAAAACACGGTATTATAGTTAAAATGATACCTTCAGAAAAACATAATTCGCATAGTTAACATCAGATAATTTTTTTTAAAAATAATAGTTCACTAATCAATAAAGGAGAATTTTCTTGGATTTATTAAAAATTGCCCTATCAAAAGGCAGAATTTTGTTGGAAACCCTTGAACTTTTTAAAAAAATACAAATGGATTTTGAAGGAGTAAGCGAAGATTCCCGCAAGCTTTTTTTTGATTTTGAAGAATATGGCGTAAGGATGATTTTGGCAAAACCTTCGGATGTTCCTACTTATGTTGAATATGGTGTGGCGGATATTGGAGTGGCAGGTAAGGATGTGCTGTTAGAAAACAAGAATGATGTTTTTGAGCTGATGGATTTAAAACTGGCACAGTGCCGTATGGTGGTTGCTGTTCCGGATGGCAGACCTTTAAATACTCCAATTTACAGGGTGGCAACCAGTTACCCGTGTATTGCAGAAGAACATTTTGTAAAACAGGGATTTCCCATAGAAGTTATAAAGCTGCATGGTTCTGTAGAATTAGGTCCAGTGTTGGGACTTTCGGATGCGATTGTAGATATTGTATCCACCGGTAAAACCCTTGAAAAAAATCATCTGAAAATCTTAGAAGAAATCTGTCCTATTAGCAGCAGACTTATAGCAAACCAAGTGAGCTTTCGAATAAAATCCAATGTAATAATGAAATTGATGGAAAAACTTAAACAGGTTGTATGATGCAAGTACTTATTAAGTTGGATTTATTATAGCCATTTATGATAGAATAAACTGTGCAAAGGTGTATAATTATACATTGAATTTGAGCTATAATTTTAAGCCTGTATAAAAATATAAAAATTTTTCCATCATAATCGATGTTGTATTAGGGAGGAGATTACTATAACATCACCAATACACTTTGTAAGAGAAGATATATTAAAATTAACACCATATATGCCTTCAAAGGAACAATGCAGAATAAAGCTTGATGCTAATGAAAGTCCTTATGATGTACCAATTGAAATAAAAGAACGTATATGGAACAGATTGAAGGAAGAACACTTTAACTACTATTATGACCCGAGCTGCGATATTCTTAGAGAAAGTTTATCTGGATACACCGGAGTAGACCCTGACCAAATCTTTGTAGGCAGCGGCGGTGATGAAGTCATAAATGATATAATTATGGCTTTTGCTGGTCCGGGCCGTGATGTTATAATTTTAGTTCCAACATTTTCCAGTTATGAGATATTTTCTACTGTAGCCGGTTCAAATATTATTAAAGTGCCTCTTGTAAAAAAACAGGAATGTGGCAGGTGCTTTTGGGATATTGACACTGCAGGAATAAAACAACACCTTACAGAAGACAAGCCGCAGCTGATGTTTCTATGCTATCCCAATAATCCTACGGGCGATTATTTTGACGATGAGAAATTAGAGGATTTGATAAGGAATTTCAACGGTATTGTGGCCGTTGACGAGGCTTATTTTGAGTTTGGCGGCAAGACTTTTGCAGACCGAATTGCAAAGTATCCGCATGTTATAGTTATTCGCACCTTTTCCAAGATATTTTCTTTGGCAGGTCTTCGGGTAGGATATGCCCTCGGCCATGAAGATGCAATAAAACAGCTGTTTAAAGTTAAACTGCCATATAATGTAAGCCTTTTCTCACAAATTGCTGCAGTAGAGATTTTAAAGGAAACCGATTGGCTAAAAAACATGCGAAACCAATTTATAGATGAGCGAAAGCGTCTTAAGGAAGGCTTAGAGTCCATTGATGGGATAATGGTATATCCAAGCTCGTCAAACTTTTTTTTATGTGAACTAAAGAAACCAAGAGATATGGTCTACAACGAGCTTTTAAAAAGAGGCATACTGACTCGTCGCTTAGGCGATAAGATACTGGAGAACTGTCTGAGATTTTGCATAGGTACTCCTGAACAAAATGAGTTTCTTTTATCTTGCTTAAGAGAAATCATGAATTAAAGGTGGTAGGTTTATATGCGCATTGCTGAAAATTATAGAAACACCAAAGAAACACAGATAAAGGTTAAAATTAATTTAGATGGTGAAGGGGAAAGCAATATTAAGACACCGGCATTTTTTTTAAATCATATGTTAAACTTGTTTTCTCGTCATTCCCTTTTCAATTTGGATATTGAGGCAGATGGCGATGCTGAGGTTGACTTTCATCATCTGACGGAAGATATCGGCATAGTTTTAGGCGAAACATTTTTAAAGGCCCTTGGCCAAAAAGAAGGTATCAAACGCTATGGAAGTTTCTATGTTCCTATGGATGAAGCACTGGCATTTTGTGCGGTAGATATAAGCGGCAGGCCTTTTATAGTTTTTGATGCCGTTTTTGGTAGGGATAAAGTAGGAGATTTTGATGTGGAATTAGTCGAAGAGTTCTTTAGGGCATTTGCGAGCAGTGCACGAATTACACTTCATTTAGAGGCAATACGCGGCCGAAATACTCATCACATAATAGAAGCGCTTTTTAAAGCATTTGGCCGTGCATTAAAAGAGGCAGCAGCTGTCGACCCTAGAGAAAAGGGCATACCTTCAACAAAGGGCGTACTTTAAGAAATTTTAAGTCTTAGAAAGGGTGGGTCAATGAATATATATCCGGCAATCGATATTAGGAAAGGAAAGTGTGTGAGGCTTAATCAAGGAGATTTTTCTAAGGAAACTGTTTATTTGGAAGATCCAGCAGAAGCTGCAAAACGCTGGCAGAGTCAGGGAGCTAAATGGATTCATGTTGTGGATTTAGATGGTGCAAAATCAGGCAATCCTATCAATATAGATGTAATTAAAAGGATTCGCAAAACCGTAGATGTCAATATCCAACTGGGCGGCGGCATAAGAGATGAAGAAACGGCGGAAAATTATATAAATCTGGGTATAAATCGCATTATTTTAGGCTCCTCTGCTGTTGAAAATTTACCTTTAATAGAAACAGCAATAAAAAAATTTGGAGCTGAAAAAGTTGCGGTTGGCTTGGATGTACGCAAAGATGAAGTTGCAATCAACGGATGGATAAAAGATTCCGGAGTCAAAACGGAAGAGATGCTAAAAAAGCTTAAGAATACCGGTTTAAAAACTATCATTTACACGGATATTTCTAAAGATGGTATGATGCAAGGACCGAATATTACAGGCATTGAAAAAGTGCTCAGTTTTGATGATTTTTCAGTAATTGCATCAGGCGGTATTTCCTCTATGCAAGACCTGGAGCAGTTGGCCCGATACGAAAAGAAGGGCCTTGACGGAGCTATAATCGGAAAGGCTTTGTACAATGGAACGCTGAATTTGAAGACAGTTTTAGAACAGTTTGGTTTACAGTAAGGAGTGAGATATGATGAGCAAAAAGCGATTGATCGTTTGCCTAGATGTAAAAAATGGACGAGTGGTAAAAGGAGTTAATTTCGAAAACATTCAAGATATTGGAGACCCGGTTGAATTAGCAGCTTTTTATGATAAGCAGGGTGCAGATGAAATTGTGTTTTTAGATATATCAGCAACTTTAGAAGGCAGAAAGACTACCTTGGAAATAGTAAAAAGTATTGCCCAAAATGTTAATATACCTTTTACGGTAGGTGGTGGAATATCCACTTTAAAAGACATTGAGAATTTGCTAGCGGCCGGTGCTGACAAGGTTTCTATCAGTACAGCAGCTGTTGAAAATCCAGAACTGATTCAAGAAGGAGCACGAAAGTTTGGAAGTGAGCATATTGTATTGGCTTGTGATGCCAAAAAAAATAATAACAGTTGGGAAGTTTATACACATGGCGGACATGTAGCTTCAGGACTTGATGCCATCGACTGGTGCAAAAAAGCTGTAGATTTAGGTTCTGGAGAGATACTTTTAACTAGTATGGATGCTGATGGCACTAATGATGGGTATGACATAGCTCTTACCAATGCTGTGGCAGAAGCGGTTAATGTACCGGTTATAGCTTCAGGAGGTGCTGGAAAGCTTGAACATTTCAAGGAAATATTTTTAAAAGGCAAAGCAAGTGGCGCCTTAGCGGCATCTGTTTTTCATAAAGGGCTTTTCAGTATTAAAGAAGTTAAAGAATATTTAAAATCAGAAGGAGTAGATGTAATCAATGATTGATATAAATTATGATGAAAAAGGTCTAGTCCCTGCCGTGATTCAAGATGCAAAAAGCAAAGAAGTCCTAATGGTTGCATATATGAATGAAGAATCATTAAAAAAAACCATTGAAACCGGAAAGGCGTGGTTTTACAGCCGTAAAAGAAGAAGCCTTTGGCAAAAGGGAGAAACCAGCGGCAATGTTCTTGAAGTTAAAAGTATTTTTTATGATTGCGATAAAGACACACTACTTCTAAAAGTAGATGCAAAAGGGCCTGCCTGCCATACTGGGCATAATTCTTGTTTCTATCGCAGTTTGTCAGATATTCAAGATAGCGATACAAATGAAAAAGACAAACCGCAGGAAAATACGCTAAATTTTTTAAATGAGTTAGTAGGTATAATTGATTCGAGATTTAAGGAAAAGCCGGAAGGCTCATATGTGGCAAAACTGTATAATGGCGGCAGGGATAGAATATTGAAAAAGGTCGGTGAAGAAGCCACAGAAGTTGTCATAGCATCCATGAGCCAAGACAAAGACGCGATAATATATGAATCCGCAGATTTGTTTTTTCATATGTTAATTGCATTACGATATGATGGCATAACAATTGATGAAGTTATAAATGAACTAAAGAGAAGACATAAGTGATTTTCTTGACAATTAGTCAATAAATTTATATAATTGCTTTAACGGATGGGCTTACACAAGGCTTACAATTTCGATAAGGTGTAATTGATAAACAAAGCAACTAAGAGATACACCTTGTATAAAAGAAATAAAGCTCAATAATTCGTTTTAATGATTTTTGACACTGATTCGATTCTAATGTATACTAAGTATTGTCTTTGGGCGGATAGCTCAGCTGGGAGAGCACGTGCCTTACACGCACGGGGTCACAGGTTCGAGCCCTGTTTCGCCCACCAAATATGCGGCCCAGTAGTTCAGT